>JBBQDC010000118.1:0-8329 GCA_038319305.1 Actinomycetales bacterium | reverse complement strand
GCGGGGGCCGGGGAAACCACCGTGGAGGCCCTCGACCCGGCCATCATGGCGCAGCTCAGCGCGAAGCCGGAGATCAAACAGGTCGCCATCGAAGCGGATGCCCGGCTGCGCGCAGCCCTCGCCGCCGTGCTGGCCGGGGCCGCTCAGTAGCACAGCCGCACCACCGTGTAACACGAAACGCCCGACCTCGAGGAGGCCGGGCGTTCTGCGGTATTGCGGTGCTGCTACTCGGCGGCGTATCCGGCTGCGGCCTCGGCCAGCAGGTCGGCTTCGGCCCAGGTCGCGAGGTTGGCGCGCAGTTTCGCGCCGAGGTCGGCGTCGACGCTGGTCCAGTACGCGATGGCGCGCTCGGTCACCTCGGGGCGCTCCACCCCGCTGATGGCACCCGTGATGGTGTCGAGGAACCGCGCCTTGGCGGCGTCGTCGAAGACGTCGCGGTACAGCGTTCCGGCCTGGCCGAAGTCGCTGTCTTCGCTCCGCAGCTTCGCCGCGGCGCGCATCAGCTCGCCGTCGTTCTCCCAGCCGCCCTCCGCCGCGAGCAGCGGGTCGGCGACGGGGCCGCCGAGCGAGTTCGGAGCGTAGTTCGGCGCCTCAGGGCCGTTGAAGTGGTGGCGAGCCGCGCCATCCTGCGAGTAGTTGTTCACCGGAGCCTTCGGCGCGTTGACCGGCAGCTCGGCGAAGTTGGTGCCCACGCGGTAGCGCTGCGCGTCCGGGTAGGAGAAGATGCGCGCCATCAGCATCTTGTCCGGGCTTGCCGCGATCCCGGGCACGAAGTTGGCCGGCGAGAATGCCGCCTGCTCGATCTCCGCGAAGAAGTTCTGCGGGTTGCGGTTGAGGGTGTGCGTGCCGATCTTCACCAGCGGGTAGTCGGCTTTCGGCCAGACCTTGGTGAGGTCGAACGGGTTGAAACGGTAGGTCTTGCCGTCTTCGTAGGGCATGACCTGCACCGAGACGTCCCAGGACGGGAAGTTGCCGGCCTCGATGGCGTCGTGCAGGTCGCGCCGGTAGTAGTCGGCGTCGGCGCCGGCGATGAGCTCGGCTTCCGAACCCTCCATCTCGACGTTGCCCTGGTTGGACGTGAAGTGGTACTTCACCCAGAAGCGCTCGCCGGCGGCGTTGATCCACTGGTAGGTGTGCGAGCCGAAGCCGGGCATCTCACGCCAGGAGCGCGGCAGGCCGCGGTCGCCCATCAGGTAGGTGACCTGGTGCGCGGACTCGGGAGAGAGCGTCCAGAAGTCCCACTGCATGGTCGCGTCGCGCAGGCCGGAACCCGGGAGGCGCTTCTGCGAGTGGATGAAGTCGGGGAACTTGATGCCGTCGCGAATGAAGAACACCGGGGTGTTGTTGCCGACGATGTCGTAGTTGCCCTCGGAGGTGTAGAACTTCACCGAGAAACCGCGCACGTCGCGCCAGGTGTCGGGGCTACCCTGCTCGCCGGCAACGCTGGAAAAACGCTGCAGCGTCTCGGTGGTCGTGCCGGGCTGGAACACGGCGGCGCGGGTGTACGCGGAGACGTCTCCGGTCACCTCGAAAACGCCGTGCGCTCCGCCACCCTTGGCGTGCACGATGCGCTCCGGAATGCGCTCACGGTTGAACTGGGCAAGCTTCTCGACCAGGTACCGGTCGTGCAGGGCAGTGACTCCCTCGGTTCCGACGGTGAGGGAGTGCTCGTCGCTGGCGACGGGCGTTCCCGTCTGCGTGGTGGTGGGCTTGATAGTCATCGTGCTCCTTTGTTCGACAGCGGTGCAGGTGTGGAAAGAATGGAAAGTGTGTGGGTCGAGCGTCAGGGGACCAGCGCCGCCTGGCAGTCGGGGCAGAGACCCCAGTACGTGACCTCGGCGGCGTGCACGGTGAAACCGGAGGCGCTCGAGGGCGTCAGACAGGGTGCCTCACCCACGGCGCAGTCGACATCCTGAACCGCACGGCAGCGAGTGCAGACGATGTGGTGGTGGTTGTCGCCGACCCGGCGTTCGAAGAGCGCCGGGGAGCCGGCCGGCTCGATCTTGCGGGCGATCCCGGCGACGGTGAAGGCGGCGAGCACTCCGTAAACCGCCTGAAGCGAGGTGCCAGGCAGCTCGGAACGAACCGTGGCAAAGAGGCGCTCCGCGGTGGAGTGCGGCGCCCGGTCGAGAACCCGCAGCACCGCTAGGCGAGGCGCGGTGACCTTGAGACCAGACGCACGGATGCTGTCGGCGAGCACGTGCGACGGCTCAGCCGCCCGCATCCGCTCTGTTTCCGTCATGCGCCCACGCTAACAGTTGTTTTGAGTCAATCAAAACACAGTTCAAGCCTCGAGCGTGGTGCCGGCCGACTGTTGCACGCTCAGGAAGGCGAGCCCAGTGCCGAGTGATAGACGTCGACGACCCGGGCAAGGAAAGCCTCGATGATCTTGCGTTCGTCGTCGGAGAGCTGCTCCGTGACCGCCGCCACTCCCCCGATCACCGGAAACAGTTGCTGGAACGCACGCGCGACCGACTCCTGGGCCGGCACCACGACGACCTTGCGCCGGTCCGACGAGTGCGGATGCCGCTGCGCGTGACCGAGGGCCACGAGCCGGTCCACCACGAGTGTGGTTGCCGCCGTGGAGATGTCCAGGAGGCGGGACAACTCCCCCGGGGTCAGCGACCCCTCCTGGATCAGGTGCTCCATCGCGGACAGGTCGGTGGTATTCACCTCAAGTGCCTGTCCGACCTGGCGCTCGAAGGAGCGCGAGAGGTGCGCGATCTCGTGCAGCTGGAAGCCGATTCGGCCCGATTCCGGCACGCCGGAATCACGGCCTTCACCGCGTGCGGGCACGTCGACCGCCCCAGCTTCGCAGCCGGGCGCAAACTTGCGACCCTCTTCCATAGAGGACATACTAATACGGATATCGCTAGGACGCCTAGCAATAAGGCTTATTGGAGGAATATTTTGCTCGCGATTCAGCGGTTCATCACCGGTCGGCGCACGGCCTGGATCGTTCTGGTCGGCACGATCGTCGCCGTCGGCCTGCTCTTCTCGCTCCTCCCCTCCGACGACTCCGAAGAGTTCCCGATCTCAGGACTGCCGACCTCCAGCCAGGCAGCTCAGGTCGATGCCCTCCTCGCCGAGTTCCTGTCCGCCGAGCAGGCCTCCGCGATCGTGGTCTGGACCAGAGGCGGCACCACCCTGACCCAGGCAGACCTGACGGCCATCACCGGGAGTGCCGCCGGTCTGGCCGGCCAGTCGATCGCCCCGCAGGCCACCATGCCGCGGTTCAGCGACGACGGGAAGGCCGCCATCAGCATTGTGCCGCTGGATGCCGACCAGGCCAATGCCGACATCGGCCAGACGGCCACCGACATCCGTGCCGCCGCATCCACGGGCCTGCCGAGCGGCCTGGACGCCTACGTCACCGGCGCCGTCGGCTTCCAGTCGGATATCACGAACGCCTTCGCCGGAGCCGACTTCCGACTTCTGCTCGTCACCGTGATCGTCGTCGCCGTGCTCCTGATCGTCACCTACCGCAGCCCCGTGCTCTGGATCGTTCCGCTCGTCGTCGTCGGCATCGCGGACGGCCTATCCGGGGTCGTTGTGGGTGCCCTGGCCGAGCCGTTCGGCATCACCCTTGACCCCTCGGTGGCCGGCATCCAGTCCGTGCTGGTCTTCGGTGCGGGCACAAACTACGCACTGCTGCTCGTGGCACGGTACCGCGAGGAACTCCTCCGCACCTCGAACCGCAACGACGCCATGCTCACCGCCGTGCGCGGTGCCGGGCCGGCCATCGCCGCCAGTGGCGGCACGGTCGCGCTCAGCCTGCTCACGCTGCTCTTCGCCGAGCTGTCGGGCAACCGCGCCCTCGGCTTCGCCTGCGCCATCGGTGTGGTCATCGCCATCATCTTCGCCCTGGTCGTGCTGCCGGCCGCCCTCGTGGTCTGCGGCCGCGGCCTGTTCTGGCCGTTCATCCCCCGCTATCTGCCCGGCGCCGACCTGCGCCCGGGATTCTGGACCCGCCTCGGCCGAGGTGTCGAGCGCCGCCCGGTGATCATCACGGCCGCATCCGTCGCCGCCATCGGCGCCCTCAGCCTCGGCCTGATCGGGGCCTCCGTGGGGCTGTCGCAGGCCGACCAGCTACTCGGCAAGCCCGAGTCGGTGCAGGCGCAGGCCATCGTGGAGGAGTCCTTCTCCGCCGGCCTGACCAGCCAGACCATCGTGCTGATTCCGGATGCCGCGGCTGCCGAGGCCACGAGCCTCGCCACCGAGACCCCCGGCATCGAGTCCGTGCTGCCCGGTGAGAGCGCGAACGGGCTCACCCGGCTGAACCTCTCCCTGGCCAGCGAGCCGGGCAGCGACGAGACCTTCGCCACCATCGACACGCTGCGCGGCACCTATGCGGCCGCGTCGGGCGACGTGTCCGCGGCGCTGGTCGGCGGAACCGATGCCACGGCGTTCGACAACAAGACGAGTGCCCAGGCCGACCAGGACCTCATCATCCCGATGATCATGGCGATCGTGTTCGCCATTCTCGCCCTGCTCCTGCGTTCCCTGGTCGCTCCCGTGCTGCTGATCGTCAGCGTGCTGGCGACCTTCTTCGCCAGCCTCGGCGCCTCCAACTGGATCTTCCAGAACCTGATGGGATTCCCTGCTTTCAACACCAACGTGGTGCTGTTCGCGTTCCTGTTCCTGGTGGCCCTCGGTGTCGACTACAACATCTTCCTCACCACCCGGGCCAGGGAAGAGAGCATCCGGTTCGGCACGAAGGAGGGCATGGTGCGCGCCCTGTCGTCGACGGGCGCGGTCATCACGAGCGCCGGTATCCTGATCGCGGCGGTCTTCGCTGTGCTGGGCGTGCTGCCGGTCGTGGCTCTCACCCAGATCGGCGTCATCGTCTGCATCGGCGTGCTGCTCGACACGCTCGTGGTGCGCACGCTCGTGGTGCCGGCGCTGGTGTTCCTCACCGGCGACCGATTCTGGTGGCCGTCGCGTCCGGCAGCGAAGGCCCCGCGGGTCTAGCTGTTCCGCCCCCGGCTAGCGCGCCCCGGGCTCGGGTGGGGTGCGGTGCTGCCACCGCAGCCGGCGTTCGAGCTGGGCGCCGAGTGCCAGCAGCGTGGCCTCGCCACCCGGCCGGCCAATCAGCTGCACCCCCATCGGCAGCCCCGCCGCGGTTTCGGCCACGGGTAGCACGATCGCGGGCAGCCCGCTCACGTTGACCATCGAGGTGAACGGGGTGTACGCCACCTGCTGGGCGAAATTGCGTTCCCCGTCGAACGCGTCGTACCAGCCCAGCGGGCGCGGCGTCAGCGCGAGGGCCGGGGTCAGCACGACGTCGAACCGGGACAGCTGGCGGATGAACGACCGCTCATACGTCGACAGGGCGCCGACGGCCTGGGCAAGATCCCTGGCGCTGAGCTCCCGGCCTCGGTGCATCAACCAGCGGGTGAGGGGCTCGAGAAGTGCTTCCTGCTCCGGGGTGTCGGCGGGGATCCCCGCGGCACCTGCCTGCCAGATGGTTCGGAAGGCCGGCGCATACGTGTCGTCGGGCTCGAGCGCGGTCTCCTCCAGACCGTGGCCCAGGGCGGCGAAACCGTCGACAGCCACCGCCAGCGCGGCCAGGGCCTCCGGCCCGATCTCGATCGGATAGGAACTGTCCCAGGCGGAGGTCGTCATCACGCCGATCTGGAACCGGCCCTCACCGCGCACGGCCGCGGCCAGCAGAGGCGCATCGTCTCCGGGGGCGCGCAGGGAGAACAGGTGCTGCGGATGCCCACCTCGTGGCGCGATCATCGCGTCCAGCAGCAGGGCGGCATCCGCTACCGTGCGCGCGAGCGGCCCGGCCACGCTGAGGCCACCGAGCGCGTCGATTCCGGACGCGGACGGCACACGTCCGCGCGACGGCTTCACACCGACGAGGCCACAGGCCGCCGCAGGGATCCGCACCGAACCGCCACCGTCGGAGCCGGGCGCGAAGGGAAGCAGCCGGGCCGCAACGGCCACGGCGGCCCCGCCGCTGGATCCCCCGGCACCGTGGAGGCGGTCCCACGGGTTGCGGGCCGGCGGCCCGGACAGGGGCTCGGTGTACGACGGCAGCCCGAATTCGGGCGTGCTCGTCTTACCCAGGCTCACACCACCGGCCTCATCGAGTGCGCGCACAAGGTCGTCGGACTCGGCCGGAACGAAGTCCTGCATGAGTCGGGAGCCGAACCGGGCCGGCACACCGGCCCGCCGCTGCAGGTCTTTGTCGGCGAACGGCAGCCCCCAGAGCGGCCGGGTGCGCGGCACGTGCTCCTCGACGAAGCGGGCGCGCTCCCTGGCGGCATCCGCTGAAACGGTCACAAACGCGCCGAGCCCGGCATCTTGCGCCTCGATCCGGTCGAGGTAGTGCTCGGTCAGCTCGGTGGGGCTGAGCTCACCGCGCTGCAGCGCCTGCCATTGTTCGAGAGCGGTCAGTTCATGCGGAGCGGCCATCCCCCGAGCCTAGTCAGCCGCGCACCCGGCCCGGTCAGGGCCGGTCAGGGCCGGGACAACCCGGTCAGCAGGGTCTGGAAGGCCCGCGGCGACGCACGGAGAACGGATGCCGCCGCCCACGACCCGGCCCACGGCGCCACCTGCGCCACGTTGATGATCTCGTACTGCACGAGCGACCCGGCCTCGTCCTCGGGCAGCACCTGGTACTCACCGCGGTACCACCAGCCGCGCCGCACGACGAGCAGGCGCCGGTCCCGGTCGGTGTGCGTGCTACCGCCGTCGGCGGCTCCCGAGGCCATGGCGGCCACGAGCCGGTTGAAGACGGCATCGGGGCCAGCTTCGAGGTGGCCTGCGAAGGAGCGCAGCACGCTGTGGCGCTCGGGCAGGGTTGGAAGAACATCCGTCATTCCTCGATTTTACGCGCCCGGGGACCAGTAGCCTGAATCCATGCGCCATACCGTCTTCAATCCGATCGGAACCACCGCTCTCGTCACGGGTGCCTCGAGCGGTCTGGGGGTCGGCTATGCGCACGAACTGGCCCGGCGCGGGGCTGACCTCGTACTCACCGCCCGCCGTCAGGAACTCCTGGAGGGCCTCGCCGTGGAGCTGGCCGAAAAATACGGCACGGTGTGCACGGTGATCCCGCTCGATCTGGCCCGATCGGATGCCGTCGCCGAGCTGGTCGCCGAGCTCGAGACCCGTTCGATCAGCGTCGGTACCCTCGTCAACAACGCCGGTTTCGGCACCTACGGCAGCGTGATCGACTCCGACCCGGCGCGCGAATGGGAGCAGGTGGCCCTGAACGTGCAGTCGGTGACCGTGCTCACGCACGCGCTGCTGCCCGGCCTGATCCGCACAGCCCAGGCGCTGCCGGGCAGCGCCGCCCTGGTCAACCTGGCCAGCACGGCGTCGTTCCAGCCTGTGCCGCAGATGGCCGTCTACGCCGCCACGAAGGCCTACGTTCTCAGCTACACCGAGGCACTCTGGTACGAGACCCGGGACACCGGGCTCAAGGTCACCGCGATCTGCCCTGGCCCGGTGAGCACGGAGTTCTTCGTCATCGCCGGGCGCACCACATCGGCCTTCCGCAGCATGCTCACGGTCGACGACGTCATGCGCACCAGCTTCGACGCGCTCGACCGGGCGTCCACTCCACCGCACTCGGTCAGCGGCCGGCGCAACGCGCTGCTCGCCGGCATCGGCGGGCGGCTGCCGCACCGCGTGGTCGTCACCGCCGCCGGCCGCCTGAGCCGCGCCACCGGGTAAGTCCAGCGGGAGCTCAGCCGCCTACTTGAGGCTCTTCTGCAGCAGCACGGTGCCGAGCCAGCGGTCGAACTTGAAGCCGACCTTACCCATCCGACCGATCTCCTCAAAGCCGAAGTCGCGGTGCAGCTTGATCGACGCGTCGGCGCCCTGGTCGGCGACGACCGCGATGATCTCCTTGAGCCCGGCCGTTTTCGAGCGCACGATGAGCTCGCCGAGCAGCATCCGGCCCAGCCCTTTGCCGGTGGAGGCCGCGCCGAGGTAGATCGAGTTCTCGACCGTGAATCGGTAGGCGCGTTTCTGCTTCCAGGGGCTGACCAGCGCGTAGCCGAGTAGTTGGCCGGCCGGGGACACGGCCACGATGAACGGCATCCCGAGCTTGCCCAGGTAGTAGAACTTGCTGCGCCACTCGGCCAGCGTCATCGGGTCGACGTCGAAGGTGACCGTGCTGTTGGCGACGTAGTAGTTGTAGATCTCCCGGATATACGGCAGATCGGTGATGTGGGCCTCACGCATGGTGAATCCGAACGGCGCCTCTTCCGCGGGCGTCGGTCGCAGGTGCCGGGGCAATTGCCGACGCGGCTGGTATTCCTCTTCAAGCACAGCTCACTCCTCCAGAGAAGTCCAGATTACCGGAGGGACC
>JBBQDC010000117.1:0-8356 GCA_038319305.1 Actinomycetales bacterium | reverse complement strand
AAGCGAGCAGGAACTCACGGCTCGATGACCGAACTTACGGCTCGAGGCGGGTCGGGCCGCGGAACAGGTAGGTGACCTCGCGAATCGACGCCTGGTGCAGCATGAGCATCAGTACGCGCGCGAGGCCCATGCCGAACCCTCCGTGCGAGGGCACACCGTAACGGAAGAAGTCCAGGTAGCCCTCGATCTCCTTCGGATCGAGACCCTTCTCGATCGCCTGCGCTTCGAGCACCTCGATGCGGTGCTCGCGCTGGGCTCCGGTCGAGATCTCGGTGCCGTTGAAGATGAGGTCGTAGCTCTTGGTGATCGACGCGTCGCCCTCGTGACGCATGTGATAGAACGGGCGAATGCTCGAGGCATAGTCGGTGAGGAACACGAACTCGTGCCCGTACTTCTCGGCCACATACGCGGCGATCTGGCGTTCGCCCTCCGGGTCCATGTCGTCGTCGTCGCGCGGGACCTCGTAGCCGCGGGTCTTGACGATCTCCTTGGCCTCGGCCAGCGGGATGCGAGGGAACGGCGTGCTGGGCACGGTGACCTCGACCCCGAAGAGGGCCAGGACCTCGTCGCCGTGTTTCTCCTTGACGGCGGTGAATCCGGCGACGAGCAGCTCCTCGTGCAGCTGCATGACGTCTTCGTGGCTGTCGATCCAGCTGATCTCGGAGTCGATGCTGGTGAATTCGGTGGAGTGGCGGCTGGTGAACGACGGGTCGGCGCGGAACGCCGGTCCGACCTCGAAGATCTTGCCGAAGCCCGCTGACTGGGCCATCTGCTTGAAGAACTGCGGGCTCTGCGCGAGGTAGGCCTTGGTGTCGAAGTACTCCACCTCGAACAGTTCGGCGCGGGACTCGCTTGCGCTGGCCATCAGCTTCGGGGTGTGCAGCTCGATGAAGTCGTTGTCGACCCAGTACGTGCGCAGCGCGTGCTCGAAGGTGGTCTGCAGACGGAAGATCAGGTTCTGTTTGGGCTGGCGCAGGTCCAGGAAGCGCCAGTCAAGGCGCTTGTCCAGGCTGGAGTCGGCGGCGATGGGGGTCTCGGGGATGGCGACCGTGACGACCTCGAGGGTCGCGAGCTTGATCTCAATGCCGCCGAGCTTGACGCGCTCGTCGTGCTTGAGCTCACCGGTTACGGTGACGAAGCTGCCCTGAGACAGGGTGGAGATGGTGGTGGCCGGTTCGTCGGCGACGACGATGCCATCAGCATCCGTGGTGCGCGGGTTCACGAGCTGCACCGCGCCGGATTCGTCGCGCAGCACGACGAACTGCACCTTCTTCTGGTCTCGGACGGTGTCGACCCAACCGGACACCGTCACGGGTCCATCGGAGAGGGCGGCCAGGTTCTTGATCACTATGCGCGGAGTCACCGGTCAAGTTTAGCCGCACCGGCTCTCGGCGTATTCGCGGGTACCCCCTCCGTACACTGGAAGAGTGGTAGCCAGTCAGGTACATCTCGTGCGGCACGGTGAGGTTTTCAACCCCGAACGCGTTCTCTACGGACGCCTGCCCGGATTCCGACTCTCCGACCTGGGCGCGCAGATGGCCGAGGCCGCTGCCGCCGATCTGGTCGAGCGCGGGCGCCCCGTGGCGCGCATCATCTCCTCCCCGCTGCAGCGTGCGCGCGAATCAGCTGCTCCGATCGCGGCGGCCTTCAACCTTCCGATCGACATCGACGACCGCATCATCGAGCCGACCAATTTTTTCGAGGGCAAACGGATGCGGGGCTCGGATGGGGCTCTCCGCGATCCTCGCAGCTGGCCTGCGCTGGTCAACCCGCTGCGCCCCAGCTGGGGAGAACCGTTTGACTCGATCGCGAAGCGCATGCTCTCCGCGATCGACGATGCCCGCAACTCGGTCGGCGAGGGCGACGTCGTGCTCGTGAGCCATCAGCTTCCGATCTGGATGGTGCACCGCGCCCTGGCCCGGCAGCGGCTGGCCCACGATCCGCGCAAACGTCGCTGCGACCTGTCGAGCATCACTACCCTGACCTGGCCCGGCGACCGCTTGGTCGAGACCGGCTACTCCAACCCGGCGCTGTCCCTGCAGGCCGGCGCCTCGGATGTGGGGGCCGTATGAACCTCCGTACCCGCGCCGCCCTCGTCGGCCTGGTCGCCGTGGCCCTGCTGCTGACCGGCTGCTCCACCGACCCTCTTGCCGAGCAGTATCGCGAGGGCAGCAGCAAGGGCTTCATCGCCGGCGACGGCAGCTGGACCGAAATCCCGGCCGCCGAGCGCGGCGATCCCGTCTCCTGGAGCGGCGTCGACGAGAACGGCGCCCCGCTCTCCAGCGAGGACTATGCCGGTCAGGTCGTCGTGGTCAATTTCTGGTACGCCAGTTGCGCGCCCTGCCGGGCGGAAGCCCCTGACCTGCAGCGGCTCAACGAGGAATTCGCCGGTACCGACGCCCACTGGGTCGGCGTCAACGTGCGAGACCAGGCCGCGAATGCGACCGCGTTCAACGAGAGCTTCGGTATCACCTACCCCTCGGTGATGGATGTCGAAAACGGGCGTATGCAGCTCGCGTTCAGCGGCAGCATCCCGCCCAATGCGGTTCCCACCACGCTGGTGCTCGACCGGTCCGGCCGGGTTGCGGCCCGCATCCTCGGCGCAATCTCGGAGCCCTCGATCCTCGAGACCCTCGTGCGCGACGCGATCGCCGAGGATTCCTAAGCGTGGACAACCCCTTCGGCGAGATCGTCTTCAGTGGCCAGCTTTTCCTGGCCATTCCCATCGCAGTGCTGGCCGGGCTGGTCTCGTTCGCCTCTCCCTGCATCCTCCCGCTCGTGCCTGGCTACCTGGCTTATATCGGCGGCTTCACCGACGGCAGTTCGACCGCCGCGCGCGGCGACCGCCGGGGGCGCAATCGCCTGCTCCTCGGGGTCACACTGTTTATCCTCGGCTTCACCGTCGTGTTCGTGCTCACCGGCGTGGTCTTCGGGATGGCCGGTTTCTGGCTGAACCAGTACCGCGATGTGATCACCCGCATCGCGGGCGTCGTGGTGATCCTGCTCGGTCTGGTATTCGTTGGCCAGTTCGGTTTCGCTCAGCGCAGCGTGAAGGCATCCTGGAAACCGGGGATGGGACTGGCCGGCGCCCCTGTGCTCGGCGCGGTCTTCGCCGTGGGCTGGACCCCGTGCACCGGCCCCACGCTCACCGCCATCAACTCCCTCAGCCTGACCACAGGTTCTCCCTGGCAGGGTGGCCTGCTAGCCCTGTTCTACGCGCTCGGGCTGGGCATCCCGTTCCTCCTGATCGCGCTCGGCCTAAGCTGGGCGACCGGAACTGTTTCCTTCCTGAAACGGCACGTTCGGGCCATCAACCTGTTCGGGGGTCTCTTTCTCGTTCTCATCGGCGTGCTCATGGTGAGCGGCGTGTGGAATGCCTGGCTCCTCGACCTGCAAGGAACGATCGGAAGTTATGTCACGGCCATCTGACCATTACGACGCCCCTGCCTCCGCGGGGATCGTTCAGCCGCGCCTCGGCTTCGTCGGCTGGCTGCGTTGGTTCTGGCGGCAGCTGACGAATATGCGCACGGCACTGTTTCTGCTGCTGCTGCTCGCGATCGCCGCCGTGCCGGGATCACTGGTGCCCCAGCGCAGCTCCGACCCGAACGGGGTCACCCAGTACTTCACCGACAACCCCGACCTCGCGCCGCTTCTCGACCAGATCCAGGCCTTCGACGTCTACTCGTCGGCGTGGTTCTCGGCCATCTACCTGCTGCTGTTCATCTCGTTGATCGGGTGCGTCATCCCGCGTACCAAGCACCACTACCTGGCGCTGCGGGCCAAGCCGCCGCGCACCCCCGCACGCCTGTCCCGGCTGGCCGGCTTCACGACGCGCACCGCTCCGACCGAAACGGATGCCGCGGCCGCCGTCGAGTCCGCCCGCAAGCTTCTGAAGACCAACGGCTACCGGGCGGCCGTCTTCGAGCACCGCGGGGAGCCCTCGGTCTCGGCCGAGCGCGGCTACCTGCGCGAAACCGGCAACCTGGTCTTCCACTTCGCCCTGGTCGGCATTCTGATCACGGTCGGTTTCGGCGGCGGGTTCGGGTTCAGCGGCCAACGCGTGCTGGTCGAGGGGCAGACGTTCGTGAACACGCTGCTGGCCTATGACTCGTTCAACCCCGGCCGGTTCTTCAACGACGCCAGCCTGAAGCCGTACACGCTCACCCTCGACGACTTCGACGTCACCTACGAGGAGAAGAATCTCAAGGCCTACGGCCAGCCGATCGACTTCACCGCGGATGTGACCATCACCCCGCGGGGCGAAGCGGCCCAGACCAGGGCGGTGAAGGTGAACGGGCCGGCGCGCACCGGCGGCACCGACGTCTACCTGCTCGGCAACGGCTACGCCCCCACCATCACCGTGACGGACCCGAACGGGGTGGTCGTCTTCACCGACTCCGTGCCGTTCCTGCCGCAGGATGCCAATCTCACCTCCCTCGGGGTGATCAAGGTTCCCGACGGGCTGGCCGAGCAGCTGGGAATGATCGGCTTCTTCTACCCGACCCAGGCCACCATGGAGTCGGGCGCATACTTCTCGTCGTATCCGGACCTGCAATATCCGCTGTTGACCCTCAACGTCTACTCGGGTGATCTCGGGCTCGATATGGGTGTGCCGACGTCGGTTTACTCGCTCGACATCGACAAGATGGCCCAGCTGACCGGCGGCAAGACCACGGTGGAGTCGATCGAGCTCAAGCCGGGCGAATCCCAGGAACTGCCGAACGGCCTCGGCACCGTCACCTTCGACGACGCGAATCCGGGCGCGAAGGCCGGGGACTTCTCCGGTTCGGTGCTCCGGTTCGCCTCGTTCGATATTCACCACGACCCCACGCAGCTGTGGGTGCTGTCCTTCGCCGTGCTGGCCCTGCTCGGCCTGCTGACGTCGCTGTTCGTGCCGCGCCGACGGGTCTGGGTGAAAGCAGTGCAGGAGCAGGACGGCTCACTGCGCCTCGAGTATGCGGGCCTGGCCCGCGGCGAGGACCCGGCCCTGGAATCCGCCGTCAGCGACCTCGCAGACCGGCACGCGGACCTGCTGTTATCCTCCCAATCGGCCACCCCGGCATTCCAAGAGAAATAGGCTGGTACCGTGAATCTCAACGAGCTCTCCATTCTGAGCCTCTACTCGGCCATGGCGGTCTACGCCCTCGCGTTCATCGCCTTCTCCTTCGACCTGGCGAAGCGCTCCGCGGCGGTCACCTCCGCCATGGCGGCAGACGCGCAGGAGCGCCAGTCCGATGTTGCGCCCGCAGAATACGGGGAAGCGGCCGGAGCGGCAGGCGGAACCAGTACCCTCACCCGGATCAGCGCGCGCATCGCTAACGACGCGGTCACCCCCTACGGCCGCTCAGCCAGCCTGCGGGTGGGCGTCTCGCTCACCGTGTTGGCGTGGCTGATCCACCTGATGTCGGCCGTTCTCCGCGGAGTGGCCGCCGAGCGCGTGCCGTGGGCGAACATGTACGAGTTCGGGATGACGGGCACCCTGCTGATCGTGTCGGTGTTCCTGATCGTGCTGACCCGCGCCGACCTGCGCTTCCTCGGCACCTTCGTCACCGGCATGGTGCTGGTGCTGCTCGGCATCGCGGCGCTGCGCTTCTACGTCGAGGTCGCGCCTCTGCCGCCGGCCCTGCAGTCGGCCTGGCTGGTCATCCACGTCTTCGTGGCGTCGCTGGGCACGGGCTTCTTCGCCCTCGGGTTCGCCCTGTCCACCGTGCAGCTCCTGCAGTTTCGGCGCGAGTCGCTCCTCGCCTCCGCGAAGAGCGGACGCCTGCGGTTCCTGGCCACGCTGCCGTCGGCGGCAACGCTGGAGAACATCGCCTATCGCGTCACCATCATCGGATTCATTCTCTGGACCTTCACCCTCATGGCTGGCTCCATCTGGGCCGAACAGGCCTGGGGGCGCTACTGGGGCTGGGACACCAAGGAGGTCTGGACGTTCATCATCTGGACCCTCTACGCCGGCTACATCCACGCCCGTGCGACCCGCGGCTGGCGCGGGTCACGGTCGGCGTGGCTGTCGATCATCGGCTTCGCGGCCGTCATGTTCAATTTCGGGATCGTCAATGTGTTCTTCAAGGGCCTGCACGCCTACTCCGGCCTCTAGTCCCGGCGACGTCAGTCGGTGAGTAGCGCGTAGCAGCGGGTCAGCCGGGCCAGCCACCAGTCGCGTCGGTCGTCCGCGGCCGCGTAGCGGTCGAGCAGCTCCGGGTCGGGGGTCACCCGCCGCACCGGGATGCCGCCGTCGACCGGTAGCAGCGGGTCGGTGGTGACATCGGCGGCGAGGAGCGAGGCTGTGCCGAGCCCGCAGTCGAAGTTGAGTTCCGGAATCGCGGCGGCCAGGTGGGCGCCCATCGAGATGCCGACCGAGGTATCGAGGGCGCTGGAAACGACGGCGGGCAGCCCGGTCTGGTTGATCAGCGCCAGGGCGGCGTGGATTCCGCCGAGCGGCGCCGCCTTGATCACCAGGATGTCGGCGGAGCCCGTGCGGGCCACCAGCAGCGGGTCTTCCGCACGGCGCACGCTCTCGTCGGCGGCGACGCCGACGTCGAGGTAGCCGGTGCGGCGGCGGATCTCGGCGAGTTCCTCGATGGTGGCGCAGGGCTGCTCCACGTATTCGAGGTCGAACTCGTTGAGGGCGTGGATGGCGTGCTCCGCCTCATCGACGTTCCAGAGGCCGTTCGCGTCGACGCGGATGCGCCCCTCCGGTCCGAGCACGCGGCGAACCATGCGCACGCGGGCCACGTCGTCGGCGAGGGTCTGGCCAGGGTCGGCGACCTTCACCTTGGCGGTGCGGCAGCCGGGGAACCGGGCAAGCACGCCGGGAACCTCCTCGGCGGGGACCGCCGGCACGGTTGCGTTCACGGGGATGCGCTCCCGAAGCAGGGTGGGGGTCTCTTCCCAGCCGAAATCTATGGCCGCCCGCAGCCAGGCCGTCGCCTCGGCGTCGTCGTACTCGGCGAACGGAGAGAACTCAGCCCAGCCGTGCGGCCCCTTCAGCAGCAGGGCCTCGCGGGTGTCGAGTCCGCGGAACCGTGTCACCAGTGGCAAGGCGACGACGCGGGCGGATCCGAGCAACTCTGGCAGTGTTGGCAGCATGTTCCCAGTGTGCCAGCCACGGGGCTGCCCGGGTGACGGAAGTCAGATCAGAGCACTTCTTGGTTGAAAACCCCATCTACCTCAAGGTCGATGTCGGTGCCGCTCGTGATCGGTTTGACGTTGAGGATCGCGAAGGGGATGCCCGGCGCAATCAGAAGGTAGGCGTCTTCGAAGCGGCCCCCGCCGCTGTTCACCCGCAGCCAATAGGGCGTTCCGGCCAGCAGCGCCGAGTCGATCTCGGTTTGGATCGATTGAATTGACCGGCCGCCGAGGGAGTACTGCCCGCCGCCGTAGACGATGTCGACTCGGTTCACGATTCGTCCTTCACCAGAGCTTTCGCCGGTCGGTGAGGTTCCGGCACGAGTTGAAGGCCGCCGGACGAATTGGCGGACAGCATGAGGGCCTCAATCCATTCGCGGTTGAGGCTGGGGGAGCGTCCGCCGAAGTACTTGTAGGCCAGGGGGATGGCTGGATGCAGCCAGATCGTGCTGCGACCGTCGCCGCCCTGAGGGTCATCCCGCCAGGTGAAGTAGAAGCACTCACCGCGTCGCAACTTCGCTCCGATGACAACCTGGATATGGGCGAGCACCCGATCGTCGAAATCAGCCGTCATGGTTGAGTTGTAGGTGAGCTTTCCCATGGTTTGTTTCCCCCATTGACAAATCTAATTGAGAGGTTACAGCGAACGCCTGAGCGTCGCTACACTCCGTTCGGGGGTGGCGTGGGGCGGGACAGTCGGGGTCAGTCCCGCAGATACCTTTCCAGGCGAGGCACGTGCAGCAGCGCCAGGGCGCGCTTCTCGATCTGGCGCACCCGTTCCCGGGTCACGCCCTGCACGACGGCGATCTGGTCCAGCGTGCACGGCGCACTGCCATCCAGGCCGAACCGGGCCGTCAAGATCGAACGTTCCCGAGGTGGCAGGGCATTGAGGTAGAAGCTGATGTCGGCCGCGCGCAGCGTCACCGTCGCGTACTCGTCGGGCTGGGGCAGATCGTCGTCGATGATCAGCTCGGAGATGTCGCCGAGACCGTCGCCAACCGGAGTGTGCAGCGAGATCGGCTCGTTGTCGTAGCGCAGCAGCCGCATCACGTCGACGGGCTGGATCTGAGAGGCCTCGGACAGCTCGGCAACGGTGGGTTCGCGGTCGAGGGTGCTGGTGAGGTCGCGGCGGATGCGCTTGATTTTGTTGAGTTTTTCCGCGGTGTGCACGGGGATGCGGATCATGCGGGATTTGTCGGCCATGCCGCGGTGGATGGCTTGGCGG
>JBBQDC010000116.1:0-8546 GCA_038319305.1 Actinomycetales bacterium | reverse complement strand
CGTGATCCGTTACAACGGCCTCATCCCGACCAAGCTCACCAGCTGGCCCAAGTATGAGAGCTACATCGCCCCGGAGCGCTTCCAGCAGATCGCGAAGCACCTCGGTCTCCCGGCATCGACCCCGGCGGAGGGCGTTGAGTCCTACGCCCTGGCCGTGGAGAAGCTGCGCGACCAGGCCGGCATCAAGCCGTCCTTCCAGGCGCAAGGTGTGCCGGAGGAGGACTTCATGAGCCGCCTCGACAGCCTAGCCATGGGTGCCTACGGCGACCAGTGCGCACCCGCCAACCCGCGGATGCCGATGCTTGACGACATGCGCACCATCATGGAGGCCGCGTACTACGGCACCTCCTTCAACGAGGTCCGCGCCGACCGCGCGGCCATCGAAGCCGTGGCGCCGGTCGAAGAGAAGAAGCCGGCCCGCAAGGCAGGAAAGTAGCCTTCACCGCCTGATTGTGGCAGAACGGCCCCGCACCGAAAGGTGCGGGGCCGTTCTGCTGCGCTTGTCGCCGTTCGGGTCAGAGCCAGCACGGCGCCACGGGGGTCTCCCCCGTATCGGAAATCACGCCTACCCGCGTGCGGCCGGTGGCCCAGCCCGCCAAGTCGGCGAGCGAGCCCGTGACCTGCTCGGCGGCATCCGGATAACCGTAGCTGTGGTGTGCCGGATCCGTCACACTGAGCAGTCGGCTCGTGTCGCCTCGGGCTGCCCACGCGCCGACGATGTCGCCGAGACGCCGCTCGAGTACCTCCTCCGGGAGGTCCGCGAAGCCAGCACCGTGGTTGAGGTCGGCGGCAGTATCGGCCATGGATTCGCGAAGCAGGTCGGGGCTCAGAACGCTGCCTGCGGCCGTCTCAGCATTGCGAGCTTCCAGCGAGGCGTTACATCACCGTCTCGATGCCGGTGTCCGCCCAGTACGCCAGGCGGCCAAGCGCGCGGGCGTTGGATATGACATGCGCCACCACCTGACGAAGCTCCCAGCCCGGTAGCAGCGAGTCGCCGTCGAGCTCGGCGTCCGTGATCTGCCCCAGGGTGGCATGGAAGAATTCGGTGCCCTGCCTGGCGCGGGCCAGCGCCAGGGCCACGTGCTGCACGGAATCTTCGGTGTGATCGCGGAGTGCGCCCATGGGGCTCCTATCGTGGGACAACCTTGGAAATTTTCAGAGGCCTACGGACGCTCAAGTTCGTGAGCCAGCGCCTCCAGTTCGGCCCCACCGGCCATCAGCGCCGTCATCTGTTCGATCGTGATCTCACTTTTGGCGAAATCGCCCATGCTCTCGCCGCGTTGCAGCAGGAGGAAGCGGTCGCCGACAGGGTAGGCGTGGTGTGGATTGTGCGTGATGAAGACGACGCCGAGCCCCCGATCCCGGGCCCTGGCGATGTACGAGAGCACGACCCCGGCCTGCTTGACCCCCAGGGCAGACGTGGGCTCGTCGAGAATGACGACCTTCGCCCCGAAATGCACGGCCCGTGCGATGGCGACGGATTGCCGTTCCCCACCGGAGAGCGTTCCGATCGGCTGGTCTACGTCGCGCAGGTCGATGCCCATCCGGGCGAGCTCGTCTTTGGTCGTGGCTCGCATTCCGGCCACGTCCAGGCGCCGCAGTGGGCCTCGGCCTCGGGTCAGCTCGGAACCGAGGAAGAAGTTGCGCCACACCGGCATCAGCGGCACCATCGCCAGGTCCTGGTAGACAGTCGCGATTCCGAGTTCGAGCGCCTCCCGCGGATGCGCGAATCGGCGCTCCACACCGAACGCGAGGAGGGTACCCTCCGAGTGCTGGTGGGCACCGGAGAGGATCTTGATGAACGTCGATTTCCCCGCGCCATTGTCGCCCAACACGCAGAGCACTTCACCGGCGCCGACGGATGCCGACACCTCCTGCAATGCCCGCACCGCCCCGTAGGCCTTGCCAATGTTCCGCACCTCGAGAATGGGCTCCGGACGGATCGGCGCCGGGCGCCGCGCGGCCGGCGTCATGCGCGCACCCCTGCCTGGCGGCGAACGAGCAGGTTGACCAGCACGGCGAGCAGCAGCATCCCGCCGAGGAAGGCCTTCAGCCAGTTGTTGTCCCACTGGGCGAAGACGATGCCCTGCAGGGTCATCCCGTAGATCAGGGCGCCGAGGGCCGCGCCGATCGCCGATCCGTAGCCGCCGGTGAGTAGGCATCCACCCACGACCGCGCAGATGATGTAGATGAATTCCTGGCCGACCCCCGTCGTGGCCTGCACGGTCGACACATCGAAGAGCGCCAGCATGCCGACGAGCCAGCCGGCGCCGGCCGTGGTCATGAACAGCCCGAGCTTGACCTTGAATACGGGGACACCGACCTGCCGGGAACTCGTGACCTGGCCGCCAACGGCGAAGATCCAGTTTCCCGGCCGGGTGCGAATCAGCACCCAGGTGGCCAGCACGGTCAGGGCGATCCACCAGACGATCGAAATCTTGATCTCCATGCCCAGGAAAGGGAACGCGGAACCGAAGAAGACCTTGACCTGGTCGAACCCGGGCACTGTGCCCATGCCCTGAATCGCGACACTGCCCGTGATGAGCTTCGTCAGGGCCAGGTTGCAGCCCTGCAGGATGAAGAAGGTCGCGAGGGTCACGATGAAACTCGGCAGGCCGGTCTTCATCACGACCCAGGCGTTTCCGGCACCAAGAAGGAGGGCGACCGCCAGGGCGAGCACGAGGGCAATCCAGATGTTGACATCCCATTGGGTGGTGACCACGCCGACGATGAGCCCCGTGGTACCCGTCATCGCGCCGGCCGACAGGTCGAATTCCCCGCCGATCATCAGCAGCGCAACGGCCACCGCCATGATCCCGAACAATGAGGCGGAGTAGAGCCAGGTGGAGATGCCGGCCGGGCTCAGGAAGGCCTGCGTGGTGAGCGAGAAGAAGAGAAAGATGGCCAGGGCCGCCACAAAGGCACCGACCTCAGGTCTGCGCAGCAGGGTGAGCAGCGGATGTGTCCGCTTCAGCCGCTCATCCGTACCCGCGACGCCAGCGATGGTCATCTCGTGCCGTTCTCCGCGAACGTCTCAACCTGGGCTGCGTTCTCCTTCGTTACAAAACCCGGACCCGAGTAGACCGGCCGGCCTCCGCCGACGACGTCGCCGTTGCGCTTCTGCAGGGTGAGGAACGTCACGGGCAGGTAGCCCTGGGAATAGGGCTGCTGGTCGACCGCGAACAGCATCTTGCCGTCGAGGATGAGCCGGGTGACGTCGGCCGACACATCGAACGTGGCGAGCGTCGCCGTGCTCTTCGCTTCATCGATCGCCTGGCTCGCGGCGACGGCCACCCCGGTCTGCAGCGTGAGCACACCGTCGATGGACGGGTCGGCCAGAAGTTTGCTCTTGATGGTGTTCTGGGCATCCGCAAGATTGGCGACGTCGACCTGCACAGTTCTGACGGTTGCTCCGACCGTGTCCGCGGCGCCCTTGCACCGTTCTTCGAGTCCGGAGTTTCCGGCCTCGTGGATGATGCAGATGACGTTGGACACGCCCGCCTCTTTCAGCTTTTCGCCGGCGCCCTGGCCGGCGATGAACTCACTCTGGCCCACATGGGTCTGGGCGCCGAATTCCAGGGACTTCTCCAGGCCCGAGTTGATGGTGATCACCGGGATGCCCGCGGCAACGGCCTTCTGGACGGCGCTCTTCACCCCGTCCGGGTTGGCCATCGACACGATCAGGCCGTCGGGCTGGGCAGCGATGGCTGCCTCGATCAGCTGGCTTTGCTTGACTGGGTCTCCGTCTCCCTGATAGGTGACCGTGGCTCCGAGGTCGGTGCCTGCCTGTTCGGCGCCGCTCTTGACGACGTCCCAGAAGGCGTCGCCTGCGGTGCCGTGGGTCACCACGGCGATCGTGACTTTCTCCGCCGCCGCTGTTCCGGCATCGCTACCCGATGGGGTGGACGTGCAGCCGGCGAGTGCCAGCGACGCGATACCGAGGATGGCCAGCAGGCTGATCTTGAACTTCATATCTGAACTGTTCCCGACTGTCGTGCGGCGGCCTGAAACAGCGAGGGTTCGCCGGTGACCTGGTGCATATCGAACTTACTGGACGATAAAAGCAAAAAAACCCCCGGAACCGTGTGGTTCCGGGGGCTGGTGGTTGCGGGGGCAGGATTTGAACCTACGACCTCTGGGTTATGAGCCCAGCGAGCTACCGAACTGCTCCACCCCGCGTTGCAAGAACTAACTTACCACAGCCTCAGGGTGCCTTCGGAACAGGTCGGCCAAATGGCACGCCACCACCGGTTGTCAGATCAGGTCGCGCTTCTCAATCTGCTCGTAGGTCCGGGTCGCGTCCGTCACCCCGGCCCACAGAATCACCTGCCCCGAGGCCAGCGACGCCGAAACGTCGATGATCCGTTGGTTGCTGCTGCCCCTGAACTGGAGTTTCAGGTCACGCTTTGCCAGCTCGAACCTGCCATCGACGAGCACGTCAATCTCGCGGAGCATGGCGAGCTTGTCCGGACTGTCCAGGAGCAGTTCCTCGAAGGTGTAGCCGGTCCAGGACCAGATGTCCTTCGACGCCCCCAGCTCGAGGTGAACCCGGTTTATCAGCGCGAGGCACACCTCGGTGTTGAGAAACGGCTCGCCGCCGAGGAGGGTCAGCCCCTGCACGTACTCCTGCCTGAGGTCGGCCAGGATCTGGTCCTCGAGCTCCTCTGTATACGGCCGGCCGTAGCGGAAGCTCCAGGTTGCCTCGTTGAAGCAGCCCTCACAGGCAAAGAGGCAACCCGACAGGTAAAGACTGCACCGCACCCCCTCGCCGTCAACGAAGCCGAACGGCTTGTAGTCGCCGACGTACCGCTGGCTCAGCTTCTCCGACAACCACTCGCCGGGCTGAGGGTTACGCACCGGCCATGTGCTTGACGCGGGAGGTGATCTCCCTGTGCCGACCGTGCACCATCGGGCGCGCCTGCGGGTTACCAAGGTAACCGCAGGTGCGCTTGACGACGTCGCACGTCATCGGGTCGGCGTTACCGCACTCCGGGCACTCGAATCCGCGCTCGGTCGCGTCGAAATCGCCCGAGAAGCCGCAGGCGTAACACCGGTCGATCGGCGCGTTGGTCCCGAGGTAACCGATGCGATCGTAGGAGTAGTCCCATACGGCCTCAAGCGCCTTGGGGTTCTGCTGGAGGACCGGGTATTCGCAGTAGTGAATGAACCCGCCGGAGGAGTACACCGGGTAGTCCTTCTCGAAGTCCAGCTTCTCAAACGGCGTCGGGCTCTTGCGCACGTCGTAGTGGAAACTATTGGTGTAATAGTCCTTATCGGTGATGTCGGGGACGGAGCCGAACTTGGCGGTGTCGAGCCGGCACAACCGGTCGGTCAGGCTTTCGCTCGGGGTCGAGTACACGCTGAACTGATAGCCGTACTCCGCGCTCCACTCCGTGGTGCGCTGGTGGAGCGTGCGCAGGATCTCCACGGTGAAGTCCTTCGCTTCAGCGTTGGATTCCCACGCCCCGCCGTAGAAGGCCGCAGCCACCTCGTAGAGTCCGATGTAGCCGAGGGACACGGTGGCACGCTTGTTCTTGAACAGCACGTCGACGGGCTGGCTGGCGTCCAGATGCTGGCCGAAGGCGCCGTAGACGTAGAGAATGGGGGCGTTTGTCGGGGTTGCCTCCTTGCAGCGCTCGATCCGGAAGAGCAACGCATCGCGCGCCGTGCTCACACGCTCGGCAAGGATGCCCCAGAACTTCTCCTTGCTACCCCTGGCCTCCAGCGCGATCCGCGGCAGGTTGAGCGTAACGACCCCCAGGTTCATCCGGCCCTCGGAGACATCGTTGCCGTCCTCGTCGGTCCAGCCCTGCAGAAAAGACCGGCAGCCCATCGGCACCTTGAAGCTGCCAGTGAGCTCGACGATCTTGTCGTAGTTCAGGATGTCCGGGTACATGCGCTTGGTGGAGCACTCCAGCGCGAGCTGCTTGATGTCGTAGTTCGGGTCGGCCGGTGCGAAGTTGAGGCCGCGCTTCACCGTGAAAATCAGCTTCGGGAAGATCGCGGTGCGCTTCTCACTGCCCAGCCCCTCAATCCGGATCTGCAGGATGGCCTTCTGGATCTCACGCTCGAACCAGCTGGTACCAAGGCCGAAGCCCAGAGAGGTAAAGGGGGTCTGACCGTTCGACGTGAACAGGGTGTTGATCTCGTACTCAAGGCTCTGCATCGCGTCGTAGATGTCTTTGAGCGTCTTTTCCTCGGCGTACTGCCGGTGCTGTGACGCATCGGCGATCCACCTCTTCGCATCGACGAGGTGTTTTTCGAGATTCTTCTCGGCATAGGGGGCAAGGACCTCGTCGATGCGGTTCCCCGAGCATCCGCCGTACTGGCTGGATGACACGTTCGCGATGATCTGCGAGATCTGGGCGGTGGCCGTCTGGATCGACCGGGGAGGGTCCACGTCGGCGTTGCCGATCCGGAATCCGCGGCTCAGCATCGTCTTGAAGTCGATGAGGCAGCAGTTGGTCATCGGCGCATAGGGATGATAATCAAGGTCGTGGTAGTGCAGGTCGCCCTTCTGGTGGGCGTTGGCAACGTGCGGGGGCAGCATCTTCAGCCCGATCGCCTTGCCCACTGCGCCGGCGGTCAGGTCGCGCTGGGTGTTGAAGACGTCGGCGTCCTTGTTCGCGTTTTCGTTAACGATCGATTCGTCTTTGCCGATCAGCTTGATGATCGAGTGGTTAATATCAGTCGACTTGCTGCGTGCGAAGTCCCGCTGGATCCGGTAGTTGATGTACGCCTCGGCCGCTTCGTACTCCTTGCTGTCCAGCATGGTGTGTTCAACGATGTTCTGAATCTCGTAAATCTTGACGTCGACCGCGAAACGCGCTGCGATCTCGCGGTCGACGCGGGCGACCAGGTCGCGGATGCTGCGGTGTGTTAGGGGGGTTAGCTCGCCGTTGACCTCCGTGAAACTCTTGGCCAGGGCAGCGTAAATAAGAGCGTCATCAAAGGGAAGCCGCCGCCCGTCGCGTTTGGACACCATGAGGGTGTCAAGCGCGGTCCCCGCTGCTGAATTTTCTACGCCGGGATTGTCCATCGTTAACACGCGCTGCGGTCTCCTCGATCGTGGTGCCGGCAACAATCGATCGGGACTGTCAGCCGGGCAAAATAACTATATCTAGTGGTTGGGTACGACTTTCATACTACCTGTAGTGTCTGACGACTGGCCCCGCGCCGTACCGCGCGCCGCGATTCAGGCTGAAACTCGAGGCCGTGCAACGGCCGGAGTTGAGACTTCAGCGAACCTGGCCACACGAGGCGTCGACGCTGGCAGCGACCCACTTCCCGTTCTCCAGGGTCACGCTGATCACGCCGCAATTCGGCACACTCGCGCCAAGCCTGTGCTCGGGAACCAGACTGCGGAGAAGGCTTCCGAGAACGCTGCCGTGCGTTACCACGAGCACATCCCCGGATTTCTCTTGCGTGGCTCGCTCTGCGGCGGCGACCACGATTTCGAGCGCAGCCGTCACGCGTGCACTCACGTCGGCCCCGGTCTCGGCGCGACCGATCGGGTCGAAACGGTGGATGCTGTCAATGACGCTGTCGAAGCCGTCGGCCGTCACTCCCGGCCAGTCGGCCGGTCCCGGAGCGTACCGGCTGCCGAGCGCCGCGAAGACCGGCGTCCAGAGGTCGGCGTTGGGCTGCCCCTCCCAACTGCCGAAGTGCCATTCACGCAGTTCCCTCAGGGGCATCGGCTGCAGATGCGGATGCCCGATGAGCGCCGCTTCCATCGTCGTGCGTGTGCGGGTCAGATCGCTCACGAACGCGGTGGCCAGCGGCACGCCGCGCACCCACTCACCGAGGGCTGCGGCCTGGCGTTCTCCGCGTTCGGTGAGCGGCGAGTCACACCAGCCCTGCAGCTGCCTGCTGACGTTGAAAAGGGTTTCCGCGTGCCGGACGAAGTGGATCTGTGCGCTCAAACCGACAGCGGAAGGTAAGGGGGTGGTGCGGTGGGACATGGTCGGTGGTGCCTTTCGGTTGCCGGGAGCTCCGGCGCAAGGTGCGGGTGGACCTCGCTCAGGTCAGTTCGAGGCGAGGGCACATTCCAGTATCCTCTTCGGCGCGTCTCGGCGTTGGGCCACGAGTCGGGCCCTCCATCACCGAAGGTTGCCGTCACCACAAAACGATCGCCGAGGATGGTGCAGTGGTCTCGGCCGCCGCCGCTCATCTCGCGACCAGACAACGTGAGGGGGGGCGCACATCAGAATTTGATTCCCGCGGCTCCAACTCACCCTGCGCGACAGCCGCGCGTATCAGTCTAAGGAGCGATGAACCGAGAAGCAGGGCTGGGCCGGGAGGGAGTGCTGGTCAAAATGGCGGGTTGTCGGGGAGTGGTTTCTTCGGGGCTGTGCGGGCGGTGGTTCCGGTGGGTGTGGTGACGATGAGGGTGTCGTCGGGTTCGCGTGTGTAGCGGATCTTCGTCAGTGTTTTCAGCCGGTGGTCGGGTGCGCAGAGTGGCACGAGGTTGTCTTCGTTGGTGAGGCCGTGGTCTGTGGCCCATTCTTTGAGGTGGTCGAGGTCGGAGGTGATGGCGAGCCTGTCGC
>JBBQDC010000115.1:0-8649 GCA_038319305.1 Actinomycetales bacterium | reverse complement strand
TCGAAGCCCGATTCGATCACCGTGACATCCGTCCCGGTACCAGCATCGGCGATGGTAAAGCGCACGTGCGTCGAGTACTCGTCGAGCTCTTCGGCGGGGATTCCCGACCAACGGAAGCCGAACGAGCCGTCGGGCACCACTTCGGTGATTTCGATCGGGAAGCTGCCGTAATCATCCCAGTCGATGCTGCCAGTAGCACCGGGCTCGAGCGCGGCGAACACCACACCGTCTCCGAACCACTGGACCATCACCTCGGGGTCGGTCAGTGCCTTCCAGACGTTCGCGCGCGAGGCCTCGATGTGCACGGTGCGGGTCACGGTGTGGCCCTTGATTCTTGCGTGATCAGACACGGTGTTTCCTTCACGTTCGAGCTGAGCGCGACGGGACATTGCCCGCCGAGCGGCGCGTAAACCAATTCCGCAAACGCGCCTCATCGAGCGTACCCATGATTGCGTATCTGTTCACGGGCGGGAGAACTCCGTGATTAGAGACTGATCATTCAGGCTGTTCTCAAAGTGCTGAGACCGGCCGCGAAAGACTCCTCGAACCTGGCGAGCTGCGACTGCGGCACTCCATTGCCGACGGCGACTTCTCGCCACCGGCCTATCTCGTCGGCGACGTCAGCAAGTACTGCGCGTGCTTCGGCGGCGGAGAGTCGACAGGATCGGGCGAGCTCCATGAGCCCCTCGGCTTCGTCGGCTGGTGAGTCGGCACCAGCGATCGTGGTCTGCCGCAGCTCCGGATCCGGATTCGGGTTCACGTCGAACGCCGGGCTGAGCGTCCATCCTCCACGGACGCGGAGGAAGCCGTGGTTGCGAAGGTGGTCGTCGGTGTTGTTCAACCCGACGCTGACGGCAACGCGCCGGAACAGCTGGCGTGCGTCCTCTTTCGCCTGGGCACTGACCTCGGCGAGGATGTCTGCGATGTCGACGTAGTCGGCGCTCTCGCCATCACGGTGCACGAGCATGGTCATCACGCTGGAGTAGCCGATGCGGCCGCCGTTATCTGTGCGATCGAACCGGTTGAGCAGGAGCACGTGTCGCCCATCGACGCGTGCAAGCCGGCGAGGGGGCACGGGTACTCCGGCCGCAGCTGCGAGGTCCAGCGCGGTCGCCTCCCAAGCCATGACGTCCCATTCGTCTTCCGGGTGTGGGAACTTCGCGATGAGCTGGCGGCCGTCGTTGTCGAGAACGGCAGCTTTCGGTCGAGCGCCGCCGAGGGAGCCCGTTCCCGCTGCCAGGAGCAGCTTGAGGGCCTCGTATCCGTCGTCGCCTGTGTCTCTTGAAGCTGTGTCGGCGGCATTGAGAAGTTCGGGAAGGCTGAGTAGCCGCGGTACGTCGTGGTCCGGATCGAGGAACGCAGAGCCTGGTTCAGCCCGGTATCGGAGAGCGCCTTGCCGGGTGACGTCGCTGACCCCGGCTAGGAAGTCCGCGTCATCGAAGTCGCGTGGACGGCGTGACTCTGCGCGCGCGAGGAGTCGCTCGCGTTTCTTGATGAGGTTGCGCCCCCAGCGGTCCGGCGCTGAGTCGGAGAAGGCTCCGGGCAGGCCCTGTGTCTGTTGGGTGCCGGAGACGAGCTGCAACGCCGGGTCGAGCGGGTATGCCGAGGTGTGAGCAAGGAAGCTCTGGTCATACTGGAACGTCGTCGAGGTGAGGTTGCCGCGGCTACGGTGGAATTGCGCTCGGCCAGCGAGCACTGTTTCTCCGGCAAGTTCTACGCGCACCTCGAGTGCGTCGTAGAGGGTCATCGAATGCGCTTCCGCTCGAGCTGGCCAGCTCGGGCTCGGCCGAGATCGGTGTCAAGTGGCTCCAGCGCCTTGGTGAGCGTCTCGAGGATCCCTAGGGCGCGGGCTACGCGAAGCACGACGTGGAAGCTCACGCCCGGATCGCCGTGCTCGAGCTTGCGAAGCGTGTCCCGGCTGATGTCGGCTCGGTCTGCGACCTGGGCGGCGGTGAGCCCGAGGATCTTCCGCCAGCCGGCGAAGTCCAGGCCGATCTCGTGGGCGGATCTGAGAATCGCATTGGGCAGGTCTATTGCCATGGAGCACCTCCGGAACTAATGACGATTATGACCTCCACTATAGCCGTTAGTGGCCAGAAACGTAGTCAGTAACTAACGACCATTCGTGACGTCGTGGTAGTTACGGGATATCGGGAGCCAAGCTTTTCCGATTTAGTGCAATAAACAAATCGGGATAAGGGGCTCGTTGTTTCGAGTTAGCGGCTTCCCGAGATCCTTCGAATCCTTCAAGCGGGCTGTGAATCTGACACCTCCGTGATACACGTGATGCCGAACTGGCTCACGTGTTCAGGTAACTCTCGGATAGAGGCCCCGCAGACGCGACCGGGGTGGCTGCGCGGTCACGCCTAGTCGGACCTGCGTGAGGCACGTTCAATCGTCACTGGCTTAGGGCGGATCGGCCGGGCAAGGATCAGAACGCTGATGAGGGCAGCAGCAGCAATGGGCACCGCCAGAATGTAACTGAGCTCCGCGGGAGTCGTGAGGCGGCCTTCAGGCCGACAGAGATGTACCGTATTTCTCAAGCGTCTTCTGAAGCCAATAAGGCACAAACCGTGCGGATTTCCCTGGACTTCCTCGGATTTACGCGGATCTCGGGTGAATGGACCGCGTGTGCCGTTTGTACCGCCGGATCTCCAACCTGTGCGCCTCTGCTCGCCCCCACCGTATGTATGTGTACAGATGTGCACACTCCTCCCAACTTCCTTGATTTCGTGCGCGCCCGGGGGTTCCTGAACTTGAGTTGTCTTCGCGAGAATGTGTACGAGGCTTGAAGCCGAAGATGCCCACTCCCCTTGTCTCGTATGGGTCGTACCGCTTTCGGACACGCACACATTCCAGCGAAGAGTGAATGTGTATGAGTGTGTATTTGGGAGACATCGGCCACACAGCACCTTCCCAGTCACGTTTGGCGTGTCGAGGCCGCGTGCCTCCATGCGCTCACCGGCTGCGCACGCCCTCGCCGTGACCGATGCGAGGACGTTGACTCGGCTTCTCTCGAGCCGCCACAGGGCACCATGGAGCTCGTCGCCAGGAAGGTGCGGGCTACCCGACAGTCGCGGGGTCACCACCCACCGAATGCCTCAACGCGCGCTTGCTCACACCCGCTCACAGATGTTCCGTTACCGCTGCGTAACCGCTGGGTCAATCGCGGAATGAAAAAACCCCCTACTTCCCAATGAATCAAGGGAATGCAGGGGGCTTTCTGTGGCGGTACCGGTGGGATTTGAACCCACGGTGGAGTCTCCCCCACACAACTTTTCGAGAGTTGCACCTTCGGCCGCTCGGACACGGTACCGAGGAAGAGTTTAGTTGCAAGCGGGGGCCTTGCGCGAATCGCGATGCGGACATCCGTTCGTGTACGGCCGCGAACCGCCCCTGACCGGCGCGAACCCAGTGCGGAGCGGTATTCTCACCGAGTGATAACGACGAACCACCGCATCCGCACCCTGGCTCTGACGACCGGCGCTCTCGCCACGGCGGCCGGGATCGGTGCCGCCGTCGTGGCCAACCACCGGGCCTTCCAGCGTCGCGTCGCCGAGAGCTCCGTCATCCTCAATGAGACCCTGCCGGTGCACTCGCTTTGGTGGCGCACCCGCGCGAAGGACAAGGGCGAGCTGCTCTATGCCGTCATCGGAGACAGCGCCGCGCAGGGCATCGGGGCGAGTTCCCCGCCCCGCGGCTATGTCGGAATCCTGACCGACCACATCCGTCTGGCCACCGGCCGCACCGTGCGCGTGGTCAACCTGAGCGTCTCGGGAGCAACCGTCGAACTGGCTGCGCGCGACCAGCTGCCCAAGTTCGTGAAGCTCACCCCCGACATCGTCACGGTCGCAATCGGCGCCAACGACATCGCCCTCTGGGACGCCGCCGTGTTCGAGGCCGGCATCCGGCAGATCTACGCGGCCCTGCCTCCGCACGCGCTCGTCGCCGACCTGCCCTGCTTCCACCTGCCCCGCAACGAACGGATGGTCGCTGTCGCCAACCGCATCATCCGCCAGGTGGCCGCGGAGCACCGGCTCACCGTGGTGCCGCTGCACGCCGCCACAAAGCGTCTCGGGCTGCGGAGCGTCGCCACGCATGTCGCGGGCGACCTGTTCCACCCCAATAACCGCGGCTACCGGGCCTGGGCCGATGCGTTCCTGCCGGCGCTGAGCGCTCATCTTGAGCAGGGCATCCGGCCTGCCGACCCGGTCGGGCCTGATTCCTCGGCCAGGCCGGCCGGCCTGCCCTCCCCCGCGCCGGTGCTGGCCGCCGGCACCTCGAACACGAATGGTGTCAGCGGCCCGAGCTAGGCTCGCAGAATGGCCAGACCCGTTTCCTCCTTCCGCTGCACCGAGTGCGGCTGGACCACCCTGAAGTGGGCAGGCCGCTGCGGCGAGTGCCAACAGTGGGGCACCGTCGTCGACACCACCGAGAAGGCGAGCCTGGCCCGCGCGCTCAAACCGGCCAGCGTTAGCGGGGCAGGAATCGCCCGGCCGATCACCCACGTCGACACCACCGCGGTCTCGCACTGGCCCACCGGCATCGCCGAGTTCGACCGGGTACTGGGCGGCGGCATTGTGCCGGGCTCGGTCATCCTGCTCAGCGGCGAACCCGGCGTCGGCAAGTCGACGCTGCTGCTCGAGGTAGCTTCCAAGGCGGCAGCCGCCAAGTCCCGCGTGCTCTATGTCAGCGCCGAGGAGTCGGTCAGCCAGGTGCGCTTGCGTGCCGAGCGCACTGGGGCGCTGCAGCCCGAACTCTACATCGCCGCCGAAACCGACCTGGCCACCATCCTCGGCCAGATCGACGCCGTTCAACCCAACCTCGTCATCGTCGACTCGGTGCAGACGGTGGCCAGCTCACTCTCCGACGGCCTCGCGGGCATGCCCAGCCAGGTGCGAGAGGTGGCCTCCACGCTGATCCGGGTGGCCAAAGACCGCAACCTGCCCATCCTGCTCGTGGGACACGTCACCAAAGACGGCTCCATAGCCGGACCTCGTCTGCTCGAACACCTCGTCGATGTGGTGTGCCAGTTCGAGGGCGACCGGCAGACGGCGCTGCGCTTCGTGCGCGCGCTCAAGAACCGGTTCGGGTCGACCGACGAGGTGGGCTGCTTCGAGATGACCGGCGACGGCATTGCCGAGGTGCCCGACCCGAGTGCGCTGTTCCTCAGCCGCGGCTCCACCCCCGTGTCCGGTACCTGCGTCACGGTGGCGCTCGAGGGCCGCCGGGCAATGCCGGTCGAAGTGCAGGCTCTCGTGATCAAGACCCAGGCACCCAACCCCCGCCGTGTCACCAACGGGGTGGACTCCTCCCGGGTGGCAATGCTCCTGGCGGTGCTGGAGCGCCGGGCTAGCCTGTCGGGACTGGGCAGCATGGATGTCTATGTGTCGACCGTAGGCGGCATTCGTCTCACGGAGCCGGCCGCCGACCTTGCCATCGCCCTCGCCATCGCGTCGGCATTCAAAGACCAGCCCATTGCCCAGGGTGCCGTGGCCTTCGGTGAGATCAGCCTCGCCGGCGAGGTGCGGCCGGTGTCGGCGGCCAAGCTGCGCGCGGCCGAGGCTGCCCGGCTCGGTTTCACGATCCGTATCGATGCCCAGGCCGGGTCGATCGGTACCGCGGTGGCCGCCGCGATCGCGACCGGTCAGTCCGCGCGGGATTCCGAACTCGACCGGGCGTTCTAAAGTGCGGTCAGCGGGTCGTGAGCAGCTCCGAGTCCAGGTTGGACGTGGCGATGATGGCCGCATGCACGACCCGGTTGCGACCGTCGCGTTTCGCCACGTACAGACGCACATCGGCCGCGCGCAACAGGTCTGAACTCTGCTGGCCGTCGACGGGGGCCAGGGCAACCCCGAGGCTCGCCGTCACCGGCAGCGCTCCGGTGATCGGCGACCAGTCGTGATCCGAGATCGACCGGCAGACCGCGTCGAAGCGAAGGCGCGCCTCGGCGGCGTCGATCCCCGGCATGATCAGCAGGAATTCCTCCCCGCCCAGGCGTGCCGCGATACCGTCGGCCGTGGATTCCGCAGCGGCGATCAGGATGCTGCCTACCTCGCGGAGCACAGTGTCGCCGACCTGATGCGACAGGGTGTCGTTGATGCGCTTGAAGTGATCGAGGTCGACCATGGCGATGGCCACGGACGGCCCGCCCTCGCGCAGACGCATCAGCGCCACGCTGAGGTGCTCGTCGACGAACCGGCGGTTGTGCAGCCCGGTCAGCGGATCGCGCTCGGCCAGCTCGCGGTAGCGCTCGCTCTCCCGGCGGGCCTCCGCGGTCTGGAAGACAGCCTCGAGAATACGTCCGCGGGACTCGTTCTCACTCGCGCCGAGCGCCTCAGACTGTTCGTGGAAGTGACGGTACGCCTCGAACGCGGCACGAAAGTCACCATTGGCGGCGTGGATCTCGGCCTGTTCCCTCGCCGCTTCCGTCGACCAACGGATGAGCCCGAACCGCTGGGACAGCTCCCGACACCGGTCGATCACGATTTGTGCCTGGTGCAGCTTGCCCTGCGTGCGATAGATCTCGGACAGGGTGACGAGTGCCGCCGTTGTGCCGTCGGGATGCAGGTTGCCGACGGCCGGGTCCATAGCCGGCAGCAGCTTCTGTTCCGCCTCGTCCAGCCGCCCCGCCGTGAGGTAGACGCGAGCGACCGTGTCGAGGGCGTACATGCCGATCTGTCGGTCGCCCACCTCGGACAGGCCGATCAGCTGTTCCACGGCCGCGAGGGCTTCGGCCTGGTTGTGGGCCAGGTACTCGGTGTAGGCCAGATTGTTGAGAATGTTGTAGCGAATGATGGTCTCGGGATCGTCGATGACGAGGCGGAGCGCGTCGTCATACCGGCGACGCGCCTCGTCAAGAGACCCGGCCGAGCCGAGAGCGTCGGCCAGGCACTTGCGGGCGGCGGCGCGCATGAGCGGCACCTCCGACTCCTCGAGCAGATCGTTCGCGGCGACGGCGTGCTCCAGAGCCAGGACACGGTCGCCCACCATCTCGAACACCGAACCCAGCACGTCGTGACAGCGTGACTGCAGGGCGAGCTCGCCATGCTGCTCAGCCCAGCCCAGAATCTCCTGCACGTCCACAGCGCTTTGGCTCGGATCTCCGCGACGGATGAGCACGGCAGCAATGACAACCTTCAGCCGACGTGCTGTCGCACCCTGCTCGCCCTCGCCAAGTTCGGCAAGCCAGGCCTCGGCGTCCTGAAGGGCGACATTGCGGTCAATCCAGTACTGACGCTCGACGCGCGCGAGGCGGGTGTCGGTCGGATCCTGTTCGGTCCCCACCACTGCGACCTGCTCCCTGACAGGTCGAATGCTGCCCGTGAAAAGTCCGTCGGATTCCGCTTCAGAAGCAGGCCGAACACTGTCTAGCGCCAGCCTAGCGCGGGCCAACCGCTCTGCCAGGCCGCTGGAGACCCCCAGCCTGAGGGGGGCAATCCGGCGCTACTCGCCGGGCTCTGCCTCGTCGGGCCCGGGCTCTGCCTCGTCGGGCCCGGGCTCTGCCCCGCCGGGCAACGGGCCGAGGGCGCGCATCAGGTCCTCCGGTGCGGCCTGCATCACATGCGGGCCGGCGATGTCGAAGAACACCATCTCGAGCACCTGCTGGTGAACGGTGAGAAACTCGCGGAGCCACTGCGCGTCGCCCACCATCACCTGCGGATCGACCTCGTCGGGCACCATGCGGGCGTAGTTCTCGGCGGAGGAGAAGAGCAGCAGCGTGCGTCGGTCGGTGCCCTCACGGCCGAAGACCCGCACCTGCTCCGCCTGGCCGTTGACGACCAGTTGCGGAATGATCATCACGTCATTGCGCAGGGCATAGGCCACGGCGACCACGTCCTGTGCGGCCAGGGCTGCGGCGAGGGCAGGGGAATTGGTCGATGGAGTTGCGTCAGTCACGGCTTCCATTCAACCAGTTGACCAGGCGCGGTCTCGACACACTCGACCGTGGAAGGCACGCCGGAAGCGAACTCCGGCTGCCTCAGGAGAGGAAGAACTGCTTCGGGTTGGCCGACTCGATGCCGTCGACGGTCACGCTCAGGTTGTAGGCCGCTCCCCCGGCCGGTGCGGCGTCGCGGGTGGCTTCGCCGCAGGTCTCCGGGCTCGAGCGGGTGCGGTCCCAGGCGATCGCTGCCCCTGAGCTCACGGGTTTGCCTGGCTGCAGGGTGACATCGGTGTCGCCCGGCTCCTGCTGGCAGTCGGTCGACGTCCAGTAGACATCCGTGCCGCTCGACACCGTGAAAACCTGCGTAGCCGTGCCCGCGTTCAGCACGCATGGGACGTCGCCGATATTGGTGACGCTGAGGGAGAGCATCGGCTGCGCCCCCGGCTCGTAGGTGACGGCGTCGGTGGTCGCTTCGACCTGCACGGATGCCGACTCGCACGCGGTCGGTTCGGCCGCCGGTTCGGAGGCGGAGGCCTTCGCCCCCGTCGATGCGGCCGCAGCCGGCGGCGTTGGCGTGCTGCCCGGCTCATCAGTGCCGGCGGCCGGGCGCCCGATGTTCAGGATGATCCAGAGGAGGAGGGCAAGCACGAGGAGCAGGCCCAGGCCCACCACGAGACGACGGCGCCAGTACACCTTGCTGGACTGGGAGCCGACCGGATGTTTGATCGTCGACATGATCCAAGGCTAGCGAGGTATACCGGCGC
>JBBQDC010000114.1:0-9148 GCA_038319305.1 Actinomycetales bacterium | reverse complement strand
ACCACCCGCGCGGCCGAGGAACTCGGCATCGCCACGATCCACCAGGAACTGAACCTCGTTCCCACCATGAGCATCGCCGAAAACGTGATGCTCGGGCGGATGCCCACCAAGCACGGCATGGTCGACCGCAGCGCCCTGCGTAACCGGGCACGTGCGGCCCTCGCCCTGATCGGCCTCGACGTCGACGTCGACACCCTGGTCGGCGACCTGGGCATCGCCCGGCAGCAGCTGGTCGAGATCGCCAAGGCGCTGAGCATCAACGCCCGCATCCTGATTCTGGACGAGCCCACCGCAGCGCTGACCCGCCACGAGACCCAGAGCCTTTTCGCCGTGATGGCCGACCTGCGCCGCCGCGGGGTGGGCATGCTGTTCATCAGTCACCACCTCGATGAGATCGCCGAGGTCGGCGACACCGTCACAGTGCTGCGCGACGGCGAGTTCATCGCCGAGGTTCCGGCCTCCACCCCCGAAGACGACCTCGTGAAGCTCATGGTCGGCCGTAGCATCGAGGATCAGTTCCCACGGGTGGCCGGCAACACGAGCCAGGCCACCGAGATCCTCACGGTCGAAAACCTCACCTCGACCGGTTCGTTCAACGACATCAGCTTCACTGTCAGGGCCGGCGAGGTGCTCGGCATCGCCGGGCTGGTCGGAGCCGGACGCACCGAACTGATCCGCGCCATCGCTGGCGCCGACCGGTACACCTCCGGCACGGTTGCCGTGCGCGGCCAGAAGCTGCCGAACGGCAGCATCCAGGCGGCCATCGCCGCGGGTATCGGGCACGTGCCCGAGGACCGCAAGGGGCAGGGGCTGGTGCTCGACGCATCCGTCAACGACAACCTCGGCTACGCCACCCTCGCTTCCACCGCCAAGGTGGGCCTGGTCGACTTCGCCGGCCAACGCAGCCGGGCGGCCGAGGTGGCGAAGAAACTGCGCATCCGGATGCACACCATCGACCAGCCGATCGGCGCACTCTCCGGAGGCAACCAGCAAAAGGCCGTGTTCGGCCGCTGGATCATCGCCGCCTCCACCGTGTTGCTGCTCGACGAGCCCACCCGCGGCGTCGACGTGGGAGCCAAGGTCGAGATCTACGAACTGATGAACGCGATCACCGCGGCAGGGGGAGCCATTCTGATGGTTTCCAGTGAACTGCCCGAGATTCTCGGCATGAGCGACCGCATCCTCGTGATGCGCGACGGCCGGCTCGCCGGCGAGCTCACCTCCGCCGAGGCCACCCAAGACGCAGTCATGACACTCGCCGCCCGCGATGTCGACGAGCAGCACGAAAAAAGATAGGGAAGCACATCATGTCCACCACAACCCTGCCGGCGAAGCGCCGCGGCCTCGACTACAAGAAATTCCTCGCCAACAACGGCGCCCTCGTCGGCCTCGTCGTTCTCTGTATCGCCCTGTTCATCGCAACTCCCGACTTTCTGACCGCGCAGAACCTGCTCAACATCGGCATCCAGGTATCCACGGTGGCCGTGCTGGCCTTCGGAATGACCTTCGTCATCGTGGCCGGCGGGATTGACCTCTCGGTGGGTGCCGTTGCGGCCCTGTCGGCCATGTCGTCGGGCTGGATGTTCGCGAACGCCGGCTTCCCCGGCTGGCTCGCCCTCGTCGGTGGCCTCTTCGTCGGAGCTCTGGCCGGCACCATCAACGGTCTGGCCAACGCTTACGGCAAACTGCCCTCCTTCATCGCCACCCTCGCCATGCTCAGCGTTGCCCGCGGGCTGACGCTGGTCATCTCCGACGGCCGCCCGATCAAGACGCCGGCGGAGGTCTCCTTCCTCGGCGGCAACCTGGGCCCGGTGCCGATGCCCATCATCATCCTCGTGCTCGCCGCACTGGCTGCCTCCTTCCTGCTCAACCGCACCGTCATCGGCCGCTCGATGTATGCGGTTGGCGGCAACGCCGAAGCAGCCAGACTTTCGGGTCTACCGGTCAAGCGCATCCTGGTCACCGTTTTCGCCCTGGCCGGCCTTTTCGCCGCCCTAGCCGGGTTGCTGCTCGCCGGTCGCCTCGATTCCGCGCAGCCTCAGGCCGCCGCCGGCTACGAACTCGACGCTATCGCTGCGGTCGTGATCGGTGGCGCCTCGCTCGCCGGCGGCCTCGGCAAGATCTCGGGCACCTTCGTCGGCGCCCTCGTGCTCGTCGTCATCCGTAACGGGCTGAACCTGCTCAACGTGACGTCGTTCTGGCAGCAGGTCGTGATCGGCCTCGTGATCGCCCTCGCCGTGGGCGTGGACGTGCTGCGCCGCAAGACCCGCAGCAGCTGACCCAGCCGGCACACGGCATCCGCTACCTTCCGCCTCTCACCTCATCCATCCATCCATACCCACAAAGGAATACACAATGAAGTCCTCCTCGTTTCGCAAAATCGCGGCACTGACCGCTACCGCCGCCCTGATCCTCGTGGGCACCACGGCCTGTGGCCGCGGAGGTGGATCTGAGGCGTCCGCCACGAAGATCGTGATGGCGCTCTCCACCCTGAACAACCCGTTCTTCGTGGAGCTGCGCGACGGCGCTCAGGCCGCCGCAGACGAGGCCGGCGTGCAGCTGAACATCGTCGACGCGCAGAACGACTCGGCCACACAGGCCAACCAGCTCGCCACCGCCGCCTCCGGCAGCACCAAGGCCGTCATCGTGAACCCGGTGGACTCCGACGCCGCCGCCTCCGCCGTCAACGACCTGCTCAGCGCCGACATCCCGGTCATCGGGGTCGACCGCACCGTCAACGGCGCCGACCTGAACTCGCTCGTCGCCAGCGACAACGTGGCCGGAGGTCGGCAGGCTGCCGACGAACTCGCCAAGGCCATGGGCGAAAAGGGCTCCGTCATCCACCTGCAGGGCGTCTCCGGCACCTCGGCCAGCCGCGACCGTGGCCAGGGCTTCGAAGAGGGCATGAAGGCCTACCCGGAGATCACCGTGGTCGCCAAGCAGACCGCCAACTTCGACCGTGCCGCCGCGCTCGACGTGACGACCAACCTGCTGCAGTCCAACCCCGGCGTGACCGGCCTTTTCGCCGAGAACGATGAAATGGCGCTCGGCGCCATCCAGGCGCTCGGCTCGCGGGCCGGCACCGAGGTCTCGGTCGTCGGCTTCGACGGCACCTCCGACGGACTTGCCGCCATCGAGGCAGGAACCCTGGTTGCCACGATCGCGCAGCAGCCGGCCGAACTCGGCAAGCTCGCCGTTGAACTCGCCATCAAGGCCATCGCCGGTGACACGACCCCGAAGACCGTCCCGGTTGAGGTTGTCTCCGTGACGAAGACGAATGTGGGCGACTTCACCAAGTGAGTTACTCCGCCAGCACGGTCGTCGTGGTTGGGTCGATCAACGTCGACCAGCTGATCACTATCGAACGCCACCCGCTACCCGGTGAGACACTCATCGGTACGTCGATGGAGTTCCTCCCCGGAGGGAAAGGGGCCAACCAGGCCGTCGCGGCAGCCCAGCTGGGCGCCGCGGTGAGCATGGTCGGCCTGGTCGGCCGGGACCCGCAGGCCGAGGTCGCGACCGCGATCCTGACCCGCTCCGGAGTGGACCTGTCGAATGTGCACGCGGTGGACGGCCCGACCGGGCTGGCCCTCGTCACCGTGGCCGCCGACGGCGAGAACACCATTGTGATCATCCCCGGCGCCAACGCCCTGATGGGCGCGGAGGCCGTTGAGGCCAGCGCGGCCGTCATCGCAGGCGCTGCCGTGGTGGTGCTCCAGGGTGAGATTCCCGCGGCGGGCATTGTGGCGGCAATGCGACTGGCCACCGGTCGGGTGGTGCTGAACCTGGCGCCCGTGATCGAACTGGATGCCGCGAGCATCCGTCGGGCCAACCCGCTGGTCGTCAACGAGCACGAGGCTGCCCTCGTTCTCGCCCAGCTCGCCCCGCACAGTGTCATCCCCACCGAGGACGCCGAGCTCGTCTCCCGGCTCCTCGAGTGGGGCGTTCCCTCCGTCGTGCTCACCCGCGGTGCGAAGGGAGCCATCTGCGCCGACCGGGATGGCACTCACAGCGTGGCCTCGCCCACGGTCGTCGCCGTGGACAGCTCAGGGGCCGGCGACGCGTTCGTCGGCGCGCTGAGCGCGCAGCTGGCGGCCGGGTCTAGCCTGTCCGAGAGCGTGCGCCGGGCCGTGCGCGTGGGTGCCTACGCGGTGCAGTCGAGGGGAACGCAAACGTCGTATCCCTCCCTGGCCGACGAGCTGCCGCGGGTAAGCGCATGAAGCGCCGCGGCATCCTGAATGCCGACCTTTCCGGCGCCCTGGCCCGCCTCGGGCACACGGACATCGTTCTCCTCGCGGACTGCGGCATGCCGATCCCGGGCGGCGTTCCCGTGATCGACCTGGCGCTCGTGCACGGTGTGCCGCGCTTCGAACAGGTGCTCGACGCCCTGCTCGAAGAGATGGTGTTCCAGCACTGCGTGGCGGCGGAGGAGGCGAAAACCGCCCCCGCCGGGGCCTGGCTGGCCGACCGGTTCGACGCGATCGAGTACATCAGCCACTCCGAGTTGAAGGACCTCTCGGCCTCGGCGAAACTCTTCATCCGCTCGGGTGAGGCGACGCCGTTCGCGAACGCGGCGCTGGTCTGCGGCGTCTCGTTCTGACGGGGCGCGCCGGTGCAGCTACGGGTGACGGATGCTGCCGCCGGCCAGAACGGCCCGGTAGCCCTCGCGGTAGGTCGGGTAGCTGAACGTGAAACCCGTTTCGAGTAACAGCCGGTTGCGGAGGCGCTTATCGCCTCCGCGCCGGCTTTCGTTCGTTGGGCCGGGGGCGTCTGCTGTCGGCGTCGTTTCGGGTGTCGGCGTGGGCAGACCGAGTTCCGCGGCCAGGAAGATCAGCACCTCGTTGATCCGCACCGGCGCGCTGTCGACGCCGATATAGAGCGGAGCAGGCTCCTCCTCCCGCTGCATCAGGTGCACGATCGCGGCCGCGGCATCGTCCCGGTGGATGCGATTCGTGTGCCGGGCCGAGGCCGACACGGTGGCGCGGCCGCCCCGCACCTGACGGATCAGGCGCTCCCGGCCGGGACCGTAGATGCCCGACAGGCGGAACACAACGGCCGCGGGGATGCGGGCGTGCAGCATCCGTTCGGCTTCGAGCAGGATGGCGTCGGTGCCTGGTCTCGGGTTCGCGGGCGTCTGCTCGTCGACCCAGCTTTCGTCGGACACGTCGTAGACGGCGGTCGACGACACCAACAGCACGCGACGAGGTGTGACGCGGGCCTCGTCGAGGGCGTCGAGGAGGTTGCGCAGGCTGTCGACGTAGGCGGCCCGGTAGACCGCGGGATCGGGGTTGCCCGCGGCTATCGCCACGATCACGATCTCGGTGTCGGAGGGCACAACCGGCTTCGCCACGCTGAGATCGACCGACTGGCCCTCGATGCCGGCGGGGAGAACGGTCGCGTTGCGGCGCAGCCCCACGACGTGCTGCCCGAGCGCGGCGAACCGCAGGCCGACCTCTGTGCCGAGGTCACCGCATCCTGCAATGAGTACCGTCATCTCGCTCCTCCGTTTGCCTCTAACGCTAGTGGCCCTCTCTGACTGCTGACAGCATCGCGCAGTAAGCTCGCGGCGTGAGCGAATCATTCCGCAGCATGCTGCGTTCCCTGCCGGATTTCCCTGCCGATCTGCCGGTTTTCGACCCGGCCTCTGCCCCGGCCGACCCGGCCGAGCTGTTCCGCACCTGGCTCGACGAGGCCCTCGCGGCCGAGGTTCCCCAGCCGCACTCCTTCAGCCTCGCGACGGTCGGCGCCGAGGGGATGCCGTCGTCGCGCATGCTCATTCTCAAGAACCTCGACGCCGAGGGCTGGCATTTTGCCAGCTCGCGGGAGTCGCGCAAGGGCCGGGAGCTGACGCAGCATCCGCTGGCCGCGATGAATTTCTTCTGGTCGGCCCTGGGCCGCCAGGTGCGAGTGGTGGGCACGGTCGGGGAGTTGTCGGCGGATGCCTCGGCGGCCGACTGGGCCGAACGGCCCGGCGCGGACGGATCGCCGAACCCCACCTGGCAGCTCTACGTTCTGTGCCCGGTCGAGGTCGAGTTCTGGCAGGCCGATCCCGGCCGCCGGCATGTGCGCCACCGCTACCTGGTTCCCGCCGCGGACTGAACTCGTTGCGAGTGACGCCCGGCTACTTCCAGCGGCGTGCCGAGCCGGCAAGGAACTGCACGTAGCCGACCAGCGAGGCGTAGGAACACAGTACCTGGTAGCCGAGCAGGAACGCCAGATAGCCGAACCGGTTGCGGCGCACGTGCAGGCCGAGTGGGCCGAAGACGCGGCGGCTCTGGAACCGGCGCAGGCTCCCGTAGATGACGAGGCTGATCGGCAGCACGGCCAGCGCCCAGACCGAGACCACGGCCGTGTTGCCGAAGACGGCGAACAGCACCAGGCCGGGCACCCAGATCAGCCCGTAGCCGATGTCGAGCAGCGGGATCAGGAAGTCGATGGCGCTGATGGTGCCGGCCATATGATGCTTCTGCCGCCATGGTGGCACCGCGCGCAGCCCCTCGAACATGCCGCGAGCCCAGCGGGCGCGCTGCCGCATGAAGTGCAAGGTGGTGGTCGGCGCCTCGGTGAACGCCACGGCCGTGGGTTCGAAGATCACCCGGCCGCCCTGCTCCAGGAGCTTCCAGGTCACCACGATGTCTTCGCCGATGGCGTCCGGCCAGCCGCCGATGGCCCTGACGTTCTCGGTGCGGTAGACGGAGAACGCGCCCTGCGCCACGAGGGTGGACCGGTACAGGCCCTGCATGCGTTTCACGGCGGCGATGCCGAGGTAGTAGTCCCACTCCTGCATGCGGGTGAGCAGGTTGGTGCGGGAGTTGCGCACGAGCACCGCTCCGGCCACGGCCGCCGTATCCGCCGGGGATGATTCGAGCCGGGAGATCAGCCGGCGCAGAGCCTCACGGTGCAGCAGGGTGTCCGCATCGACGGTGATCACATAGGGCGTGGTGACCTGCGCCAACGCCGTGTTCAGCGCGTGCGATTTGCCAGGGGCGGATTCGCGCACGACCAGCAAATCCACCTCGCCTTCGGTAGCGGCGAGGGTGGCGAACCGTGCCGTGGCGTCATCAGAGCCGTTGTCGGCGAGAATCACCGTCACGAAACCGGCGTAGTCGCTCTCCCCGATACAGCGGATCGTTTCACGGATGCCGTCCTGCTCGTTTCGAGCTGCCACGATGACGGTCAGCGGGGTGACCGGGTTGCTCACCCGGAACGGCGGCTGCCGATCCAGCAGCAGGGACAGGCTCAGCAGCGCCACCACAAAGCCCGGCAGGAAGGCCACCAGGGTGACGATGATCCAGGCCGCCGGCTCACCGGTCAGGCGGGACAGGTCATGGATCCAGGGGAGCGAGATCCAGAGTGACGCGCCGGTCCAGGTGAGGGCGAAGAGAACCGACAGCCAGAACTTCACGGCGACCGGCAGGTAAAACCGGTGTTCCGGCGCGGCGGGCATTGGCGTCGTATCGTCGTGTCGTCGTGGTTGGAGCGCGGTCATGTGTGCCCCAGGTGCGGGCCGTGTGGCTCACGGCTACGGCACCTGGACCCCAGGTGGTTACTTCAAACGTAGGTCTCGACGGACCAGATTCGGCCTCATCGAAGGCACCAGTTCGGGGGTGTTCGGTTGCGGCTTCACCGCTGGACTCCAGCATGCCCGGCAGGGAGCTCTGCCCTAGTCTCGGAGAATGGGTAGGGCAAAGAGTGGTTCGGGCGTGCTGATCGGGCTGCTTGTCATCGGCGTTTTCGGTCACGTCGCGGTTCAACAACTCGGACTGCCGACAATCTCGCGTGAGAACCTCCCGAGTTCCCCGCCCTAGTGACGCGCTCGCGATGACCGTTGAGTATGTGCACGACGGCGACACGCTCTTCCTGCGAACAGATGAGCCGAACGCCCTGGTGGCGACGACGGACGCCGTCAAGGTGCGCCTCCTCGGTATCGATACGCCGGAGGTGGGCGACGGTGCGGAATGCTTCGGCGACGAGGCAACGGAGCAGTTGCGGACCCTTTTGCCTGATGGCAGCCGAACGTGGATCACCGCCGACCAGGACCCGGAGGACCAATACGGCCGCAGCCTGTTTTACCTCTGGACAGAGGACGGGCGATTCGTCAACTACGAGCTCGTTGCCGGCGCTGCCGCCGAGTCCCTGATGATCGCTCCGAACGATGCCCATTACCCAGTGCTTCGTGAAGCCGAGGTTGCCGCTGCGACGGCAGGCGCGGGCAGGTGGGGCGCTTGCTGACGGGACACAGCTAACACCTGCTTGATTCCTCGGCGCCGCTCGGGAACATGCTGGATCACAAGGAGGGAGGCGGGAGTGGCAGGCCTAGGCCCCTGTCACCCGGCCGTGGTCGACCTGCCAGTGCCGGTCCGTGTGGACGTTGTCGAGCATCCGTCGGTCGTGGGTGACCAGCAGAAGCGTGCCCTCATAGAACTCGAGGGCCTGCTCGAGCTGCAGGATGGCAGCCAGGTCCAGGTGGTTCGTGGGTTCGTCGAGCACCAGCAGGTTGATGCCGCGCGCCTGCAACAGAGCCAAACCGGCGCGCGTGCGCTCGCCGGGGGAGAGGTCCGCGGCAGAACGGTTGACGTGGTCGGCCTTGAGCCCGAACTTCGCGAGCAGGGTGCGCACCTCGGCAGGGGGCAGGTCAGGCACGAGCTCCTCGAAGCTGGTGGCGAGGGGCCGGGTGCCATCGAGCTGGGCCCGGGCCTGGTCGATTTCGCCGATACTGACGCTGGCACCCAGGCTGGCGGTGCCGGCATCCGGAACCTGTCGCCCCAGAAGCGCGCGCAGCAGCGTGGACTTGCCGGCCCCGTTGGGCCCGGTGATACCGATGCGTTCGCCCGCGTTGACCTGCAGCGACACCGGACCCAGGGTGAAGTCGCCCTGGCGGAAAACCGCGTTGCTCAGCGTGGACACCACCGAGCTCGACCGAGGCGCAGAGCCGATCGTGAATTCGAGCTGCCACTCCTTGCGCGGCTCGTCGACCTCCTCGAGCCGCGCGATGCGGCTCTCCATCTGCCGCACCTTCTGCGCCTGCTTCTCGCTGGACTCGGCGGATGCCTTGCGCCGGATCTTGTCGTTGTCGGGCGCCTTCTTCAGGGCATTCCGCACGCCCTGGCTCGACCATTCGCGCTGGGTGCGGGCCCGACCCACGAGG
>JBBQDC010000113.1:0-9263 GCA_038319305.1 Actinomycetales bacterium | reverse complement strand
GGTCTAAGCTCAAAGAGATCCGTGCGCGCCTGGTCGCGGTCGATGTCCCCTCGTCGCCTGACCTGTCCGCCAGCGATTCCTCGTCGGCAACGGCGGAATAGGAAGCCAAACGAACATGGGCCTCATACTTCTCGCAGCGGTCGTCAAGATCCTCATCATGATCGGCTTCCTCCTCAACGTGGGCGGGCTGCTCACGTGGGTGGATCGCCGGCAGAGCGCGATGATTCAGGACCGCATCGGTCCGAACCGCGCCTTCTTCAAGATCTTCGGGATCGAGTTCCGCGTCCAGTGAAGACTCCGGGCGCCGCCTCACTCTGTCAGTTCCCACAGGCAACCTGCCGCCGCCGGCAGCCGCTCGCCGACTCGCTCAGGAATCTGCCAGAGCCCTGGCGGTTCCCTCGTCGATGAACAGATCGGTGATCAGCTTGGCGGACAGCGCCCCGCGCAGACTGGCGAGTTTGGAGCTGCCGGACACCACGCAGATCCGGCGGGGGATGCGGCGCAGGACCGAGAACTCCGGCCCGGTGCTGCGCTCGTTCAGCGCGATTCCGTCGGTCGAGCCGTCGGCCCGGAAGAAGATCGTCGCAACGTCGCCCACGGCGCCGTCGCGACTGAGGGAGTTATAGTCGCCGTCCTCCAGATACCCGCCGGCGTAGACGTGGCTCGGGACTCCCGAAAAAGGGGAGCCGAGGCTGAACAGGGCAACGTCCAGGCGGCCCTGCATGTCGAGCAGTCGGGTGATGCCGCGCTCCCGCCAGAACGCCTGCCGGGTTGCCGGGTCGTCGAAGAACGCGGGCACCGGGAATTGCTCGACGGTGGCGCCGTACGCTTTGCCGAAGCGGCGGAGAATTTCGCTGGAGTAGTCGAGCCCGGTGGTACGCATGTTCCCGGCGCCGTTGAGCTGCACGATGTGGGAGTTGTAAGTTTTTTTCGGAGTCACATGCCGACTGATCGCGCTCATCGTGGAACCCCAGGCGATGCCCATGGTCATGTTCGAATCGAAGAACTGCCCGAGAATCCGTGCAACCGACAGGGCCACCCGCTCCAGCCGGTCGACGTCGCTGGCGTGGTCGGTAACGGGAACGACATGCGCGGTGACGTGGTACCGGTCGAGGATGACCTTCTCCAGACTGCTCGTCGCGTCGAGGGGAGAGCGGATCTGAATGTCGACGAGCCCGCTGGCCCTGGCCTGGCTGAGCAGGCGGGAAATCGAAGATCTGGACGTGTGGAGTTCGTGGGCGATGGCATCCATCGTCAGGTCCTGGATGTAGTACAGGTGCGCAGCCGCTAGCGCGTCGGTGGTCCGGTCGGAGAGCGCCGGATCGTTCGGGCGAGTCATGTCCACTCCTTGCACATATGTTCAAACCGCTTGACCGTTTGTGAAGAACTTAGCAGGCTAGAGGGTGTCCCCATTGTGCAGCCTGCAATCCGAGGGCCGGCTGTGACAGACCATCACGGTTTCTACCCCACAGAGAAGTGAGCGAAAAGTGCTGTCCACACCCGATCAGACATCCTCCGCCCAGCCCCAGTCGAGCGGTGCCGCCGCCCAGGCCGCCATCCAAGAACGCCCCCGTGCCCAGGTGCTCATCATCGGAGCCGGCATCAACGGCATCGCCACCTTCCGCGACCTGGCCCTGCAGGGCGTCGACGTCGCCATCGTCGACAAGGGCGACTATGTGTCCGGTGCTTCGTCGGCCTCCTCGCACATGATCCACGGCGGTGTGCGTTACCTCGAGAACGGTGAATTCCGTCTGGTCAAGGAATCAGTGGAGGAACGCAACAGTCTGCTGAAGATCGCCCCGCACTACGTCAAGCCTCTCAAGACGACCATCCCGATCTACTCCACCTTCTCTGGGGTGATGTCCGCGCCGATGCGCTTCCTGACGCACCGTCAGGGTAAGGCCCAGGAGCGAGGGGCACTGCTGATCAAGATCGGCATGATGCTCTACGACTCCTTCTCCCGCGACGGTGGCAATGTGCCCCGGCACGAGTTCCTCGGCAGGAAGGCATCGCTCACGCTGCTGCCGCAGATCAACCCGGGCCTCAAGTACACCGCCACCTATTACGACGCCTCCATGCACGACCCGGAGCGCCTCGCCCTCGACGTGTTGGCCGACGGTTTGGCCGCCGGCACCCACGCGCGCAGCGCCAACTACATCGAGGCCATCGGCATGGATGCCGCGGGCGTGCGCCTGCGCAATACAGTCACCGGCGCCGAATTCAGCTTCGCCGCCGACATCGTGGTCAATACGTCCGGACCCTGGACCGACCTCACCAACACGGCCCTCGGCCAGGCGAGCACCTATATGGGCGGCACCAAGGGGTCGCACGTCGTGCTTGACAACCCGGCGCTTCTCGCCGCCACCGGCGGCCGGGAGATCTTCTTCGAGCACAAAGACGGCCGCATCGTGCTGATCTACCCGCTCGCGGGCCGGGTTCTGGTCGGCACGACCGACCTCGAACACGACATGACTCAGCCGGCGCGCTGCACCGAGGCTGAGGTTGACTACTTCTTTGAATTGGTCACGCACGTTTTCCCGGATGTGGCCGTCGACCGGTCGCAGATTGTCTTCCGGTTCGCCGGTGTGCGACCGCTGCCCCGTCACGACGACGAGGCACCCGGTTTCGTCTCCCGCGACTACCGCATTGAGTCCCGCCCGCTCGGCGCCCGCCCCGGCACCCTGCTCAGCCTGGTCGGCGGCAAGTGGACCACGTTCCGCGCCCTGGCCGAGCACCTGAGCGGCGACATCCTGGCCCTGCTCGGCCTGCCGCGCACCGTCTCGACCGTCGGCCTCCCGATCGGCGGCGGCCGCGACTTTCCGGTGACGGATGCCGCGCGCCGAGTCTGGGTTGCCGCGAACGGCGACGAGGTCGGCGCCGAGCGCGCCGACGTGCTATTGACCCGCTACGGCACCCGCGCCACCGACGTGATCGCCTGGCTCACCGCCGAACCGGACGCCCCGCTTGCCCAGCACGCCGGTTACACCCGGCGCGAGATCGAGTTGATCGCGGCGACGGAATCCGTCATGCACCTGATCGACCTTCTCCTGCGGCGCACCAGCATCGCCTTCCGCGGCGAAGTGACCCTGGCGCTGCTCGTGGAGCTGTCCGGAGTGCTCGCGCCAGTCCTCGGCTGGGATGCCGCCCGGAGCGCGGATGAGGTGGGCACCGCGGCGAACACGCTGCGCGACATGTACGGCGTGCAGCTGGCCCCTGCGGAGACGCCGGTCGTCTAGTGCGGGCAATCACGGACTGAGCGGAGGGCAGGCGGCCCTGAGGTCGCCTGCCCCTTTTTGTGTTGGCCAGCCTGCCGGCGGTCTGCCGTCCAATCCGCAGACATGTCTCCTGATCTGCACAAACGTGCAGAGAAGGTGACGCCATTCAGCGCACCGTATCGCTAAGTTTTCTACTATTCGTTTTCTTACTCGTCTGTTCCTGAATTCAACTCAATGATCTAAAAGGATGTCAACGTGGACAATCTCGGTATCGTCTTCCTCTCAGAAGTGGTGGGGACCGCCCTTCTCGTCTTACTCGGCTGCGGTGTGGTTGCCAACGTGGCCCTGACCAAGAACAAGGGCTTCGGCGGTGGGTTCCTGATGGTCACCATCGGCTGGGGCCTCGCTGTCTTCGCCGGCGTGATCGTCGCCTACAACTCGGGCGCCCACCTGAACCCCGCCGTGACCCTGGGACTCGTGGCCTCCGGTGCCACCGAGTTCGGCTCGGGCGTTCCGGTGAACGCCGTGTCTGTGGCGGCGTACATCGCAGCCCAGTTGGTCGGTGCCATCCTGGGTGCCACCGCGGTCTGGCTGGCCTACAAGCAGCACTTCGACCAGGAGCCGGATCCGGCCAACAAGCTCGGCGTGTTCGCGACCGGCCCGGCCATCCGTTCCTACGGCTGGAACCTCGTGACCGAAATCATCGGCACCTTCGTTCTCGTGTTTGTCGTCATCGCCTTCGGCGGCGGGCGCCAGGGCGAGAATGGTGGCCTGGCTGCCCTCGGCGCCCTGCCGGTGGCCCTGCTCGTGATCGTGATCGGCACCTCGCTCGGCGGACCGACCGGCTACGCGATCAACCCGGCCCGTGACCTCGGCCCGCGCATCGCGCATTTCCTTCTGCCGATCAAGGGCAAGCGTTCCTCTGACTGGTCTTACTCGTGGGTGCCTGTTCTCGGCCCCGTCATTGGTGGGCTGCTGGCTGGCTGGGCCTCCGTGGCCCTCCTGCCGATCCTGGCCTAGGCGCCGGCTTCGCTCGGCGCTCTTCTTTTCTCATCTCTTCCTGAATAACCTTGTACCCAGCATTGACAAAGGAGTTAACAATGGCAAAGTACGTAATCGCAATCGACCAGGGAACGACCAGTTCCCGTGCGATCATCTTCGACAAGGCAGGGTCGATCATCTCGACCGGCCAGCTGGAGCACGAGCAGATCTTCCCCCGTGCCGGCTGGGTCGAACACGACCCGATGGAGATCTGGAACAACACCCGTGAGGTCATCGGCTCGGCTCTGGCCAAGGCCAACCTGACCCGCCACGACATCGCCGCGGTCGGCATCACCAACCAGCGCGAGACCGCCGTGGTCTGGGACCGCACCACCGGCATCCCCGTCTACAACGCCATCGTCTGGCAGGACACCCGCACCCAGCCGATCGTCGATCGGCTCGCGGCGGATGGCGGCGTCGAACGGTTCAAGGCCAAGGTCGGCCTGCCACTGGCGACGTATTTCTCGGGAACGAAGATCGTTTGGATCCTGGAGAACGTCGAGGGCGCCCGTGCGAAGGCCGAGGCCGGTGACCTCATGTTCGGCACGACTGACTCCTGGATTCTCTGGAACCTGACCGGCGGCCTCGAGGACGGCGTGCACCTGACCGACGTCACCAACGCCAGCCGCACCATGTTCATGGACCTGGAAACCCTGCAGTGGGACGACGAGATCCTCAAGGCGTTCGACGTGCCCAAGTCGATGCTGCCCGAGATTCGCTCCTCGTCCGAGGTGTACGGCATCGCCAGCGGCCACAGCCTGCTGCGCGAAACCCCGATCAGTGGCATCCTCGGCGACCAGCAGGCCGCGACCTTCGGTCAGGCTGCCTTCGACCAGGGCGAGGCCAAGAACACCTACGGCACCGGTAACTTCCTGATCTTCAACACCGGCACCGACATCATCCACTCCAAGAACGGCCTGCTCACGACGGTCGGCTACAAGCTCGGCGAGGGCGAAACGCACTACGCCCTGGAGGGTTCGATCGCGGTGACCGGCTCCCTCGTGCAGTGGCTGCGCGACAACCTGGGCGTCATCAACACGGCCGAGGAGATCGAAGCGCTTGCCCTGTCCGTCGAGGACAACGGCGGCGCCTACTTCGTACCGGCCTTCTCCGGCCTGTTCGCGCCGTACTGGCGTGCGGATGCCCGTGGTGCCCTGGTGGGCCTCACCCGCTACGTGAACAAGGGCCACATCGCCCGTGCCGCACTTGAGGCGATCGCGTACCAGACCCGCGAGGTTCTGGATGCGGTCAATGCCGACTCCGGCGTGCCGCTCACGGAGCTCAAGGTCGACGGCGGGGCCGCGGCCAATGACCTGCTGATGCAGTTCCAGGCCGACATCCTCGGAGTATCCGTCGTTCGCCCGGTGGTGGCCGAGACCACGGCGCTCGGCGCCGCCTACGCCGCCGGACTGGCCGTGGGCTTCTGGAACGACCTCGACGAACTGCGGGCCAACTGGCAGGAAGGCGCCCGCTGGGAGCCGAGCCTGGACATCGCCGAGCGTGACCGACTGCTGCGCAACTGGAAGAAGGCTGTCACCAAGTCGCTCGACTGGGTTGACGAAGACGTGATCTAGCCACCGCCCCGACACCCCGGACCCCCACCCCGGGATTCATGTGCATGACTCCTGCAATTCGCGCCGGCCTCGCCCGACCGCCCCGTGTTTCCGGGCTTCCGGAGAGGCCGGCCCCGAATCTGCCGGAGTTATGCACAACGGATGTTGCCCTCCACAGGGTGGGCGCTCGGGACGCGCTCGCCCAGCTGATCCAATGCCAGCCACGCCACTTCGCCGTGTCCGCCCTCGATGCCGCCCTGCACGAGAAGTGCGTCTCCCCGTCGCAGCTCGACGACATCTTTGCGAACGTGCCCGCCAAATATCGGGTGCTCCGCGGTCAGATCGACGCCCGCGCGGATGCCGGGCAGGAGAGCGTGCTCCGACAGATCATCCTGGAGGCGGGGATGAGCTGTGACATCCAGGTGACGATGCGCGGGGTGGGCCGCGTCGTGGCCCCGGCGGACAGTGACGCGCACCACAAGTCGTGGGAACACATCCGAGATCGCACCAGGGACCGCATCCTGGCAGGTCAGGGGCACCTGACCCTGCGCGTGCTGTACCAGGACATCATGTTCGACCCGGCCGGGGTCGTCAGTGCAATCCGGGAGCTGGTGCACATCTGCCGAGAAGGCAGCTACCGGGCCTGAGCTGCCGCCACCGCATTCCACAGACCCCAACCCTTCCATCTCCCTGACCGTGCTGCCGACAGGCCGATCGTGCATAACTCCTGCAGTTTCTGAAACCACAGATGCCTTGCCGCCGAAATCCGGGGCAGCATGGCCCGGTCGACTCGAATAGCAGGAATTTTGAGCATCTCGCGGGCGGGAGGGGGATGGGGCGGGCGGGGCCCCGGGCCAACTGCTCAGCGGGTGAGGTCGGCAGGGAGCCCGGCCAGGTCGGTGATCCGGAGCACGCCGAGGCGGGCGGCGTCGGCGGCGTCCGCCGGGTCCACCGTTGCTTCGCGCCGGTCGAGCCAGACCGCGGTGAGGCCGGCCGCTGCCGCTCCGATCGCGTCGGTTCGGAGCCGGTCACCGACGTAGGCTGCCTCGCCGGGTGTGACCCCGAAGACCGCACAGGCGTGCTCGAAGATGCGCCGGTCGGGCTTGGCGATGCCGAACGCGGCGGAGGTGATGACCCGTTCCAGCCGGCCATTGAGGCCCGTTCGGTCCAGTTTCGGCTGCTGGTGCGAGCGCTCACCATTGGTGATCAGCCCGAAACGGATGCCCGGGTGCTTGACCTTGAGCGCCGCCAGAGCGGGTAGCGCGTCGTCGTGCAGCCGCCAGCTCGCCCGATAGTGCAGGAAGTAGGCGCCGAACCAGTCCGCTGCCTCCTGGTCGGTCAGAGGGATGCCGTGGGCCGCGGCGAAGTCACGGGCGCGTTCTCGCCGCTGGCCGGGGAAGTCCAGCCGTCCGGCCAGGTACGAGTGGTAGTGCCGCTCCTCCAGCTCCTGCCAGAGCGCGACCGCCGCGCCGTGATCGATCCCGACGAACGCGCCGCCCAGGGCGGCGAGATGCCGCAGGATTCCGTCGGCGACCGCGCCACGATGCGCGAACAAGGTGTCGTCCAGGTCGAAGAGCACGACGGAGGGGGCAACCGAAGGGATGCTCGCGGGCGAGGCCATGGCTCAGCCGGCAACCACGTCGGCGGGCCAGCCGGCCTTCGGCTCGCGGTCGTCGGTGGATCGGAGGCGCCCGGTCCAGGCCGGCGGGTACGACCCATCGCGGTGCGGGTGGTCGGCGGGCGACTCGCCGAGGAAGCTGAAGCCCGTCTTCCGGGCGGTGCGCGCCGAGGCGATGTTCCCCGGAACGCACTGCCAGTTGACGGCCTCGACGACGCCGGTGGAGAACGCCCAGTCAGCGACGAGTCGCTGCGCCTCCGGAAGGTAACCGTGGCCGCGGTGCGGTGCCCCCAGCCAGTAGCCGATGGAGGCGGTGGGAACGCGAAGACTGATCACGCCGATCAACACCGTGGAATCCGGTGTGCGAACCGCCCAGGTGTATTCCTGATCGGCTGCCCACGCCGTCGGCACATACTCCGCGATAAATGAATCCGCGTGCTCGCGAAGGTATGGCCACGGCACGGTGAGGTACCGCTCGAACACAGGGTCCTGGCAGTACTCGAACACGGCACCGGCGTCGTCGGCGGTGGTCCGGTCCAAGCGCACCAGCGACGAGGAGAGTTCGACGGGTTTCACGATCAGGCTCGGGGAAGCAGGCCGACGCGGTCGTACGCGCGGGCCAGAGTCTCGTTGGCCACCCCCGCGGCCCGGTCCGCGTTCAGGGCCAGGAGTCGGTCGAGTTCGCCCGGATCGCCCAGCAGTTCGAGCACGCGCTCCCGGATCGGGCCGAAGGTGCCCGTGACGACCTCGGCGAGCCCCTTCTTGAGGTCCCCGTAGCCACGGCCGGCGTACTCATCTTCGAGGGACTGGATCGAGCGCTCGGCCATGGTCGAGTAGATCGTGAGGAGGTTGGCCACCCCTGGTTTGTTCTCCCGGTCGAAGACGATGCCGCCGTCGGCATCCGTCACCGCTCGCATGATCTTCTTCGCCGTGACGGATGGCTCGTCGAGTAGCCAGATCACCCCGGCGTGCGACTCGGCCGACTTCGACATCTTTGCGGTGGGGTTCTGCAGGTCGAAGATCTTCGCGGTCTCCTTCTGGATATCTGCCTCCGGAATCACGAAGGTATCCCCGAAGCGGGTGTTGAACCGCGCCGCGATATCACGGGTGAGCTCGACATGCTGGCGCTGGTCTTCGCCGACCGGCACGACGACCGTGTCGTAGAGCAGGATGTCCGCGGCCATCAGGATCGGGTAGGCGAAGAGCCCGACCGTGGTGCCGTCGGCGCCCTGCTTGATCGACTTGTCCTTGAACTGGGTCATCCGGCTGGCCTCGCCGAAACCGGTGAGGGTGTTCAGCGCCCAGGCCAGCTGGGCGTGCGCGGCCACGTGCGACTGCACGTACAGGGTCGACTCGGACGGGTCGATGCCCGCCGCGATGTACTGGGCGGCGGTCGCGCGGGTGTTCTCCCGCAGCTTGGCCGGGTCCTGCGCCACGGTGATGGCGTGCAGGTCCACGATCGAGAAGAACGCGTCGTGGGTCTGCTGCAGCGACTTCCAGTTCAGCAGCGCGCCAATGTAGTTGCCGATCTGCAGGGACTCGGCGGAGGGCTGCATGCCCGAATAGAGGCGGGGTTTGGTCATGATTTGACTCCAGAAAGGTCATAGTCGACAACGACGGGGGAGTGGTCGCTCCAGCGCTGGTCGTACGCTGCGGCCCGGTCTACCGCGTAGTTCATAACGGATGACGCCAGCTCCGGGCTGGCCAGGTGGTAGTCCAGTCGCCATCCGGTGTCGTTGTCGAATGCCTGGCCGCGCTGCGACCACCAGGTGTATGGTCCGTCAACCTCACCGGCCCACTTACGCCCGATGTCGACCCAGCCGAGTCCGGCGCCCG
>JBBQDC010000112.1:0-9410 GCA_038319305.1 Actinomycetales bacterium | reverse complement strand
GGCTACGTCACCACGGCCGGCGACGGCATTGCACACGTCGAAGGCCTTCCCAGCGTGATGGCCAACGAGCTCATTAAATTCGCTGACGGCACCCTCGGTCTCGCTCTGAACCTGGACGAAGATGAGATCGGCGTCGTCGTGCTTGGAGAGTTCGCCGGCATCGTCGAGGGCATGGAGGTGCACCGCACTGGTGAGGTGCTTTCCGTACCCGTCGGTGACGGTTATCTCGGCCGCGTCGTCGATCCGCTTGGTGCCCCCCTCGATGGTCTCGGCGAGATCAAGAGTGAAGGCCGCCGCGCCCTGGAGCTTCAGGCTCCCGGCGTGATGGACCGCAAGTCGGTCCACGAGCCCATGCAGACCGGAATCAAGGCTATCGACGCCATGATCCCGATCGGCCGCGGCCAGCGCCAGCTGATCATCGGTGACCGTCAGACCGGTAAGACGGCCATCGCGATCGATACGATCATCAACCAGAAGGCCAACTGGGCTTCGGGCGATGTCAACAAGCAGGTTCGTTGCATTTATGTTGCCATTGGCCAGAAGGGGTCCACGATCGCCGCCGTCAAGGGTGCGCTCGAGGATGCCGGAGTCATGGAGTTCACGACCATCGTCGCGTCCCCGGCCTCCGACCCGGCTGGCTTCAAGTACCTCGCCCCGTATGCCGGTTCGGCCATCGGCCAGCACTGGATGTACGCCGGCAAGCACGTTCTCATCATCTTCGACGACCTGTCCAAGCAGGCCGAGGCGTACCGTGCTGTGTCGCTGCTGCTGCGCCGTCCGCCGGGACGCGAGGCCTACCCCGGTGACGTTTTCTACCTGCACTCCCGTCTGCTCGAGCGTTGCGCCAAGCTTTCGGATGCCCTCGGAGCCGGATCGATGACCGGACTGCCGATCATCGAGACCAAGGCGAATGACGTTTCCGCCTACATCCCGACCAACGTGATCTCGATCACCGACGGCCAGATCTTCCTGCAGTCCGACCTGTTCAACGCCAACCAGCGTCCCGCGGTCGACGTGGGCATCTCGGTGTCTCGAGTTGGCGGCGACGCTCAGGTCAAGTCGATCAAGAAGGTGTCTGGAACCCTGAAGCTCGAGTTGGCGCAGTACCGGTCGCTTGAGGCCTTCGCTATGTTCGCCTCCGACCTGGACGCAACCAGCCGACGTCAGTTGGGGCGCGGAGCGCGTCTGACTGAGCTGCTCAAGCAGCCGCAGTACTCGCCGTACCCGGTTGAAGACCAGGTCGTATCGATCTGGGCCGGCACGAACGGCAAGTTCGACGAGGTGCCCGTGGCCGACGTCCTGCGCTTCGAGCGCGGCCTGCTCGACCACCTCGGCCGCACCACGAGCGTGCTCACGACGCTGCGCGACACGAACGTTCTCGACGACGCGATCATTGCGACGCTTGAGATTGAGGTCGACAAGTTCAAGCAGGGTTTCCAGACCGGTGAGGGCAAGCCGCTCGCTTCGGTGGGCAAGGAAGTCTTCGAGGCGATTGGCGCGGACGCAGTGAACCAGGAAAAGATCGTCAAGCACCGTCGCTAAGTGACGCGGCTGCGTCCTCGAGTCGTCACGCCGCGGGACGCAGCCAGCAGTACACGATCACCCACCATTTCAGCACTGAGAAGGAAGCACAGGAGACACATGGGAGCGCAACTTCGGGTCTACCGGCAGAAGATCAAGTCTGCCCAGACGACCAAGAAGATTACTCGGGCCATGGAGTTGATCTCTGCCTCGCGCATTCAAAAGGCCAAGGCCCGCGTCGCCGCGTCAACCCCGTTCGCTCGTGCGATCACGCAGGCGGTGTCCGCGGTAGCGACATATTCGAACGTCGCGCACGTGCTCACGACCGAGCCGGAGAAGATCGAACGTGCTGCCGTCGTTATCTTCGCATCCGACCGTGGTCTGGCTGGCGCGTTCAGTTCGCAGGTCCTGCGGGAAGCGGAGTCGCTGAGCGAACTGCTGCGCAGCCAGGGTAAGGACATCGTCTACTTCCTGGTGGGGCGCAAGGCCTCGGCGTACTTCGGCTTCCGCCGCCGCGTCTCCGAACGCATCTGGACTGGTTCCACCGACCAGCCGCAGTACGAGACCGCCCGGGAGATCAGCGACGCACTGCTCGAGGCGTTCCTCCGCGACGCGGAGGACGGCGGAGTCGACGAGATTCATGTCGTCTACAACCGTTTCGTCAACATGGTCACGCAGGTTCCCCAGGTTGTCCGGCTGCTTCCGCTTGAGGTCGTCGAAGGGGTCGAAGAGCCGGGTGAGAGCCAGGTTCTGCCGCTCTACGAGTTCGAGCCGGATGTCGAAACCGTGCTGGACTCGCTCCTGCCCGTCTACATCGAGAGCCGAATCTTTAACTCCATGCTGCAGTCCGCCGCAGCCGAGCACGCTTCACGTCAGAAGGCCATGTCGTCGGCCTCCGACAACGCGGACAAGCTGATCAAGGACTTTACCCGGCTGTCCAACAACGCCCGGCAGACCGAGATCACGTCGCAGATTTCCGAGATCGTGGGTGGAGCCGACGCGCTCTCATCCGCCAAGCACTAAACCAGAGAAGAGAGAGCAATGACTGACACCGCAATCGCGCCAGTCCATGCACCCGTCGACACCGTCGGCGTGGGCCGGGTCGCCCGCGTCACGGGCCCTGTCGTCGACATCGAGTTCCCGCACGACTCGATTCCGGGCATGTACAACGCACTGAAGACCACCATCGTCATCGGTGATGTGTCGACCGTAATCACGCTCGAGGTTGCCCTGCACCTGGGTGACGACCTCATCCGCGCCATCGCGCTGAACCCGACCGACGGTCTGGTCCGTGGCCAGGAAGTCCGGGACACGGGCTCGCCCATCACGGTACCGGTCGGAGAGGTCACCAAGGGTCGCGTGTTCAACGCCATCGGCGAGGTGCTCAATGCGGAGCCCGGCGAGAAGATCGAGATCACCGAGCGCTGGCCCATTCACCGCAAGCCGCCGCCCTTCGACCAGCTGGAGTCCAAAACCCAGCTGTTTGAGACCGGAATCAAGGTCATCGACCTTCTCACCCCCTACGTCCTGGGAGGGAAAATCGGCCTGTTCGGTGGCGCCGGTGTCGGCAAAACCGTTCTGATCCAGGAAATGATCCAGCGCGTGGCACAGGATCACGGTGGAGTGTCCGTCTTCGCCGGTGTCGGGGAGCGCACCCGTGAGGGAAACGACCTCATCAAGGAAATGGGAGAGGCCGGTGTCTTCGACAAGACGGCCCTGGTGTTCGGTCAGATGGACGAGCCGCCGGGAACGCGTCTGCGCGTTGCCCTCTCGGCTCTGACCATGGCCGAGTACTTCCGCGATGTTGCCAAGCAGGACGTGTTGCTCTTCATTGACAACATCTTCCGCTTCACGCAGGCAGGCTCCGAGGTGTCGACCCTTCTGGGTCGCATGCCCAGCGCCGTCGGTTACCAGCCGACCCTGGCCGACGAGATGGGTATTCTGCAGGAGCGCATCACGTCGACCCGTGGCCACTCGATCACCTCGCTCCAGGCCATCTACGTGCCTGCTGACGACTACACCGACCCGGCGCCGGCGACCACGTTCGCCCACCTGGATGCCACCACCGAGCTGTCGCGCGAAATCGCGTCGAAGGGCCTCTACCCGGCCGTCGACCCGCTTACGTCGTCCAGTCGCATCCTCGATCCCCGTTACCTGGGCGCCGATCACTACAACACGGCTGTTCGCGTCAAGGCGATCCTGCAGAAGAACAAGGAACTGCAGGAGATCATCGCGATCCTCGGTGTCGACGAGCTCTCCGAGGAAGACAAGGTCACCGTGTCCCGCGCACGGCGCATTCAGCAGTTCCTGTCTCAGAACACCTACATGGCCAAGAAGTTCACGGGCGTCGAGGGTTCAACGGTGTCGCTCAAGGACACCATTGAGTCCTTCACAGCCATCTCCAACGGCGACTTTGACCACGTGGCCGAGCAGGCCTTCTTCAACGTCGGCGGCATCGCCGACGTCGAAGAGAAGTGGGCGAAAATCCAGAAGGAGAACGACTAGTCATGGCCGATCCCGCGCTCAAGGTCAGCGTCGTCGCTGCTGACCACGAGGTGTGGTCCGGCGAAGCGAGCATGATTGTGGCCCGCACTGTGGAAGGCGAGATCGGAATTCTCCCCGGGCACGAGCCCATGCTGGCCATCCTGGCCAGCGGTGAGGTGCGCGTGACCCTGAGCGGCGGCGAGAAGATCGTCGCCGAGGCAGCGGACGGCTTCCTGTCGGTCGCCAACGACGTGGTCACGATCGTGGCACGTAAGGCAGAACTCGTCTAACCCTGTGCTGATCCTTCTTCCGCCGTCTGAGACGAAACGCCTCGGTGGCAGCGAAAAACCGCTTGATCTGCAGACTCTCTCGTACCCGTCGCTGGACTCCAAGCGGCGGGTACTTGTGCGTGCGCTGCAGACGCTCGCGAAGCATCCGGATGCGATGATGTCGGCTCTCAAGCTCGGTCGCACTCAGAGCGGCGAGGTGGAGCGGAATCGCGTGCTGTCTTCCTCTGCCACGATGCCGGCCATCGAACGGTACACCGGCGTCGTCTACGACGCCCTCGACGCCGCCAGCCTCACTGCGTTGGAGCGCGACTGGGCCGGCCGGAACGTTGTGGTGCACTCGGCCCTCTTCGGGCCGGTTGGTGCTCTCGACCTTGTCCCTGCGTACCGGTTGTCCTCCGATTCGAGGCTGCCGGACCTGACGCTGAAGAAGCACTGGGCAGACGCCGTGAGAGGCGTTCTGGCGAGCTCCGATGGTCTACTGCTAGACGTCCGCTCGAATGGCTACGTCGCGCTCGGCCCCGCTCCGGTGCGGCCCAACTCGGTGTTCCTGCGCGTGGTCACCGAAACGGGGGATGGCCACACTCGCGCCTTGAACCACTTCAACAAGAAGGCGAAGGGGGTCTTCATCCGCGCTCTGATCCGGCAGGGGAAGTCCTTCGACACTGCCGCGGAATTGCTCGACTGGGCGCCCGGGGCCGGCTTCGAGTTGCGCCCCGGTGTGGCCGGGGAAGTGGATCTGGTCATCTCCGCTCCTGTTGCGGTATCCCGAGGCTGACGTCGGCCCCTTCCGGCCCTAGGCTGGCTTTCGTGCCCACACCTATGAATGTCACCGTCACCGGCGCCGGCGGACAGATCGGCTACTCGCTGCTCTTCCGAATCGCATCCGGAGACCTCCTCGGCCCGACCACCCCCGTCAATCTCACCCTGCTGGAGATCCCGGCTGGACGCGCAGCAGCCGAGGGGACGGCCCTCGAACTGCAGGACTGCGCGTTCCCGCTGCTGCGGTCGGTGACAGTCACTGAAGACCCCGTGCGGGCCTTCGACGGCGTCAGTATCGCACTCCTTGTCGGGTCCCGCCCGCGGGCCGTCGGCATGGAGCGGGTCGCGTTGCTCGAAAGCAACGGCCGGATTTTCGGCCCCACTGGAACCGCCCTCAACGCGGGGGCGGCCTCCGACGTGCGCGTGCTGGTCGTGGGCAACCCCGTCAACACCAACGCGCTGGTGGCCAGCGCCTTCGCCCCTGATATCCCCGCCGACCGGTTCACCGCGATGACGCGCCTGGATCACAACCGCGGCATCGCTCAGCTGGCCAGTCGGCTGGAGGTGCACATCTCTGAGCTCGACGGTCTCACCATCTGGGGAAATCACTCCGCGAGCCAGTATCCGGATGTCTTCCACGCGACCGCTGGCGGACGGCCGGTATCCAAGCTGGTGGCGCAGGATTGGGTCACCGACGAGTTCATCCCCCGGGTAGCGAACCGGGGCTACGAGATCATTCAGGCCCGCGGGGCATCGTCAGCTGCCTCGGCGGCCAGCGCTGCCATCGACCACGTCTACGACTGGGTCCATGGGACCGGCGACCGGTGGACCTCCGCGGGAATCCGCTCCGACGGCTCCTACGGTGTACCGGAGGGCCTCGTGTGCTCCTTCCCGGTGCGCGCCGTCGACGGCCGTTGGCAGATCGTGCCGGATCTGGCCATCAACGCGTTCTCGCGGTCGAGGATCGACGCATCCGTTGCTGAGCTGATCGAGGAGCGCGAGGCGGTGCGGGCCCTCGGTCTGCTGCCGTCCCTCCGGTAGGGGCGCGCCTCACGCTCAGCCGAGATCGTCGGCTGTCGACGGTTAGTTGTTGACCGCCCAATGGCATCCGCTGAGGTGGTCGTCGACGAGGCCGGCCGATTGCATCAAGGCGTAGATGGTGGTGGGGCCGACGAACTTGTAGCCGCGGGTGCGGAGTTCCCGGCTCAGAGCCGTCGATTCCGGCGTGAGGGCGGGGACCTCCGCGCTTTCTGCACGTCTGGCGCGGCGGGGTGAGGGCGCGAAGCTCCAGATCAGGTCGGTCAGGCTCTCGCCGAGGTCCCGGGTGAGCTGCGCGTTCTTGATGGTGGCCTCGATCTTGCCGCGGTGCCGGATGATGCTCGCATCCGTGAGGAGCCGGGCGACGTCCGCTTCGTCCATGACGGCCACCCGGTCGACGTCGAAGTCGTGGAACGCGTCACGGAAGGCCGGCCGGCGCCGCAGGATGGTGATCCAGGACAGGCCGGCCTGGAATCCTTCGAGGCACAGCTTCTCAAAAAGCAACCGCTCGTCTCGGAGCGGACGCCCCCACTCCTCGTCGTGGTAGCGCCGGTATTCGGGGTCGGCCCCGACCCAGCCGCACCGGGCGAGTCCGTCGTCGCCGAGCTGAACACTCATGAGCGGTGCTCGATCCCCTCGTGGTCGAGCAGCCAGACCTTGGTGGGCACGCCGCTCCCCCCGCTGTAACCGGTAATGCGGCGGTCGGCAGCTAGCACGCGGTGGCAGCCGATCAGGATCGGTACGGGGTTCGCCCCGACGGCGCCGCCCACCGCCCGGCCGGAGCCCGGCTTGCCCAGTGACAGTCCCAGCTCGCCATATGAGGTCACGTCACCGAAGCCGAGCTCGGACAGGCGCTGCCAGACACCCTGTTGGAATGGAGTGCCCCCGCGGGGCGTCACAGGCAGGTCGAAAGTCGTGCGGGTGCCGGCAAAGTACTCCGTCAGTTGCCGGGCGGCTCGGTCGAGCAGGGCCGAGGGGTTCTCCGCGATTTCTTCGAGAGGCAGGTGCCCGTTGCGTTCGATGGAGAGGGAGCGGATGCCCTCGGCGTCACTGGTGAGTTCCAACCGTCCGATGGGGCTGGTAAGCCGGATCAGGAAGGTTCCGATGGTCGTCATGCCTCGACTGTAGTCGGCGGCGGCGGTGCACCCTCGCGGGTTTCGGACCTGGCGTGGGAACCGGGCCGGGCCGGGCTGGGGAGGAGTGGGGGTTCGTATCTCAGCCGAGGAGGGCGTGCGGGTATTCTGTGCCGCGGTGCTGGAACGCCAGGATGTTCGGATTCTGAATGATCCCATCGCGGATCTCGATGGCCCGCCGAAGGGTCTCGTTGGCGGTCCAGGCGGACTCGCCCGCGAGCACCTCGTGCAGGTACGGCAGCAGTGCCTCGCTGATCTCCCAGGTGGCGGAGTTCCAGAGGTATGACGGGCTGTGGTCGACAGCGTAGTAGGTGACGTTGGTGCCGACGAGGAATGTCGGCTCGTCGAATGACGTCGTTCTCGCCCACCTGAACCCCATGCCGGTGTCGCAGGACACGTCGATAATCAGGGATCCCGGGGCAACCATCTCGAGATCGTCGTCGGTCAGGAAGGTGAGCGGGGCGTTTGTGTCCTGCAACACGCAGTTCACGATGATGTCGTGGCCGGCCAGGAACTCGGGCAGCGGCACCCGTTCGTTTTGCGGAAGGGCATAGTTCTCGTTCGGACCGTCGCCGTGGTCGAGCCGCACGATCTGGGCGGAGTGGATCGGGGAGCTGACCGCGGTCACGTCGCGATTGGTCAAGATCGTGACGTCATAGACGCCGAGGGCGTTGAGCGCCGTCACAGCACCCCGGGCGGTGGCCCCGAAACCGATCACCGCTGCCCGGAGCCTGCGGCCGTAGTCGCCCGTCGAACCGATCAAGGACAGGGCATGCAACACGGAGCAGTACCCGGCGAGCTCGTTGTTCTTGTGCAGCACGTGTAGATGGAATTCGCCGCCGCCGGTCCAGTGGTTCATCGCCTCGAACGCGATCAGGGTCAGCCGCTTGTCGATGGCCAGCTGGGTGAGCTGGCTGTCCTGCACGCAGTGCGGCCAGCCCCAGAGCACCTGTCCGTCGCGGAGCGCCGCGACATCCGCCAGCAGAGGTTTGGCGAGAAGAATGACGTCGCACTCCCGGATGAGGTCCGCGCGCGAGCGCAGGCCACCCACAAGCGGGGCCAGCTGGTCGTCCGACACCCCGAACTGGTCGCCATAGCCCAGCTCGAGGAACATCCGCTCCCGGAGATCAGGATCGATCCGTTCGAAATGCGACGGATGAATCGGCAACCGACGTTCATTCGGCTTACCGGAACGCGACATAACTCCGAGCGTGAGTTGACTCACTGGGACCCCTTTGCGATTGAGTCCTGTCTAGCACAGGCCGGCGAGCCTAATGTGGAGGCATGGAGCAGATCGAGCACCGCAGACTGGGCAATTCGGGGCTCATGGTGTCTACGATCGGGCTGGGGTGCAACAACTTCGGCCGCGCCGGAACAGCGACCGAGAGCCAGGCCGGAACCACCGCCGTCATCAACGCGGCCGTCGACGCCGGGATCACCCTGTTCGACACGGCCGACATCTACGGCGCGGAACGCGGCCTCAGCGAGACGCTGATGGGCCACGCTTTGCGGGGCACGCGCGACCAGATCGTGCTCGCATCGAAGTTCGGCATGGATATGAACGGCCGGAACGGTCCCGATTGGGGCGCTCGCGGCTCACGTCGCTACATCCGTCTCGCCGTCGAGGCATCTCTCCGGCGCCTGCAGACCGACTGGATCGACCTGTACCAGCTACACCAGCCTGACCCGAACACCCCGATCGAGGAGACCCTGCAGACCCTCGACGACCTTATCCAGGAGGGCAAGGTGCGCTACATCGGCCACTCCAACCTGGCCGGCTGGCAGATCGCCGAGGCGGAATTCACCGCTCGGCTCAGCGGGCATCCGCGCTTCGTTTCCGCGCAGAACGAGTACAGCCTGCTGGTGCGCGACGCGGAAGACGAGGTGCTGCCGGCGGTCAACGCCTACGGCCTCGGCTTCCTTCCGTTCTTTCCCCTCTACAACGGCCTGTTCACGGGCAAGTTCTCCCGGGCCGGCGGCCCAATCGACAGCAGGATCATGATGATCCGGCCGCACCTGGTCGAAAACGCCCCGTGGGACGTCATGGAGAAGTACGAGTCGTTCTGCGACGAACGCGGCGTGACAATGCTCGCGGCCACCTTCGCCTGGCTGCTCGCCCAGCCCGGGCTCACGAGCGTGATCGCGGGGGCCACCCGGCCGGAGCAGATCCTGCAGAACGCCACCG
>JBBQDC010000111.1:0-9446 GCA_038319305.1 Actinomycetales bacterium | reverse complement strand
CGTCTGCCGCACCAACGCCAGACCGAGGCCGCGACCGAAGCTGCCGGGCTCCTTGGTGCTGTAGCCGCGGCGGAGAATGTCGGTCACGGCGTCCGGGTCGACGCCGGGCCCCGTGTCGGCCACCTCGATCGCCACCGACTCAGGTGTGGCGCTGACTGAAAGATGCACCCGGCGGGGTGCCTCGCTGCCGGCGGCCGCATCGAGCGCGTTGTCGACCAGGTTGCCCACGACTGTGACCAGATCCTGGGCCGAGAGCCCGGACTCGGCGAGGGTTCCGGCGGCCTCGACCGTGAGCAGCACGCCCAGCTCGCTGGCCTGGGCGAACTTGCCCATCAGAAGGGCGCTGAGCACCGGTTCGTCCACCGAGTGCAGCATGTCGTCGGTGAGCTGTTGGCTGAGCTCCAGGTCTTTGGTGGCAAAATCGAGAGCCTCTGTCTCGCGACCGAGTTCCATCAGGGACACGATGGTGTGAAGACGGTTGGCGTGCTCGTGGGTCTGGGCTCGGAGGGCATCCGAGAGGGTGCGCATCGACCGGAGTTCGCTGCCCATCGATTGCAGGTCGGTGTGGTCGCGGATCGTGGCGACCCAGCCCATCGGGGCGGGCTTGCCGCGGCCGCTCCCGGGCAGCAGCGCCGGCTGCTGGCTGACGACCAGCACGCGCGAGTCGGTGAGGTGGATCTCGTCCACGGCTGAACGGCCGCTGCGCAGCAGCTCAGCCAGGGCCGGAGGCAGGCTCAGCCGGTCGAGGCTCAGCGTGGCGGCGGCGGATGCCCGCCCCTCGCCGGCGGGGCGCGGCGGCAGCCCGAGCAGCCGGGCGGCCTGGTCGTTGTAGAGCACGACCTCGCCCGTAAGGCCGACCAGAACGAGACCCTCCCGCACCGCATGCAACACCGAGTCGTAGTAGACGAAGAGCTGGGCGAGCTGCTCGGGGCCCCAGCCGAGCGTGATCCGGCTCAGGTAGCGGCCGAGCAGCCAGGCGGTGACGGTGCCGGCGGCCAGCAGAATCAGGGCCACCCCCAGCACGGCCGGCAGCCGCGCGCTCAGCGCAATGGAGAGGTTGCTCGTCTTCACGCCGGCGGCCACCAGCCCCAGAACGGCTCCTTGCTCGTCGGTGATGGGAACGATGGCCCGCACCGAGGGGCCGAGGGTGCCCGTGGTCACCTCGGTGAACGGCTTCCCGGACAGGGCGGGCGTGACGGTGCCGATGTAGGGGCGGCCGATCTCCGACTTCGTCGGGTGGGTCCAGCGGGTGCGGTCAGGCGACATGATCGTGATGAAGTCGAGGCCGGCATCCTCGGTGACCCGCTGGGCGTAGGGCTGCAGCACGGCGGTCGGATCGGAACCGCGGCTGGCGTCGAGCACAAGCGGGTTGTCGGCGATGGCGGTGGCGACCGACAGCATCCGTTCCGCGGCGGCCACGAAGCCGCGGTCACGGGCGTCGACGAAGGCTGCGGTGCCCACAAAAACGGTCATCGCGATGATGAACAGGGCGTTCGCCAGGAACAGGCGGCGCGCAATGCTCCAGCCTTGCCCCATCGCATCCTTCTTTCACTGGCACGCTTCACCTGCGCGCTGCCGCCGGTCTGCCGGCCGTGACCAATATGACCGCAACAGTGACGCAGGTGCTTCAGTCGACCAGTGTGAGACACACCACGGATGGCCCGGGCGCAACAGCGCCTCACCCCCAGCCTAGTTACTAGACAAAGGAGTCTTTTATGGCATCAATGCCCCGCGCTCGCGCTGCAAAGCCCGCGAAGAAGTTCGACAAGTCCCATTACCTGTACATGGCGGTCATCGTCGCCGTGATCCTCGGCGTCATCGTCGGCCTACTCTTCGGAGGCAAAGACGGCTTCGCCGTCTCGCTCAAACCGCTCGGGGATATCTTCATTGCCCTGATCAAGATGATGATCTCACCGATCATCTTCTGCACGATCATTCTCGGCATCGGCTCCATCGCGAAGGCGGCGACGGTCGGTAAGATCGGCGGCCTGGCCCTCGGCTACTTCCTGATCATGTCTACCTTCGCCCTGGCGATCGGTCTGTTCGTTGGTAACCTGATCAAGCCCGGCTCGGGGCTCGACCTCAACGCGACCGCCTTCGTGCCGCCGGAAGCCGCGGAGTCCAACTTCTTCCTCGGCATCATCCCGACGACGCTGTTCTCGTCTCTGACCGCCGGCAACATCCTGCAGACCCTGCTGGTGGCACTGATCGCCGGCTTCGCGCTGCAGAAGATGGGAGCGGCCGGCAAGCCGATCCTCGAGGGCATCGCACACGTGCAGGCCCTCGTCTTCCGCATCCTGATCATGATCATGTGGCTCGCGCCGATCGGTGCGTTCGGGGCGATCGCCGCCGTTGTCGGTGCCACCGGCTTCCAGGCTGTGATCAGCCTGTTCACCCTGATGGGCGCGTTCTACCTGACCTGCGCCCTGTTCATCGTCGTCATCCTGGGCGGGCTGCTCAGGGTTGTCACCGGCGTGAATATCTTCAAGCTGATGCGCTACCTCGGCCGTGAGTACCTGTTGATCTTCTCGACCTCCTCCTCCGAAGCGGCGCTGCCCCGCCTGATCGCCAAGATGGAGCACCTCGGGGTTTCCAAGCCTGTCGTGGGCGTCACGGTTCCCACCGGTTACTCCTTCAACCTCGACGGCACCGCGATCTACCTGACCATGGCGTCGCTCTTCATCGCCACGGCCATGGGTCAGCCTCTGGCCCTGGGCGAGCAGATCGGGCTCCTCGCTTTCATGATCATCGCCTCCAAGGGTGCCGCCGGCGTGTCTGGCGCCGGCATCGCGACCCTGGCCGCCGGCCTGCAGGCCCACGCCCCGCAGCTGCTCGACGGGGTCGGCTTCATCGTCGGCATCGATCGCTTCATGTCCGAGGCCCGCGCGCTCACGAACTTCACCGGCAACGCCGTCGCCACCGTGCTGATCGGCTCCTGGACCAAGGAGATCGACCGTGCCCAGGTTGACCGGGTGCTCGACCGTCACGAGCCCTTCGACGAGACCACGATGATCGCCCACCACGGTCTGCCCAGCGCCGCCGAGACAGCCGCCGCGACCGAGAGGACCGCGCAGACGGCGGCACTGACGGTCTGAGTTCGGCCCGGGTCGTCGTTCTTGATCCGGCACTGATGTCCCGCGGCGCAGGCCCGGGGAGTGGGCGCACATTCTACCGTGCACCGTCTTCCCTGGCCTGTGCCGCGACATCGTTAACGTGTGGGGAGTACCGGCTTATGCATTCGACTCTGACCCACCACGAGCCCTGATTTCGCAGATTCTTCGACGCAAATACCCTCCGTGCTAAGGTGGACCTTGGTCTTACGACCCTTCACCAGGACGCGAACACGCAGCCGACAGCCCCACCAAGCGGCCGGTTCGTATGGTGAGGCTCTGACGGATGCGATCCCATGATCGCCCCAGCCCACGCCCAGCACGGCGTCTGGGCCGGTCACGGCCTACCCGTCCGACACAGCGTGCATCCTTCCGTCGGCCGTGAATCGGCCCCGCTCGGCGTGCACCGGGAGAATCCGTGACCGAAACCATTGCCGTGAAGGCAGATCGACTGTACAAAGCGTTCGGGCGTCGTCCGCATGAGCTGGTCAAGAAGTTGAACGCAGGGGCAACCCGCGACGAGGTGTCCTCCATGGGCACGGCCGCCGTGATCGACGCCTCGTTCGAGGTACACCGCGGCGAGATCTTCGTCGTGATGGGATTGTCCGGATCGGGCAAGTCCACGCTGATCCGCATGCTCAACGGATTGCTGGAGGCAACCTCCGGCTCCGTGAGCGTTGACGGCATGCCGATCACCGGCATCAATGCCGCCGCACTGCGCGAGGTGCGCCGCAAGAACGTCTCGATGGTCTTTCAGCACTTCGCCCTGCTGCCTCACCGCACGGTGATCGACAACGTCGCCTACGGCCTCGAGGTGCAGGGCATGGCCCGCGAAGAACGCCTGAATAAGGCGCGCACCATCATCCGTCTGGTTGGCCTGGACGGCTGGGCCGATAGCCTGCCGTCCGAGCTTTCCGGTGGGATGCAGCAGCGCGTCGGCCTCGGCCGTGCCCTCGCCGCCGACACCGACGTGCTCCTGATGGACGAGGCCTTCTCGGCCCTCGACCCGCTCATCCGCCGCGAAATGCAGGAACAGCTCATCGAGCTGCAGGCTGAGCTCGGCAAGACCATCATCTTCATCACCCACGACCTCAACGAGGCCATGTTCCTCGGCGACCGCATCGCCGTCATGCGCGATGGGCGGATCGTGCAGATCGGCACGCCCGAAGAGATCCTGACTGACCCCGCCAACGACTACGTGGCCCAGTTCGTTCAGGATGTCGACCGTGCCCGGGTACTGACCGCGGCCAGCGTGATGGAGCCCGTTCGTTCCGAGATCACGATCACCGGTGGCCCTCGCGCGGCGCTTCGCACCATGCGCGACCTGCAGACGTCCGTCACCTTCGTACTCAACCGCGACCGCAGTTTCGCCGGTGTCGTGCACGACCGCGACGTGCTCAAGCAGGTCAAGGCCGGCGAGACCGACCTGCGTGCGATCGTTCGCACGGATGCGATCTCCGTCAGCCCGGAAACGTCACTGGTTGACCTGGTCGAACCGTCGGTCGGCAGCGACCTGGCCATCGCCGTGGTCGACGAGAAGAACCGTCTGCTCGGCGTCATCCCGCGGGTAACCCTGCTGGCCGCGCTCGGCAACGTGAGCACCAACACGGGCGACCTGCCCGTGATCGAGCCGCCGTCGACCATCTCCAACAGCGTGATCACCGAAACCCTCCGCGACACCGCTCTGGAAGGAGCCGACCTGTGAACGACTTCCGACTTCCTCTCGGCACCATCGTCGAGGGGTTCATCGACTACGTCACCGAAACCTTCGGATTTCTCTTCGACTTCATCCGGGTCGTCTTCGACGGCGCGTTCGAGTTCGTCGACCTGCTGCTGGTCACGCCGCCCTTCTGGGTGATCATGCTCCTGGCAGCGGGCCTCGCCCTCGCCACCCGCGGCTGGAAGTTCATGACCGGCACCATCCTCGGCCTGCTTGTGATCGTGGGCGTCGATCAGTGGGAGAACGCGATGGACACCCTCGCGCTCGTGCTCGTCGCCAGCCTGCTCGCGATCGCCTTCAGCGTGCCGCTCGGTATTCTGGCCGCGAAGTCGACGGTGGCGTCGAACATCATCCGACCGATCCTCGACTTCATGCAGACCATGCCGGCCTTCGTCTACCTGATTCCCGCGCTCATCCTGTTCCGCGTGGGCGTCGTGCCCGGCATCGTGGCGACCATCATCTTCGCGATGGCCCCCGGTGTTCGCCTCACCGAGCTGGGCATTCGCGGCGTCGACCGGGAAGTCGTCGAGGCCGGACAGGCCTTCGGCGCCTCGCCGTGGCGTATCCTGCGTCAGATTCAGCTGCCGCTGGCGATGCCCACCATCATGGCCGGCATCAACCAGGTCATCATGCTCTCGCTGTCTATGGTCGTCATCGCGGGCATGGTCGGCGCCGGCGGACTCGGTGCCCAGGTCGTCGCCAGCCTGAACCGCATCGACGTGGCCCTCGGCTTCGAAGCTGGTCTGGCCGTCGTGATCCTCGCGATCTTCCTGGACCGCCTCACCGCGGCGCTGGGCACCGGCGATACCCCGCTGGGTCGCATCAGGGCCGCCCGAAAGCACCGCACAAAGCAGGCCCTGGCTGCCTGACCTGACTTCACTCTTTACCCGCTGAACCATCTGATTCTCTGCTTGACCCGGTCGCCCGTGAGGGTGACAAGAAAGGAAAAACATGAAGAACCGATCACTGTCCCTCATCGCCCTCGGAGCCGTCGGGCTCCTCGCACTGAGCGGCTGCGCCCCCGCCGAGGCCGCCGTCGTCGGCGACGGCAACAAGGACAAGAAAGACATCACCATCGCCGTCTTCAACGGCTGGGACGAGGGCGTCGCTGTATCCGAGCTGTGGAAGGCCATCCTCGACGAGAAGGGCTACAACGCCGAGCTGGAATACGCCGACGTCGCCCCCGTCTACTCGGGTCTCTCCACTGGTGACTACGACATCAACATGGACGTCTGGATGCCGGAAACCCACGCCGCCTACGTCAAGGAGTACGGCGACGACATCGTCGACCTCGGCGCCTGGAACGAGGAATCCCGCCTGACCATCGCGGTCAACGAGGACGCCCCGATCGATTCCCTCGCCGACCTCGCCGCCAACGCCGACAAGTTCAACAACACCATCGTGGGCATCGAGCCCGGTGCCGGCCTGACTGCGGCCACCACTGACCGGGTCATTCCTGCCTACGGCCTCGAGGACATGGAATATCTGACGTCATCGACCGCCGCCATGCTCACCGAGTTGACCGCGGCCACTAAGGCCGGCGAGAACATCGTCGTCACCCTCTGGGAGCCGCACTGGGCATACGGGTCGCTGCCGATCAAGACCCTTGAAGACCCCGAGGGTACCCTCGACAGCACTGAGGCGCTGCACAGCTACGCGAAGGCCGACTTCGCCGACGACTTCCCGCAGGCCACCAAGTGGATCAAGGGCTTCGAGATGGACCTCGACAAGCTGTACTCGCTCGAGAAGGCCATGTTCGTCGACTACGACGGCCAGGACTACGAGCCGATCGTGGCGAAGTGGATCTCTGAGAACCAGGAGTACGTGGACTCGCTGACCAGCAAGTAACACAGCACTCCGCACCACCACAGCAGAAAGGCCCAGGTCACCTCGACCTGGGCCTTTCTGCTGTGCTCGGAGGAGCCCAACCGTGGCGGTGCTTCAGCGGCGCGGTGCTTCAGCGGCGCGGTGCTTCAGCGAGACTCAGCCAGGAACCCGACGAGTTCGCGGGTGATTTCGGCGGCGACGGCAGCGGTGGACCTGCTGGCCGCGCCGTCGCCGTTCTCCGCGCCGTAGTCGCCGAACCGCGCGTGATTGGCTCCCTCGATTTCGACGAAACGGGTGTCGGCGGGGAGCAGTCCGGAGCGGTCGGCGATCTGCTCCGGGGTGCTGAGACCGTCGGCGCTGCCGCTGAGGCTGAGAACGCGCAGGTCCGAGCGCGTTGGCGCCGCGCAGTAGCTGGCGAAGAGTACCAGACCGGCAACCTCGGGGCCGTCCGTGAGCAGGCAGGCCCGTACGCCGCCGACCGAGTGTCCGCCCGCGTACCAGGTAGAGATCTCGGGGGCTGCGTCGGTGAAGGTCGACAGTGGTCGCAGATCCAGGATGGCGAGGTTGAGCGTGGGTTTGGCGATCACCACGGTCAGCCCGGTCGTCTCGACCGTACCGGCGAGCTTGAAGAGGTAGGCGTAGGGGTCAACGCGTGCTCCGGGGAAGAAGACCAGGCCGGTATCCCCGGCGCCGTCCGCCGGGGCCAGCACGACCGATGTCGGGGTATCGGTGACGGTCACGTTCGGATTGGAGAAGACCAGGTCGGCGGCCGCTCGATCCGCCACCCGCACCGTGTTCGCCCAGGCCAGGAATACGATGACGATGAGTGCGAACGCGGTCAGACTCCACCAGCCGCCGGCACGGATGCAACGCCGTAGTCGCCCTCGTCGTCGCGCCTCGATCGGACTGTTGGGCTGGGTCATCGCACTCCGCTCTTCGCCTTTCCCGTCGGGGTGAACCGGGAAACGGTCGTTGGTCTCAACCTAGCCGTTGGGTCGGCTCAGTCGTCGAGGCCCCGGGCGGCCAGAGCCTCGCCGATCGCATCCGCTGCGTAGAGCGAGCGCACGACCACCGGCACGGCCAGCGCGAGCAGGGAACCCTGGGTGCCTCGCGCCCGGCGGGCCTCGATCACCTCGGACACGATCTCGGCAACGAGTGGGATGCACCGCAGGGTGAGCGCCAGGAGGAGTCCGACACGGTCGGCGTCGACCCATCGTCTGAAGGGCCGGAGGAGCTTCTGGAACCCCTCGAGCACGGCCGTGACCGTGGTTGTCAGGGTGAACAATGCCGCCAGCGCCACGGCGATCAGGAGACGCCCGGCCATCAGCCCGGCCGTGGTCCAGCCGGCGAACAGTGCCTGGAGCGGCACGGCGATCACCAGGATCCAGAGGATCGGGCCGATCTGCTTCCACGCCGCACCGAGCGGAACGCGCGCCGCCAGGAAGAGCGCGGCGACCACGAGCAAGCACGCGCCCAGCTGCCAAAGCTGCCCCAAAAGGCCAACCAGAACCACGGCGAGGGAGAGGAGCAGCAGCTTGAGCAGCATGGGCGTGCGGTGCACCAGCGAGTGGCCGGGGTGATAGAGCCCGATCATGCCAGCAGTTCTCGGTAGGCGCCGAGCGCCTCGTCGGGTGCGCCGTCGGCAACCACCCGGCCGTGCTCGATCACGATGACGCGGTCGAAGTCGGCGAGCAGGTCGAGCTGGTGGGTGACCACAATGACCTGCTGGCTCAGGTCGAGCAGAAGTTCGGTGATGCTTCGGGCGTTCCGGGCATCGAGCAGCGTGGTTGGTTCGTCGGCGACCACGATCTCCGGCTCGCCCACGAGCACAGCCGCCAGTGCCAATAGCTGCTTTTGGCCGCCCGACAGGCGGTGAGCCGGATGGTCGGCGTGCTGGTCGAGGCCGAAACGCTCGAGCGCGGCCTGCGTGCGGGCCGTGATCTCGAGCGAGGTCAGCCCGCGCCGGCGCAACGTGAAGGCGACATCTTCGGCGACGGTGGGCATCACGATCTGATTATCCGGGTTGGTAAAGATGAAACCGACCTGCCGCCGCACCGCCTTGATATGGCGGGCAACGTCGAGGCCGCCGACCGTCACGGTGCCGGTGTCGGGTCTAATCAGCCCGTTGATCAAGCGAACCAGGGTGGATTTTCCGGAGCCGTTCGCCCCGACGATGCCGATGCGCTGTTCGGTGAGATTCAGACGGATGTCCTGTAGCACCATCCGTTCACCGAACGCATGCGAGACGCCGTCGAAGTCGATCGTGCTCATGAGCCGGCGGAGACCGTTCCGGCTGTGACGGTTCCGGTGGCGCGGCGGCGAGCGGGAATCAGCCCCGGGTAGGCCTTGTGCACCTGGCGGGCCACCAGCACGGTCACGACCACCTTGACCAGATCTCCCGGCAGGAACTTCGCGGCATCGACCAGGGCAACCCAGATCGGTAGGCCCAGGTTGATAGCCGTGACGGGCACGCCGATCAGGTAGACCGCGACGACGCCGCCGAGTGCGGTGGCGCCGAATGCCGGCCACAGCAGGTAGCGAGGGAGCAGCAGCCTGGTGAGGTAGCCGATGACCAGGACTCCGAGCAGCCAGCCGTACAGGTAGCCGGCCGAGGGCGAGGTGGTGAACCAGACGATGCCGCCGCGGCCGCCCGACAGAAGCGGCAGACCGGCCGCGGCGAGCGCGAGAAGAAGGAGCACGGCGAAGAAGCCCTTGCGCGCCCCGAGCACGGCGCCGGCCAGCATGACCCCGAGGGTCTGGAAGGTGATCGGCACGGCCACCGCCCCGAT
>JBBQDC010000110.1:0-9447 GCA_038319305.1 Actinomycetales bacterium | reverse complement strand
CGGGCCAGAATGCCCGCTCGTTGCATCAGGTTCAGCACCGGGCGGTAGAGCCGGGTTTCGACCACGTCGGACACCGTCTGTTCCACGTGCACGCGTTCCACCAGGTAGCGGGATTCACCGACATGGGTGACCTCCACGTCGCGGGACGGCCGGAGCACGTCGTCGAAGACGCGCACCAGAGGCTCGGCGTAGGAGGTGGCGGTGTACTGCATCCTGGGCCGCAGCCGTGAGCCGCCTCCGGCCCAGGGGAGCGGTGAGATGCGGATGGGGTGGCGCCGGGCGGAGACGAACACGGCGATCAGCACGGGCGCCAGCAGCAGCCCGGCCAGCACCACGAAGGTGGTGGGGTCGAGCACGGCGCCGATGCCGCGAGCGTCGACGCCGGCGAGGCCGATGGTCCGCACATCGGGGGCGAATTCCGGGCCCACGGCCGAGCCGATGGCCACGGCCAGCGGGCCGGGCAGCAGGCCGAGCACGACCACGAGGAGGGCGCCGAGCACGAGCGGGATGCGCATGATGACGGGAACCTCGCCGGCCAGCTTGGCCTTCTGGGAGCGCGGCCGGGCCAGGAAGGCGATCCCGTAGGCCTTGACGAAGGTGAGCAGGGCCAGCCCGGCGGTCAGGGCGATCACGGCGACCGCGAGCGGCATGGCAACGGATGCCGCGACGGAGACGACCTCGCCGTCGACCCGGGATCCGTGGATCAGGGCCTGCAGCAGCATCCACTCGGCGACGAACCCGCTCGTGACGGGCAGGGCAGCGGCGCCCATGGCGGCGGCGCCGAACGCGGCGGCGGTCCAGGGCATCCGGCTGCCGAGCCCGCCGAGCCGGTCGAGGTTCATCTCGCCGGTGGCGCGGGCCACGGCTCCGGCGCCGAGGAAGAGGGTGGATTTGAACGCGGCGTGGCTGATCATCAGCAGCAGGGCGGCGACGAGGGCAGCGTCGGCCGCGGCCGTGGCATTGTCGGCGCGCAGCAGAACGGATGCCCCGAGTCCCAGGAACACCAGCCCCATGTTCTCGGTCGTCGAGTAGGCCAGCAGCACCTTGAGGTTGCTCGCCACCGAGGCCTGCAGGATCCCGTAGAGCGCGGACACCCCACCGAGCGCCATGATCGCCACGCCCCACCAGGCCGGGCCGTTCGGTAGTAGCCGTACGAAGACCAGGAGGGCGCCGTAAACACCGATGTTGACCATCGCCCCGCTCATCGCGGCGGCCACGTGGCCGGGGGCTTCGGGCAGCACCCGGGGAACCCAGACGTGCAGGGGCACGAGCTCCGCCTTGCCGCCGAAGCCGAGCAGCAGCACAAGGAAGGCCACGCTGGCCTGCCAGGTGAAGGGGTCGATTGTGGCGAGATCGGCGAATCCGGTGCCGCCGGCGATGCCGGCGAGCAGGGCGAAGCCGGCCAGCACGAAGAAGAAGCTCAGCTGGCTCATCGCCGAGTACCAGACCAGGGCGGAGGCGACCGTGCCGCGGGTGGCGTGGTGGGCCAGCAGCAGCGCCGTCGAGCCGAGCGTCATGATCTCCCAGAACAGCAGGAACGACACGACATCCGTGGCGGCCGGCACCAACTGCATGCCGAAGAGGAACACGGCCATTGATAGCCACGAGGTGCGGGAGGCGGAGGCGACGCGTGCCGAGCCGATCCCGAACAGGGAGGCCAGCACGCCGACCACGGACACGATCACCATGACCAGGCCGCCGAGCTTGTCGGGCGAGAGCACGAGAGGGTCGAGCGGCAGGGCGGTCGGTATCGTCAACGACCCGGTTCCGCCGGAGAGGGCGATAGAGCCGGTGATGATGCCGGCCGTGGCAAGCAGGGTGCAGAAGGTCCCGCTGACCCGGGAGCGCCAGAGGGTAGGGGTGAGTAGTGCCGAGGCGACGGCAACGGTGAGCAGCAGGGTCTGGCCGAGCATCCCGGTTTCGAGGGGTGTCATCGGCCGGTCATCCGGCGCAGCGCCTCGACGATGACGGCGGGCTCGGGCGGGTTGCCGGGCACGCGCAGGTCGACGTGAACGAAGTCGGACACCGGCCCGGCCACCCCGTAGCCCGTGGCGAATACGCCGCCGGTGATGGCGCAGTCGCCGACGGCGATCACGAAGCGCGGGGTCGGCGTGGCATCGATGGTGCGGCGCAGCGGCTCAATCAGGTTGTGGGTCACCGCGCCCGTGATCACGAGCACATCGGCGTGACGCGGCGACGCAACCAGACGGATGCCGTAGCGCTCGACGTCGTAGACCGGCCCGAACGCGCTCTGCACCTCCATCGCACAGTCGTTGCAGCTGCCGGCGCTGATGAAGCGCACCTGCACGCTACCGCCGAAGACCTCGGCACCGGGGAAGAGTGCCGGGGCAGGCGGGGCCGCTTCGGCGATGCGCCCACTGGTGCGGATGAGATTTGTGAGTCGTTTGACGCTCAACTCAGGCTCCGTGGGGCACGATACATCATTACTTCTTTATATACCTATATGATGAATTTATCAAATAGATCGAGCCTATTCTTCGGGCCAGGGCGCGCTCAGGGAGTCGACGGCGTCCTGGGTGTACTGGATTACTCCCGTGAGGAGTTGTTCCATCGACGTCGACCGCAGCAGTGCGATCTGGTCCAGAGGGCCCAGAGGGGCGATCCCGGCGATCTGCCAGGCCGCCGCCGCCGGATCGCGTGACAGCTCGACCGTCGACGGCCAGAGCTGGTCGGCGAACTCGCTTGCGAGGGCCAGTGCCCGTCGCACGGCCTGCTCGGCCCGTTCCCGCAGCGGCAGCAGATCATCGTCCCAGTCGAGCGCGGCGAGATTGCGCACCGTGGCCTGAGGGTGTGGCTCTTCGTTCAGCCAGTCCATGACCTCGATTCGGCGTTCTCCCTGTGCGGCCACCCCGACAAAACCCTCGGATGCCTCCAGCTCGGTGATCTGGGCCACGGTTCCATACTGGAACCGCCGCTCACCGCCGCCGACCTCCTGGCCGCGTTCGATCAGTACCACGCCGAACTCGGCGGGCTCCTCTTTAAGAATGCGGGACAGCATGACCAGGTAGCGGTCCTCGAACACCCGCAGCTGCAGCGGCATATAGGGGAACAGTACCGACCCGAGCGGGAACATCGGCAGTGCCGTCAACGGCTGCGTTGTCATCGGCCGGTCGCCCGCATCAGGGAATCATCGCGTCGGGGAAGGGAGATGGGCCGGGGCTGGCACCCTCGCGGCGCCCGGTGCGCTCCAGGAGCGGGGTGATCCGGTAGGGGATCAGCTCGCCCATGGCCAGCGACGTCTCGGTGCGCTCGACTCCCTCGCAGGCGAGGATGGTGCCGTCGATGCGGAACAGGTCGTCGGCATCCGCGCACACCACACGCACCAGGATGTCGGTCGCCCCGCTCATGCCGTGCGCCTGCACGATTTCCGGGATGCGGGCGAGCTCGGCCACGATCTGGGCAAGGCGCTTCTGCTGCACGTGCACCTCGATGAAGGCCGTCAGAGGGTAGCCCAGCGCGACCGGGTTGATGCGGCGGTCGAAGCAGAGGAACGCGTTCGACTCCTCGAGTCGCGCCATGCGGGCCTGCACGGTGTTGCGGGAGAGATGCAGCTCTTGGGCGAGCGCGACGAACGTGCTGCGAGGGTCGGCGCACAGGGCACGCAGCAGCTGTAGGTCAACTTTGTCCAGACTGTGCATAATGCTCGACGCTAGCATGCTGGGTTCACCCTGAACAGGGCACACTGCTCAAAATTTGTCGTCATGGTTGTGCTCTGTGTCGCGGAATCGTACGCTCTCAACAACTTCGGCAACGACGCTGGGAGCAGCACGATGCACACTGTCCACACCAGGGAGACCCCCGACAATCTTTTGCAGTTGCTGAGCCCCGAGGGGGTGCGGCTGGCCGCACCCGATCTCGCCCCGTGGGTCGCGGACGTGACCGCAGACGACCTCGCTTCGCTCTACCGTGACATGGTGGTGGTGCGCCGCATCGACGCCGAGGCCACGGCGCTGCAGCGCCAGGGCGAACTGGGGCTCTGGCCGCCGCTGCTCGGTCAGGAGGCCGCGCAGATCGGCTCGGCCCGCGCGCTCCGCGCCGACGATTTCGTCTTCTCCAGCTACCGCGAGAACGCGGTCGCCTGGTGCCGGGGCGTGGCACCCACCGACATCCTCCGGGTGTGGCGCGGCACCGCGCAATCCGGCTGGGACCCGCTCGTGCATCGGATGGCGACGCCTAGCATCATCATCGGCGCCCAGACCCTGCACGCCACGGGCTGGGCGATGGGAGCCCGGTTCGACGGTGCCGACTCGGTGGCCGTGGCCTACTTCGGCGACGGCGCGACCAGCGAGGGAGACGTCAACGAGGCGCTCGTGTTCGCGGCGAGCTTTCAGGCGCCGGTGGTCTTCTTCTGCCAGAACAACCAGTGGGCCATTTCCGAGCCGGTCGGCCTGCAGGCCAGGGCCGACATCGCCAGTCGGGCCCCCGGTTTCGGCATCCCCAGCCTCCGGATCGACGGCAACGACATCCTGGCCGTGATGGCCGCGACCCGGCTGGCCCTGCACCGGGCCCGCACCGGGGGAGGGCCCACCTTCATCGAGGCCGTCACCTACCGGATGGGCCCGCACACCACGGCGGACGACCCTACCCGCTACCGGCCCGCGGCCGAGCTCGAGGAGTGGGCTAAGAAAGACCCGATCCTGCGCCTGCGGCGACTGCTCGACTCCCTCGGCCGTTTCACTCCCGAGCTGGAGGTGGAGACCCAGACCCTGGCCGACGCCACGGCGGCCGAGCTGCGCGCCGGCTGCATCGGACTGCCCGACCCCGAGCCGTTGAGCGTGCTCGCCAACGTCTACGCCACCCCGCACGCCGGGGTCGACCGCCAGCGGGCGGAGTATGCCGCCTATCTGGCGAGCTTCGAGCCGGCCGGAGGGAAGGCCTGATGACAATCGAAACCGTGCGGAGTTCCCCGGCCACCGTGAACGGGGCCACACCCGTGCCTCTGACCGAGACGACCACCCTGACCCTGGCCAAGGCGATCAATGCCGGGCTGCGGCGCGCCATGTTGGACGACCCGAAGGTGGTGCTGCTCGGCGAGGACATCGGCGCCCTCGGCGGCGTGTTCCGAGTGACCAGCGACCTGCTCGCGGAGTTCGGGCCCAACCGGGTCATCGATACGCCGCTGGCCGAGTCCGCCATCATCGGAACCGCGGTGGGGCTGGCGTATCGCGGCTACCGCCCGGTCTGTGAGATCCAGTTCGATGGCTTCATCTTCCCCGGCTTCGACCAGATCGTCAGCCAGGTGGCCCGGTTCCATTACCGCACCCAGGGAGCCGTGCGCATGCCCATCACCATCAGGGTGCCCTTCGGCGGCGGCATCGGTGCGGCCGAACACCATTCCGAATCGCCCGAGGCCTACTTCACCCACACGTCAGGTCTGCGGGTGATCGCCGTCTCGAACCCACAGGACGCTTACAGTCTGATCCGCCAGGCGATCTCCTCCGATGACCCTGTGCTCTACTTCGAGCCTAAGCGCCGCTACCACGTCGCCGGCTCGGTGTCCCCGCAGCTCGGTGCCTCTATGGAGAGAGCGCAGATCGTGGCCGCCGGCACCGACGTCACGCTCCTTGCCTACGGCGCACTGGTGCCCACGGCGACAGATGCCGCGCTTGCCGCCGCCGACGCCGGAATCGGGGTTGAGGTCATCGACCTGCGCTCACTGTCGCCCATCGACTACGTCACGATCGAGGCATCCGTTCGGAAGACCGGCCGGCTCGTGGTGACACACGAGGCAGCCCGTTCGGGTGGGCTGGGCGGCGAGATCATCGCCGAGATCACCGAGCGCTGCTTTGAGTACCTCGAGGCGGCGCCGGTGCGGGTCACCGGCTTCGATATCCCGTACCCGCCGGCGAAGCTGGAGAGCCACCACCTGCCCGACCTTGACCGCATGCTCGACGGCGTCGACCGCGTGTTGGGGAGACGACGATGATCAAGGTCTTCACGCTGCCTGACCTCGGCGAGGGTCTGACCGAATCGGAGATCGTGGCCTGGCGGGTCGCGCCCGGCGACACGGTGACGCTCAACCAGCTCATCGCCGAGGTCGAGACGGCCAAGGCCGTGGTGGAGCTGCCGTCCCCGTTTGCCGGCGTGGTCGCCGAACTGCACCAGCAGCCCGGCACCATCGTTCGTGTGGGTGACCCGATTGTCTCCTTCGAGGTCACCGGTGCTGAATCCGCAGACGGTGACGGGCCGGGGAACCCCGGGGAGCGCGAGGCCGTGCTCGTCGGCTACGGCGCGGCGGTCGAACGCGGGGGGCGGCCCAGACGCCGCGAGCGTACCGGAGCGACGGATGCCACGGGCACGGCCACCAGCACGACCGCCCCTGCTGCCGTGTCGGCCCCTTCCGGCGCGGCGACCGGGGAACGCCCACGGTCCACGCCACCGGTGCGCACCCTGGCCCGCACCCTGGGCGTCGACCTGACCCAGGTGGCGGGGAGCGGGCCGACGGGCCTGATCACCCGGGAAGACGTGGAGGCCCACGCCGCAACGGACACTCGGCCCACGGCATCCGGCCTGGGTGCCCGGGAGACTCGCAGCCCGATCCGGAGCGTGCGCAAGCTCACCGCCGCCGCCATGGTGCAGAGCGCCTTCACCGCGCCGCACGCCACGGAGTTCCTGACCGTGGACGTGACGGCGACGCTCGATTTGATCGACATGCTGAGGCATGACCGGGAGTTCGCCGACGCGCACATCGGCATCCTGGCCGTCGTCGCGAAGGCGCTCTGCCTGGCGGTCGCCCGCACGCCTGAGGTCAACACCCACTGGGACGAGGCGGCCGGCGAGATCGTGCAGTTCCACTACGTGAACCTCGGCATCGCCGCCGCCACCCCGCGGGGCCTGATCGTGCCCAGGATTCCGGATGCCGACCGGCTCGGCCTGGCCGACCTCGCTGCGGCGCTCGCCGCGTTGACCCGCGCGGCGCGGGCGGGCGCGACGAGCCCGGCCGATCTTCGCGGCGGCACGATCTCGATCACCAACATCGGCTCCTTCGGCATCGATGCGGGCACACCGATCCTGCCGCCGGGGGAGGCCGTCATCCTCGCGCTGGGGGCGATCTCGCCGCGGCCGTGGGAGTTCCGCGGCGAGATCGCGCTGCGGCAGGTGGTCACCCTCAGCGTCGCCTTCGACCATCGGCTCGTCGATGGCGAGCAGGCGGCCCGGTTCCTGACCGACGTCGCCGGAATGCTCGCCAACCCGGCGCGCGCCCTTGCCCTCCTCTAGCTCCAGCCGTCGCCCGCCGCGCGCCTTGACGGGGTTCGGAGGCCGCAGCAGAGTGAGGAGATGAAATCATCGGGCATTCTTCTCACCGCGATCCAGACCGAAGCGGTGCTGGCCGGCACCGCTTTCGTCCACCTCGACCGAACCCTGTATGGGGCGTTCAGGACGGCCGATTTCGCCTCAGCGGTGCGCCTTGTCGACGCCATCGCCGAGGTGGCGGATGCGTCGAATCACCATCCAGAGGTCAGTCTCAGCTGGGGCAGCGTCGGAATCCGGCTCAGCTCCCACGATGCGGGCGGTGTCACCGAACGCGACCTGGCACTGGCACTTCGCATCCAGGAACTTGCCGACGCGCACGCCGCCAAGCCCGAACGGGCCACCCCCGCCCGCTATGACGTGGCGATCGACTGCACGGAGGCCGACGCGATCCGGGCATTCTGGCAGGTCGGCCTGGGCTACGTGGAACTCGACGGAGCCGATGGCACCGAGCTCGTCGACCCGCGCGGCGTTGGCCCGCGGGTCTGGTTCCAACGGATGGAGATTGCCCGCAGCGACCGCAATCGAATTCATCTGGACGTGTACGTGCCGACGGCCGACGCCGAGGATCGGGTGCAGGCCATCGTCGACGCGGGCGGCCTGTTGCTCACCGACGAACACGCGCCGGACTGGTGGGTGCTTGCCGACGTTGAGGGCAATGAGCTGTGCGTCTGCACCACCGCCTACTGAGTCTTCTACTTCGCCGTAGAAGCCCCGGCTCCGAGCGCCGCGAGCGCCATCTCCTCGAGTAACGGGCGCACCGCGCCGCTCGGCGACGCCGGCAGCGTGTGTGGGGTCGAGTTCAGCAGTCCGAACGTCGCCTGGGCGCGGATGCGCAGCAGCGCGGCATCCACCTCGGGGTGCACCTGCCCGAGCACGTGCACCCACAGCTCCACGTAGGTGCGCTGCAGGGTTCGAACCTGGTGCCGGTCTGCGGCGGGGAGGCTGTCCAGGTCTCGGTCCTGCACACGGATGACGTTTGGATGCGACAGGGCGAAGTCGGTGTGGAACCGCACCAGCGCGCGGAGTGCGCCGGCGGCATCCGGAGCGCCCTCGACAACGGCCTGCCCGCCCGCCACGAGCGTTTCGCTGACCTCCACCAGCAGGGCGGCGAGCACGGCCGGCTTGCCGCTGAAGTGCCGATAGACGGCCGGCCCACTCACGCCGACGGCCGCGCCGAGGTCCTCGATCGAGACCCCGTTGTAGCCCGACCGGGCGAACAGTGCCGCCGCGGCCCCGAGCAGCGCCTGCCGTCGGTCGGCCTTCGCCTGGCTCCGGGGCGTCGGCGCGACCGTTGTGCCTGCCGCGGCAGTTGAACCAGGTACCTCAGGCAGGACATCCATCGAAGCTCCGTTCCCGACCGAGAGTCTGGACAACTCAGTTATGAACCGCTAACCTGAATTTCGGTTAGCACACGCTAACTGTACCGGCTGAGCATGCACGTGGGAAAGCGGGACGTTGTCGATGGAGACACTCGCGAGTCTGGTTGACTCGACCGATCCGGCCTTCACTGCGAACGCCGCCGCCCACCACGAGCTGGTCGCCGACCTGCGCCGCCGCCTCGTCGTTGCCGCCCTCGGCGGCCCCGAGAGCTCGCGCCGGCGGCACCTGGCCCGCGGCAAGCTTCTGCCCCGCGAGCGCATCGACCGTCTGCTGGATGCCGGCAGCCCCTTCCTCGAGATCGCCCCTCTGGCCGCAACCGGCCTCTACGGCGACGACAGCCCCGGCGCCGGCCTGATCGCCGGGATCGGTCTGATCCACGGCCGTCACGTGCTGGTCATCTCCAACGACGCCACCGTCAAGGGCGGCACCTACTACCCGATGACGGTCAAGAAACACCTCCGGGCCCAGGAGATCGCCTTCGAGAACCGGCTCCCGTGCGTCTACCTGGTCGACTCGGGCGGTGCCTTCCTGCCGCTGCAGGACGAGGTCTTCCCCGACCGTGACCACTTCGGCCGCATCTTCTACAACCAGGCGCGCATGTCCGCAGCCAAGATTCCGCAGATCGCCGCTGTGCTGGGCTCCTGCACCGCCGGCGGCGCCTACGTGCCCGCCATGAGCGACGAGGCCGTGATCGTGCGCAATCAGGGCACGATCTTTCTAGGCGGGCCGCCGTTGGTGAAGGCCGCCACCGGAGAAGTGGTGACGGCCGAGGAACTCGGCGGCGGTGACTTG
>JBBQDC010000109.1:0-9470 GCA_038319305.1 Actinomycetales bacterium | reverse complement strand
GACGCCGGTGCGAGCGCCACCGTCTGGGCCACGGCCGCGAAGGCGAAGGCAATGCCGGTCCAGGCCGTCGGACCCCGCAGCACCTCGACGACGAGCACGGGGATCAGTGCGTTGCGAACTCCGAACGAGTTCCAGCCGGTGGAGAAGTTGGCGATACACGCCGCGCGGAACCGGGTATCCCGCAGCACCGTTCGGAACGGGATGCGCTCGGGTGGCGGGCCGGCCGTGGCGACGGCCCCGCCCCGCACCGGGCGCAGCAGCACCAGCCCGAGAACGCCTGCAACGGCCAGCGTGGCCGCGTAAAAGAAGAACGGCGCGGTGAGCGAAATCGTGGCGAGGAGTCCACCGAGCGCGGGTCCGGCCATCCCGCCGAGCAGGAATCCTCCCTGGTAGAACCCGATGGCCCTGGCTCGGATTCCCGGTGCCGTGGAGCCGAGCAGGAGGGTCATGGCCGCCACTGAGAACATCGCGGAACCGACGCCGCCGGCCCCACGCAGGAGCAACAGCTGAGGATAATTCTGGGCCACGCCGACCAGCCCACTGGAGACGGCGACGATCCCGATTCCGGAAGCCAGGATCACACGTTCGCCGGCCCAGTCGATCATGCGCCCGGTAAAGGGACTCGACACGAAGCGCATCAGCGCGAACGCGGAGACGACGGCACCGATTTCCAGGTAGCCAACCCCGAAGCTCCGCACGTACACGGGTAGCACCGGAACGACGACACCGAAGCCGACCATCACGAAGAAGGCGATCACGCCGAGCACGTACACCTCGCGGGACAGCCGCGGTCGGCTCACGCCGGTGTTCTCGCCGCCTCGGCGGATGGGTGCGAATCGCATTACCTCAGGGTAAGCCTTCGGCGCGGCGAGAGAGGCGTGGGAGGCGACGCCGAGTGGGCGACGGATGCCTCGCATCCGTCGCCCCCGTGTCGTTCCGTGCCGCCGTTCCGCTGCGCGCGACCGACTAGTTCTTCACCGCCACGATCGTCGAGAAACCGCTGGTTCCGTAGCGCACCAGACCCAGGTACTCGGTTCCGGCCACGAGGCCGCTCCACGAGGCCGCGTAACTGACCGGCACGCCCTGCACCCCGGGGAGAGGGTTCGGGGCGACCGTGAACGATCCGGCACCCAGGCCGGGCGCGACCGTGAAGGTGGCCAGGTCGTAGTTGTCCGTGCCGCTGAAGACCGATACGACGACCTGGTAGTACCCGGCGACCGGATTCAGCAGATCGACGTGCTCATCCGTGGACGCCGTCGCCGACTGCCAGCCGGCAACCTGCGTGCCACCCTTGCCGCTGAGCAGGTAGACGCTCAGGTCAAGGTCGGCGGAATCGGTCAACGAGTCGAGGTCGAAGCGCTGCAGTGCCGTTCCCGCCGGGACCTGCACCGTGAAGGTGATCTCCCGGCCTGCGGTGCCAACCCCGGAGTACGGCTTGTTCGCACCGCCCTTCTTCTCTTTGAGCAGCACGCCGGCCGCGAGGCCGTCCATTACCAGGGGGATGTCGGCGGTCGTACCCGGCGTCACGCTGATGTCGATGGAGCCGGCCAGGCCGGTTCCATCGGCCGCGATCGGTGCCTCGAGCGTGACGGGTTTGACCGCCACCGGGCTGCGCACGACAGTGGTGCCGCTCGACCAACTGAGCGAGCCGGTCGCGAACGTGTCAACGGGCGCATCCGTTCGCGTGAAGGTCGCCGTGTACGTCTGGCTCTCCCCTGCCGCACCGAACGTCAGCGTTGACGGGTTGACCAGGACGTCGATGCCGACGAGACCGTTCACGGAGGAGTCGAACGTTCCTGCCTGCGTCGACGTCACCGTGCGGGTGATCGTCTCCGGCTTGGTCAGGGAACCGATGCCGATCGACGCCAGATTGAGGTTCGACGGGTCAACCGCGGTAACGGCGCCCAGGCCGCCTCCGCTGTAGCCGGCGCCCTTGATGTAGGACATCCAGTCGCTTTCCCCGTTGAGGTAGACGAGTCCCGGGTCGAAGAACTTCGTCGGGTCAACGTGTCCGGCACCCTGGGTGAACGGGTCGGTCACGGCGCCAGCCGTGTTGACCGTGTCGTACGCGGTGGTCATGAAGGCCGACTTCACCTCAGCCGGAGTGGCAGCGGTCCTCACACCCAGATACAGGGCTGCGAGCCCTGCCATATGCGGCGACGACATCGACGTGCCGGAGAGGAACTTGTAGGTTCCCGCCTGTCCAGCGGCGTTGGCGCCGTCGGCGAGAATAGCGACACCGGGAGCCGAGATGTCCGGCTTGATGATGTCGCTACCGTCGGCCAGAACCGGCCCGCGCGAGGAGAACCCGGCGACCTCCGGCGTGCGCGGCCCGGTGCCGAGTGTGTTGCCCGGGGTGAGCGTCACCGTCGCGCCGGCCGTGCCGGCATAGTCGAATGCCGTCACGAAGGCTTCGGCGTTGAGGTGCACCGTCGGAACCGAGTGCAGGTCGAGATCGAGCGAGCTGGCGGTCTTGTTCACCAGCAGCATGCCGATGCCGCCGGCGCGCTTCACCTCGGCCGACTTCGCCACCCGGTCGTAGACGCCGCGCTGGCAGAACACGACCTTGCCGGCCACCTTGGCCGGGTCAAGTGAATTCGGGGCGCAAAGCAACGGATCGGTCGCACGGCGGGCGGCCACAAGGTCACCGCGCACCAACGCACCGGTGACCGTGGCAGCGGAGACCGTGATCGAGCCGCCCGCATAGGCCGGGCCGCTGCCCAGAGTGGCGGTGGCCTGATAGCTCGGGATGGTGCTGGCCGCGACGGTGGTGATCCACGGCGACGCGTTATCCAGCGTCGAGTTGCCGGGGCCGGCGTTTCCGGCCGAGGCCGCGACGAAGACGCCGGCGGTTGCCGCGCCGAGGAAGGCGACATCGGTCGCGGAGACCGTGGTCTGGGCCGCGCCGCCGCCGATCGAGAAGTTGATCACGTCGACACCGTCGGCCGTGGCCTGGTCGATCGCCGAGAGAAGGTCGCTGGTGGCGCATCCGTCGTCGTCTTGGCTGGCCGGGTCAGGGCCGGACCAGCAGACCTTGTAGGCCGCTATCTTCGCGGCCGGAGCGACGCCTGAGATGGTGCCGAAGTCGATACCACCCACCGACGCGGGGACAGCGTGGTTGCCGACCGCGGTGCTGCCGGTGTGTGAGCCATGGCCGTCGCCATCTCGGGGCGAGAGATACTCGCCGACACTCGTGGCGCCGATCCGCGCCGCTCCGAAACCGTCGACGTAGTACCGGGCGCCGACGATCTTGGTGCTGCAATCGGTGGCGCTGAACTGCACGCCGGTGACGCAGGCGCCGGTGAAGGTGCCACCGTCGGACTTGGCGAAGCTGATGCTTCCATCGGCGGTGCGGTGTGGTGCTGCGCCGCTGCTCGTGCCGAGCGGGTCTCCGGCGAACGACGCGTTCTCCGGCGCGATGCCGGTGTCGACGATACCGACGACGATCCCGGCGCCAGCGGCCTGAACGCCGCCGACGGCGTCCCAGACTCCGCCGGCGCCAGTCGCATCGCCGAGGCCGAGGAAGTCGGTCGATGACTCGGATGTGATCTTGCGGAGCGAGTCCCTCTCAAGCGCGACGACCTCACGGTCCGCGTACAGCGTGGCGGCCTGCGCTGCAGTGAGGTCTGCCGCGAAACCGTTCAGCGCTGTTGTGTACGAGACGCTGACACTCGCACCGGCATCGGCCGCGACCTGCTTCTGCTCGGCCGCAAGGTGCGCGGAGTAGGCCTTCGCGTTCGTGGAGCGGGCGTCGAGTTGCTTTCCCGGGGTTGGCGTGGTCGCGTCGAACCCGGAGACTCCGCCGGAGTAGGTGGCCAGGGCACTGCCGGCCAGAGTGACCACGTAACGGCCCGCTTCGAAGGTGGCAGCAGGTTTGCCGCCCGTCGACGGAGGTGCGGCGCCGGCCGCGACCGTTCCGCCGAGGAGGGTGGCAGTGGCCACCAGCCCGACGGTCAGGGTCACTGCGGTGGCACGGCGGAGAGCCCGAGCCGATCGTGGGGCGTGGTCCCAAGGTATGAAATGCCAACTTCGTTTGGTCACGTGCGTCATCCAATCCGCGCATCAATGAATGGTTGACCCCCAACAGAGGGACGTGAACTTGAAGCTAGCGGAATCTCGAAGCCGACAGCGCAACTTGCACAAGGTGACACCCGAACTGGGGGCAAGCCGCCCAGCACGTCGCGGCGGCGCAGCTCACGATGCACTCTCGGTCCGCAGGCGCAGCGCGAGAGGGCTCCGACGACCGGGAGCCGGGCGGTTCAGCGCACGAGGATCCCGGCTACGACCGGCTCGCGGGCGGCGATCCGGGCCCGGACCGCGGCATCCCGGCGGCCGCCGATCGCCCGCAACGCATTCAGGATCGTGGCCAGGTCGACGAATTCCTGCAGCAGCGCCCCGACCGTGGCCGGAATGAAACCGAACGCCGCCAGGAGCATCAGGCCGATGCTCATAACGATCCCCAGCCAGATGCTCTGTAGCGCAATGCGGATGGTGTCCTGGCCGATCGCGACGGCGCGGGCGGCGCGGGTCAGGTCGTCGATCAGGATGACGACGTCTGCCGATTCGCTGGCGGCCGTTGCCCCTCGAGCCCCCATGGCGATGCCCACATCGGCGACGGCCAGAACGGGCGCGTCGTTCACCCCGTCGCCGACCATGATCACCGGGCGGCGAGCCAGGGCGCACACGGCGTTGACCTTGTCGGCAGGGAGGCAGTCCGCCTGCACCTGGTCGATCCCGACCATCGCCGCGATGTGCTCGGCGGTGGGCCGGGCGTCGCCGGTGAGCATCACGGTGTCACGCAGTCCGAGCGCGCGAAAATCAGCCATGGTCTGCGGTGCGTTGCCCCGCAGCTTGTCACTGGCGACGATGCTCCCGGCAAAGCGACCGTCGACGGCGAGGTAGATGGCCAGTTCGCCGCCCTCGAGCGGCGTGGCCACGGCATCCGGTGCCCGGTCCCGAATGTAAGACAGCTTGCCGACGGTGACCTCCCGGGCACCCAATCGGGCCACCACACCGTGCGCGGGAACCTCATTCGCGGTCTCCGTCGTGGTCAATGTGAGCCCGCGGGCGCGGGCAGCCGCGATGACGGATGCCGCCAGCACGTGCGACGAGTACTGCTCAGCAGATGCGGCGAGGGCGAGCAGTTCATCTTCGCCGAAGCCGGGCTCGGGAAGCGCCCGGGTGATGGTGGGCGTGCCGTGGGTGAGTGTGCCGGTTTTGTCGAAGACAACGGTTTTGGCGCGGGAGAGCATCTCGAGCACGCCGCCGCCCTTGACGATGATGCCGTTGCGGGCAGCGCGGCTCATCCCGCCCATGAAGGCGACCGGCGCGGAGATCAGCAGCGGGCAGGGGGTTGCCACCACGAGCACCTCGGCGAACCTGACCGGGTCGCCACTGACGATCCAGGCCAGTCCGGCGATCGAGAGCGACACCGCGGTGAACGGAACGGCGTAGCGGTCTGCCAGGCGCACCACGGGGGCTTTACTGGCCGCGGCCTCTTCGACCAGAGCGATGATCTGCTGGTACTGGCTGTTCGCGGCGGTCGCGGTGGCACGGATGGTGGCGGCAGCCTGGCCGTTGATGGACCCGCTGAGCACGGCGTCGCCGGCCTCGCGCTCCACCGGGAGGCTCTCCCCGGTGAGCGATGACTCGTCGAAGGCTGCACTGACGGAGACGAGCTCACCGTCGACCGGCACGATCTCGGCCGGACGAACGAGGAGCAGGTCGCCCGTCCGCACGTCGGTGGCCGGTACATCCTCGACCTCGCCTGTGTCGTTGCCGTTCCCGCCGACGAGTCGGTGCGCGAGCTGCGGCGCCCGCTTCAGCAGGGCGTCGAGCTCGCGCTTGGCGCGGTTGACGGCGAAGTCCTCCAGGGCCGCGCCACCGGTGAGCATCAACACGATGATGAGGGTGGCGATGTACTCGCCTACCAGGACCGTCGCGATGATGGCCATGATGGCGAGCACGTCGATACCGAAGGTACCCCGACTCAGTCGCCTGACCATGCCGACCGTTTCGTAACCGGCCACCAGGAGGCCGAATCCGCTGAACAGCCAGCGCACGGCATCCGTCTGACCGAACAGTGCGAGTCCCACGCCGATGAGCCCGACCAGAACGGTCGTGGCGACGAGCGGGTAGCGACGAACAGCGGCAACCAAAGACGTCATAGCCCCAGTCTTGCCTCGGTGGTTACGTTCCGCCAGCAAGGAAAGCCTCGCCTCAGAGGCTGAATTCGGGCCCGAATCCGCACTCGAATCGGGGCACAAAAATGGCGGCAGTCTCACCCGAAAGTGAGGCTGCCGCCGTTTTGACTACCGGTTATGCCAGGCGGGTCTGAAGGTTCTCCGCGATGGCCGCGAGGAACTCCTCCGTCGTCTGGAAGGCCTGCTCCGGGCCCACGAGGAGCGCGAGGTCCTTGGTCATCTTGCCGCTCTCGACAGTCTTGATGACCACGTCTTCGAGGGTGGTCGCGAACTCGGCGAGCGCCGGGTTACCGTCGAGCTTGGCGCGGTGCGCGAGACCGCGGGTCCAAGCGTAGATCGAGGCGATCGGGTTGGTCGACGTGGGCTTGCCCTGCTGGTGCTGACGGTAGTGGCGCGTCACGGTGCCGTGCGCGGCCTCAGCCTCAACGACCTTGCCGTCGGGCGTAGAGAGCACACTGGTCATCAGCCCGAGCGAGCCGAAGCCCTGCGCGACAGTGTCCGACTGAACGTCGCCGTCGTAGTTCTTGCACGCCCAGACGTAGCCGCCCTCCCACTTCATGGCCGAGGCAACCATGTCGTCGATCAGGCGGTGCTCGTAGGTGAGGCCGGCCGCGTCGTAGCGGGCCTTGAACTCGGCGTCGAAGATCTCCTGGAAGATGTCCTTGAAGCGGCCGTCGTAGGCCTTGAGGATCGTGTTCTTTGTCGACAGGTAGACCGGGTACTTGCGCTCGAGACCGTAGTTGAGGGAGGCGCGGGCGAAGTCACGAATGGAGTTGTCGAGGTTGTACATTCCCATGGCGACACCGCTGCCGGGGGCCTGGAAGACCTCGAACTCCTGGGGCGCACTGCCATCCTTCGGGGTGAAGGTCATGCTGAGCGTTCCCTCACCCTCGAAGCGGAAGTTGGTGGCCTTGTACTGGTCCCCGAACGCGTGGCGGCCGATGATGATCGGCTTGTTCCAGCCCGGTACGAGGCGCGGGATGTTCGAGATGATGATGGGCTCGCGGAAGATGGTGCCGCCCAGGATGTTGCGGATGGTGCCGTTGGGCGACGCCCACATCTTCTTCAGGCCGAATTCTTCGACGCGAGCCTCATCGGGCGTTATGGTCGCGCACTTGACGCCGACGCCGTGCTTCTGGATGGCTCGGGCCGAGTCGATCGTGATCTGGTCGTCGGTCTCGTCGCGCTTCTGGATCGACAGGTCGTAATACTCGAGGTCGATGTCGATGTAAGGGTGGATCAAGGTCTCCTTGATCGCGTGCCAGATGATGCGGGTCATCTCGTCCCCGTCGAGCTCGACGACTGTGCCTTCAACCTTGATCTTCGCCAATTGAAATCTCCTCAGAATATCGGGGGGCAAGAATAGCCACGTCGATTCTAGTGGAGGGTCGTAACTATCTTGACATCGAGACAGTTTCTGGAGGTACCGGATCGTTCGGTCCGCACGCACTATCAACCGAAAAACCGACTACCCGACCGGCTCCGGTGCACGTTAGCCTGTTCGCATGGGTGAACTACGACTGGAAGAACTCTCCGCGCGCAACATCGTCGCGGCAAATGGCCTGAGCCTGAAACCGGGGCAGGAGCAGTTCATCGCCCCCGTCTCCTACGCGGTCGCGGCATCCGTCATCAACCCGGCCACCGCCTGGCAGCGCATCGTCGTGCTCGACGGCATCGTCGTCGGCTTCATCCACGGCAACTTCGACCCCGATTCACCGCACGAGGAATTCCGCGCCTGCATCTGGCGTATCAACGTCGATGCCGAGGTGCAGGGCCAGGGCGTCGGCAAGTTTGCCGCCGACGCCCTGGCCCAAGAGGCCCGCAAGCGCGGCTTCGACCACATCACGGTGATCTGGGAGCCCGGCGAAGAGGGCCCCGAGTCGTTCTTCCACCGCATCGGCTTCACCGACGTCGGCCAGACCGTCTACGGCGAAACCATCGGCGCGCTGCAGCTCTGAACCGGCGTGACGCGCAGGCGACCCTGATCTGACCCGGAAGCGTCTGACCCGATGACGGATGCCGCCAGGCGAGAGCCCGCGTTCGTCACGCACGTTCTCGGCATCGTCGAGTCCATCCCTCCCGGGCGGGTGATGACCTACGGTGACGTCGCGGCTGTGCTCGGCTCGCGCGGCGCCCGCCTGGTCGGGCAGATCATGGCGCGCCACGGCTCCGGACTGCCGTGGTGGCGGGTAATCAGGGCGGGCGGACATCCGCCGGTCGGGCACGAGGAGCGCGCCCTCCCCCACTACCGCGCGGAGGGAACACCGCTCCGGACCGGGCCGCACGGCTACCGCATCGACTACGAGGCGGCACATTGGAGTCCGAGCTAGCGATCCCCTTCGGGGTTGCCCGCAATGCTTGGTTTCAGGTAGCGACGGGTGTTACCGTTCCACATGGACAGCGAAAACACAGCCGCACACACCGCCCTCGATCCCGTCGTCACCGACCCCGGCGTCTACCGAGTCCTCCTCGAAAACGAACGCGTTCGCGTGCTTGAGTTCCTCGATGCTCCGGGAGACGAGACCAACCCGCATGAGCATCCCGACAGCGTCATGATTACGCTCAGCGCCTACGCGCGGCGGCTGTCGTCGGAGGGCCGCGAGATCGACGTCGAGCTGCCGGCCGGCGAGACCCGTTGGCTGCCGGCCCAGGAGCACGCCGGAGTGAACATCGGCGCCACGCCGACGCACGCGATCTTCGTCGAACTCAAGCAGGCTCCCGTGACCCCGCGGGACCCCAGTTACCACCCGCTCGGTCCGGTCGCCTCCAACCGCCCGCTATCCGGCACGCCGCTCTCCGATGCCTCGAGCGACGAAGAGAAGGCCTGGGGCTTCGTCTAACCGATTCGCTTGGGCTTCACTGCCCGGCATCCGGGGCCCTCATTCGGGCCCCAGATACCGGGCGTTTTCGTGCGGGTGCGGGGGCGCATCCGTCGCAGCCGCGGATTACACGAGCGAGTCGCGCCAGGCGGCGTGCAGTTGGGCGAACCTGCCGGTGCCGGCGATCAGCTGGTCGGGTGTGCCGTCCTCGACGATGCGCCCGTGCTCCATCACGAGCACCCGGTCGGCGATCGCCACGGTCGACAGGCGGTGCGCGATGATCACGGCGGTGCGCCCCCCGAGCAACGTCTGCAGCGCCTGCTGCACGAGTCGCTCGCTCGGGATGTCCAGGCTCGACGTGGCCTCGTCGAGGATCAGCACCGCCGGATCGGCCAGGAACGCCCGCGCGAATGAGATCAGCTGCCGCTGCCCGGCGGAGACGCGCCCG
>JBBQDC010000108.1:0-9489 GCA_038319305.1 Actinomycetales bacterium | reverse complement strand
GCGACGTGGGGGCAGTTCACGGTGCTCGACCTGGACGCGCTCAACCCGGACGACCGGGCGACGTTCGGCGCCCTGCCCTCCTCCCCCGTGGTGCCGCCGTACGACGTGCTCGCGAAGAACGCCAACCCCGAGCTGGCGGCGGCGTGGGTGCCTCTGCTCGACGAGGGCTGGCGCACCTCCGTGCTTGCCGGCAAATAGCCACCGAGTCAGTCCGATGACACCGACCACACCCGGGACGCCGGCCAGGGAAGCTTCACCGGCGGGCAGCGCAGGGATGCACAGCACACGGATGCGCAGCGTCTTCCTGGTGCTGCCTGCCGTGGCCCCGGCCGTGTTCGTGGTCGTCGGCGGGGTCGGTGCGGCCGCGTTGCAGAGCCTGGGACTGATGCCGCTGGTCGGGCCCGTGCGGCTCAACCTCGACGCCTACACCGGACAGGCGGGCGATCTGCTCCGTGCGCTTGGGCTCTCCCTGGCCATCGCCGTGGTCTCGACCGTGATTGCGGCGCTCGTGGGGATGGGGACGGCGCTGCTGATCGTCAATGGGCGGTGGTGCGGCCGGATCGTGGCGGCCACCAGCGCCGCCACGGTGACCATCCCGCACCTGATCGGGGCCGCCGCCGTGGGGCTGCTCCTGGCCGATTCCGGCCTGCTCGCCCGGGTGTTAGGGGTGCCGGCGGACCTCTGGCCGGCCCTGGTCGGCGGCCCCTGGTGGGTGGCCGTGGTCGCGGAGTACGCGTGGAAGGAGTCGGCCTTCATCGGGCTGGTCGTCGCCGGCACGCTGATCACGCGGGTCGCCCGCTTCGACGAGGCGGCCGCGATGCTGGGCGCAGGACGATGGAAGCGGTTTCGCTTCGTGATGCTGCCTCTGGCCCTGCCGGCGCTGGCCATCTCATCGACGATCGCATTCGTGTACAGCCTGGGCTCCTACGAGGTGGCCTGGCTGCTCGGGCGCACGTACCCGGAGCCTCTCGCCGTGATGGCCCTGCGCCTGTTCAACTCCGTGACGCTCACCGCCCGGCCCGAAGCCGCCGCGGCGGCCGTGCTCACCACCCTGGTCTCCTTCCTGGTCGTCGGCTTCTGTTTCCGGGCCCTGCGGAAGACGGCGGTGTGGCGGTGACTCTGGAACGGATCCGCCTGCCGGGAGACCCCGGCAGCTCGCTGACACTCTCCCGCGGCCCTGGCCGCCTGGCGCGGATCCTCGGTTCGATGCTGGTCGCCGGGTGGTTCCTGCTGCCCTTCGCGCCGCTGATGCTGTGGGCTTTCGCCGACCGGTGGTCCTTTCCGTCGGTGCTGCCCACCGAGTGGGGTCGGGGCGGCGTCGACAGCGCGATCGCCCAGGGGGCAGTCCCGGCACTAGGGGCGTCGCTCGGCCTGAGCCTGATCGTAGCGGCCGTCGCGACCCCGATCGGGGCGATGGCCGCCCGCGCGCTCACGTTCGGCGCCGTGCCCTGGCCGCGAGCGGTCGGCGCCCTGCTGCTCGCCCCCATCGCCCTGCCGCCGTTCGCGGCCGTGCTGGGTCTGAACGTCATCCTCCTGCGCGCCCAGATCCCCCCGGAAGCCGGCCTGGTGCTGGTTCTGGTCGTGATGGCCGTTCCGTACACGACCGTCACGATGCGGGTCGCGTATGCCGCCCACGACATCCGTTACGAGGAGGAGGCCCGCACGCTCGGGGCCTCCCGCTGGAGCGTTCTCTGGCGGGTGCATGTGCCTCTGGTCGCACCGGCCCTGGCCCGCGCTGCCTTTCTCGCCTTTCTCGTGGGCTGGAGCGACTACGTGGTCACGGTCGTGGTCGGCGGGGGTGAGATCGTGACGTTGCCTCTGGTAACCGGGGCGATGGCCGCGGGTATCGGAAACGATGCGGCGGTCGCGATCCTGTCGCTGTCGGCCATCGTGCCGCCCCTGGCCCTGTTGCTGCTGGCCGGCTTCGCGGGGCGCCGACCCCGCGGCACGACGAACCAGACCACCTCTGATGTTGGAGAACCAAGATGAGTGTCGATGTTTCCCTCCGAGAGGTTTCCAAGTCGTTCGGTGCCGCCCGGGCCCCGGCTCTGACCGGGATCACCTGTGAGGTCCCGGCCGGGTCGTGCACGGCGATCCTCGGGCCGAGCGGGTCCGGAAAGAGCACGATCCTGCGGGTGATCGCCGGGCTGGAGCAGGTAAGCGCCGGCAGGGTGCTCGTTGACGGGGCCGATGTCGCCGGGATCCCCGCTGAGAAGCGCGGGGTCGGAATGGTCTTCCAGCGCCCGTTGCTGTTCCCACACCTGAGCGTGCTCGACAACGTCGCATTCTCCCGGCGGGTGGGCGGCGCGAGCCGGACCGAATCACGGCGCCACGCCCGGAATTACCTCGAGCTGGTGCAGCTCGATGACTTCGGCGCGCGGTCGGTGCAGGGCCTGTCGGGCGGACAGGAGCAACGCGTGGCCATCGCTCGCGCCCTCGCCGCCGCACCTGGCTTGCTGCTGCTGGATGAGCCGTTCAGTGCCCTCGATCCGGCGCTGCGGGAGGACATGCACCAGCTACTCGAGGACATTCGTCGTGCCGTATCTCCCACCATTATTCTGGTCACCCACGACCGTGATGAGGCCGCCGTGGTCGCCGACCGGATTGCCGTCCTCCAGAGCGGCGAGCTGCTCCAGCACGACACCGTGGACCGCCTCTACAACCGCCCGGCCTCGATCCGGGTGTCCCGGCTGATGGGCGGACTCAACGAGAGCCCGGGCACGGTGCAGGGCGGAGTGCACGTGTCGCCGCTCGGCCGCGTTCCCGTCTCGTCATCCACGCCCGAGGGCCCCGGAGTGCTCGTGATCCGCCATGAGGCGATCGAGGTCTCTCCCTGCACGGATGCGGCGTCGTCGCCCGGTGTGATCGGGCGTGTCTCCCGGGTGCGCCGGTTCGGTCCCAGACGGATGGTGAGCGTCGCGTTCGGCGACGGAATCGTGCTTCAGGCGGCCCTGCCGCCCGGTGACGCGGTGCAGGACGGATGCCGGGTGGCGCTTACTCTGCCGCTCGAGGCCGTGTCGGTCGTGCCTGGGTCTGCCGAGCCCGCGTCTGCCGTACCTCGGTAAAGCCACTGGGCCGCGAGATGACGCTCGTTGCCGAGCCGGTGATCGGCAGCAGTGTGCGCAGTCCGATGTTCTCGATCGGGTCGAGCACCGAGTGCTGCACGCACGCGGGCACGAGGCGGTCGTCGCCTGGGTGACTCATGGCATACATGCAGGCGCCGAGGCGCTCATGCGTCTCGATCGTTTTCGCATCGGTTCCGGCAATCCCCCGTTGCATCAGGTCCCAGGCGGGCGCCACGTCGGACGCGTCCATGAAGCTGTGCACCACAAAGGTCTTGAACCCGAGCCTGCCGGCACGCGCGGCACCGAGAATGCCCCGGACACCACCGGCGCGTCTGAGCACGCGCCGCACAAGCCCCAGCAGTGGCGGGATGTCTCCCGGGTGGGCGCTCAGGGCACGAATGATCTTGACGGTGAGGAGGCGCACGGGTACGTCGCCGAAGATCATGCCGCCGAAGTGATCGAGGAACCGGTCCCGGGCCGCCATGTCCTTGGGCTCGTCCGGATCGAGCAGCGGCGCGAACACACCCCCGGCGCGCAGGCCGACGGTGGTGCGGTTGCACCGCGGATCGCCGAATTGGGTGGCCTGCCAGGGCAGCTTCTGCCCGGCCCCCTCTTCGATCTGTTCCCAGACCGCGTCCACGGTGACATCGTCGAAGTCTTCCTTCCAGCGCCGGTCATCGCCGATGAAGGCGGCCGGCTGGAACGACATCATGGCGTAGGGCATCTCGAGCACGTCGCGGGTGACCGCGCTCACCTCAGCCACGTTGGACGGCGTGACCGTCATATTGTGCGCGAGGTAGGAGCTCACCCCGTGGTCGCGTTTGAGATCGATGAACATGCGAGCGAATTTCTCGCGGAACGGATTCAGCTCCGCCTCCGTGTGCGGTCGCACAGCGCCGCGGCGGCCGCGCATCAGGGAATCGAAGTGCGCGGCGAAGGAGACCTTGTCGAACCGGGGTGTGCCGTTCTCGTCGAGAACGACGTCGAGCAGGTAGTCGTAGTCGAAATCGCCGTGGGTCATCGACATCGGCTCCCGGCCGTTGGCGCGCATCGCCAGCAGGGCTGCCGCATGATCGGCCGCGGGCAGCAGGCTGACCTCCCCGCCGATGAGCTGCGCATGCGCGCGGGGACCACGGATGCGACGGAGGTACTCCATCTGCTCGGTGACCCCGGCAACGGTGTGGTTTCCGTCGATGCGCACCTTATTGGCATCCGCCGCGTGGTAGCACGGGGAGCAGGTCAGGTCGCACTTGGGGAAGACCCCGTGGGTACCCTCACAACCGATCGCGGACCGACCCAGGAGCTGGTTGGGCGTCTTTACGTGCTCGGGCAGCTCCGCCCAGCGCTTGTCCAGGGCCACCCGCGACTCCGGGTGAATCGGCCGGGTGTCCAGTTCAAACAACCGCACGGCGTCTGTGATCTTCATCAGGTCCTCCGCTTGCTGGTCAACGGCTAGACGAGTTCCTGCGCCATGGTGCTCGCTTCGCGAACCAGCGCGGCGTCGCGGCCGACCTTCGCCGCCGTGATGGCCGCGTCGTAGAGCAGAACGAGGCGGGAGACCGGCGTGGACGCGGCATCCTCTCCGGCGATATCGGCAATGTGTGCGCGAACGACTTCACGGTAGCGTTCCGCGACCGTGCGCACACTCACGCACTCCGGCAGCTCGATCACCGCGTTGGTGAACGGGCAGCCATAGAACGTGTTCGACTCGACCGAGAGCGCCAGTGCCTCGAACAGGGCCGCCACCCGCTCCCGGCGCGGCGCCAGGACATCGTCCAGGGCGCGAACATTCCGCACCCAGCCGTCCAGCTCCTGTTCCAGGTACGCCACCACGAGTGCTTCCTTGCCGGCGAAGTTGTTGTACAGGCTGGCCTTCGCAACCTTCGCGTCACGAACGACGAGGTCGATTCCCGTCGCGTTGATGCCGCGCTCATGGAACAGCCGGCTCGCCGACGTGAGCAGACGCTCCCTGGCACTGCGGGCCGGGGCCAGGGTTGTGGTCATGGATTCCATGATTGGACAATACCAGACAGATCGGTATAGCTCTAGATGGCCAGATCGGTCTGCGCGGGAGCAGCGCGGTCAAATCCCCAGGGTCAGCAAGTCCGCCGCCGGAGGCTCTCCGGCCGCGTCGGCGAACGCCTGGAACGCGTTCTGTACCGCACCCTGCTGCTCAACCGTCATGGCCGAGAGAACGGCGGAGATACCGGCCCGGCGACGCTCGGTGACCTCATCGACGATTCTCCGGCCGCGCGGGCTGAGTTCGAGGAGCACCTCGCGTCGGCTGTCGGGGCTTGACGTGCGTTCCACCCATCCCCCGGCAACCATGCGATCGACGAACCGGCTAAACGTTGACGGAATGACGCCCATCCGTTCCGCCAGTGCGCCCATTCGCGTCGGACCCGACGAACTGAGCACAACCAGCACCCGAAACTGCGGCAACGTGAGAACGTCCAAGGCCGCCACAACGGAGCGGGCGACTACTCCAAGCAAGGCGCGCGAGGCAGCCAGGGTGGCGTCAGCGGCCCGCGCTTCAGCCGTTATCGCGTCTTCCATCGGTCAAGCTCCGATCCAGACAAGTGATATTGTCATTATTGCACACATGCAACACTTGCATTTATACATATATTTGGAGTCCTGATGGCACAGCCCATTCTGAGCCTGCGGGGACGATTGTCTTCCTTTCTGCATTCAGTCCACACCTCGACCGACCGGGTCAGCACCGGATCGGGTCGACTGCTCTTTATGGCGGTCGTGGTGGGCGCGGGTGTCGGCTTCGCCGCCGTCGCGTTTCGCTGGTTGGTGACCATGGCGACCGTAGTCTTCACCGGAACGGTGGACTACTCGGCCACCCAGGGTCACCCTGCCAATCCTTGGATTCCATGGCTGGGCGGCGCTTTCGTTATCTTCGCACCGGTGGTGGGTGGGTTGCTCTACGGGCCGTTGGTGAACAAATTCGCGCCCGAGGCCCGCGGCCACGGTGTCCCGGAGGTCATGTACGCCGTCACGAAGCGCGGAGGACGAATCCCCGGCAAGGTGGCGATCGTCAAGTCGCTCGCCTCGGCCATCACGATCGGGTCCGGTGGCTCAGTGGGCCGCGAAGGACCGATCGTCCAGATCGGTTCCGCACTGGGTTCAACCCTCGGACGCGCGGTCCGAATGCCGGAGTCTCAGTTGCGAACCCTGGTGGCGTGCGGTGCCGCCGGTGCCATCGCCGCAACCTTCAACGCTCCCATCGCCGGCGTGTTCTTCGCCCTCGAACTCCTCCTTCGTGACTTCGCGGCTCGATCGTTCGGCGTCGTTGTTCTCTCTTCGGTTACAGCCTCCATCATCGGTCGGTCGATCCTCGGCGATCATCCGTTTCTTACCCTGCCGACCTTCTCCGTCGTCAATTCGTCGCAATTCGCTCTCTTCGCAGTGCTCGGGCTCACGGCCGGTCTCGTTGCGGTCGGGTTCACAAAAACTCTCTACGCCGTGGAAGATGCCTGCGACTGGGCGTGGCGGGGCAAGCCAGAATGGCTGCGCCCGGTCGCCGGCGGACTCCTCCTCGGCCTCCTCCTCTTCGCCCTGCCGCAGATGTACGGGGTGGGCTACCCGGTACTGGAGAAGGGCGTCCAGGGTGGGTACGCACTCGGCTTCCTGGCGCTGCTTCTCGTCGGCAAGGTCGTGGCCACGAGCCTGACCATCGGGATCGGCGGGTCCGGCGGGGTCTTCGCGCCCTCGCTGTTCATCGGCGCGATGCTCGGCGCCGGGTTCGGCGAGGTCGCCGGCGTAATGTTCCCCGTGTTCGCCGGGCAGACCGGAACATTTGCCCTGGTCGGCATGGGGGCAGTCTTCGCCGGCGCCACCAGGGCGCCGATCACCGCCGCCATCATCCTGTTCGAGTTGACGGGGGAATACTCGATCATTTTGCCTCTACTACTGGCCATCGTGATCGCGACGGGAGTGTCCCGGGTGCTCAGCAAGGACACGATTTACACCCTCAAGCTTCGCCGCCGCGGGGTGAACGTGGACGGCGGGCCGGGTGGAGCCATCCTGCATTCGACCCTCGTGCGAGAGATCATGACGGATGCACCAGACGCGGTGAGCTCCCGGCTGACTCCGGCCGAAGGCGCGAGGATGCTGCTGGCCGCGGGAAAGCGTGCCCTGCCGGTCGTGCATCGCAACGGCGAATTCATCGGAATCGTCACCGTAGCCGCGATCTCCGACTCGATCGGGAACGACGATGACGCCGCGAGCATAACGCTGAGCAACCTCATCGAAGTGCCGACGGTCGCTCACCCTGACACCACGCTGGACACCGTACTGGAATCGGTCCTGGCTGCGAACGAGAGCGACGGCATTCCGGTGGTCGACTCTGACGGGCGGCTGCAGGGCTGGCTGACTCCGGATACGGTGCTTCGCACGCTGACGACCGCACACTAGACACCGTTCCGGAATCGCCGCCGCGCCTACTTGAAAGCGGCCTGGAGTGCCTTGACCCCGACCTTCGGGTCATGCAGACCTCGGTAGATCGGAGGAATTGGCCGATCCACAGCGAACAACGTGTACACCGCGTGCATAGCGCCGTGGATCGAGTACTCCACGGTGAACACGACATCATGGGGAAGCTCGGTGAACTGACCGAGGAACGCAAAGTTCTGCGATCCGTCGGGAACCACCTTGGGACGGTCTTCCCGCACTCGGCGGCTGAATAGGGCCGACGCGTACGGCATCATCACGGTGGTCACGTCAGTCGTGGCGAGGACCTCATCCAGGAGATCCTCGAAACCGAGCTGGTGCACCAGTTCGGTGAGGATTTCCGTGCCGGTCGCCTGGGACATTTTCTTCTTGACGTAGTCGCCTTCGTCGTCGAGCTCGAAGCCATAACCCCACAGGGTGTAGGTGTTTTCGGGCATGTTGGGGAAGTGCGGCTGTGCCGGCACAACCATCGACAGGTGCCAGCCCGACTCGATGAACGTGGTCAACGCCCCGGTGCCCGGTTCGTTGCCGGTGTACTCGACGATCCGCTTGAGCAGCGCGTCGCTGTGCATCGTCAGCGTGAAGGACTCCCACTTGTTCTCGTCGATGTTGCCGAAGAAGGTGTTGGGCCGGCCGAAGTCCGGCGCCTTCTTCGCAATCTCCTCCCACAGCGACCAGCCGTGGTCGACCCGGTCACGAACCAGCGGCGGGACGGTGTCATTGCTGCCATAGGTGCTGTCGGCCGTGATGGACCCGATGGTGATGAACCCGAAGTCATTCGCGCCCAGCTTGATGGTCGAGCTGCCCTGCTGGTCCTCGAGATGCAGACAGGTGGCGCGCCGCTCCGGACGGTCGGTGAACTCGACATCGGTGACCCGGGTGCCGAAGCGCACGTTGACGCCCTGGTCCACCAGCCAGCGCTGCAACGGCACGATCATCGAGTCGTACTGGTTGTACTTCGTACGGCAGATCCCACCGACCGTATCCAGGAGGTCGAACTCCTGAACGAACCGCAGAAAGTAGCGGCGCAGTTCAGCGGCCGAGTGCCACTTCTGGAAGGCGAACATGGTTCGCCACATCTGCCAGAAGTTGCTCTCGAAGAAGTGCTTGCCGAAGATCTCGTCGATGCGGCGAGCCCCGAGGGTCCTCTCACTCATGGCCAGCATGCGGGTCATCGCGAACCGGTCGGCTGTGCTCAGGCCGTATCTCGAGGCGTCCAGAATGCGGTGCTGCCCGTCGACCAGGCGCGCACGGGCGTGGGTTTTGAACGTGGAGTTGAAATCGAGGATCTCCTGCCGGACGGTGACGTCCGGGTCCTCCAGGGACGGGATCGTCGAGAAGAGGTCCCAGGTGGTCTGGTACGCCTGTTCCTCGAACATCCGGCCTCCGCGAGTCACCAGGGCGCCGGGTACGTCGGCGAACTCGCTCCCGTCCATGGCCCCGCCCGAGACGTGGAGCTCCTCAAAGATGTGAACGTTCTCGCCGGGAACCCCAGCGTCTCGAATGGCGAAGGCCGCGGTCGCCATGCCGGCGATGCCTCCACCCACGATCCACAGGTGCGCTTGCTTCGGGTTAGTGGTCATGGCTGTTCCTTTTCCTCGGTGTGTTGAGTTCTTCATGGATGGAGCGCGGCGCGGCGGGATCGCCGTGCCGTGCGGTTCGCTCAGCGAAACGCGGACTGGAGCGCCTTGACCACGACCTTCGGGTCATGCAGGCCCTGGAAGATCGGCGGAATCTTCCGATCGACCCCGAAGAGCTCATACACCGCGTGCATGGCGCCGTGGATCGAGTACTCCACGGTGAACACGACATCTTTGGGGAGCTCGGTGAACTGGCCGAGGAACGCAAAGTTCTGCGCTCCGTCCGGGATGACCTTGGGACGGTCTCCAGGGACCCGGCGAGCGAACAACGCGGACGCGTACGGCATCATCGAGGTCGTGACGTCGGTCGTGGCGAGCACCTC
>JBBQDC010000107.1:0-9758 GCA_038319305.1 Actinomycetales bacterium | reverse complement strand
TGGAGAAGTACGAGTCGTTCTGCGACGAACGCGGCGTGACAATGCTCGCGGCCACCTTCGCCTGGCTGCTCGCCCAGCCCGGGCTCACGAGCGTGATCGCGGGGGCCACCCGGCCGGAGCAGATCCTGCAGAACGCCACCGAGGGAACGGCCTGGCGACCGACGCCCGAAGACGTGACCTGGATCTCCCACCTCTTCGCCTGAGCCGTCGACTCCAACTGCATCTTGTGAGTGAGCGCTCACTCATATAAAGTGGGAGGATGTCCGTTAAACCCACCCGCGCAAAATCCCTGTCCGTCGAGGACCGGCAGTCGATGATTCTCGACGCGGTCACCCCCTTGCTGATCGCGCACGGACAGGGCGTCACCACGCGGCAGATCGCCCAGTGTGCCGGCATCGCCGAGGGCACGATCTTTCGGGCCTTCGACAGCAAGGATGACCTGCTCCGGGCGGCCATGGACCGTCAGCTCGACCCGGAGCCGCTGCGCCTCGAACTCGCCGCGCTCGACCTGTTCCTCCCGCTCGAGGAGCGGGTGCGCGCCATGGTCACCCTGCTGCGACGCCGCTTCGCGCAGGTCTTCGCCCTGATGACGGCGATGGGCTCGATGGGAAGACCGCACACCCACGACGTCGCACACGAGTTCACCCTGCTGCTTGCGGACGTGCTCGCGCCTGACCTCCTGCGCCTCACTGTTGCGCCGGAGCGGGCAGCGCAGGTGATCCGGATGATCGCGCTCGCGGCATCCGTGCCCCACATTACGGCCGGCCCTGCCTTCGACGACGACGAACTGACCTCCCTCATCCTCTACGGCATCATCGGCGCCAAGGCGCAGCCGAACGCCACCCTCTAGGAGATCCGATGTTGTGGAAACTGCTGGTGACGTACCTGCGGCCCTACCGGCGGCTGCTGGCGGCCGTCGTGGTGTTCCAGCTGGCGCAGTCGATCGCCTCGCTCTATCTCCCCACCCTCAACGCCGACATCATCGATGAGGGAGTCGCCACGGGCGACACCGAGTACATCCTGCGCATCGGCGGCCTCATGCTGCTGATCACGCTGTTTCAGATCGTGTGCGCGATTGTCGCCGTCTACTTCGGAGCGAAGGCCGCCATGGCGCTCGGGCGCGACCTGCGCGGCGCCGTCTTCACCCGGGTCGGCGAGTTTTCCGAGCAGGAGGTCACCCGGTTCGGTGCCCCGTCGCTGATCACCCGGTCGACCAACGACGTTCAGCAGGTGCAGATGCTCGTGCTGATGACCGCCACCATGATGGTCACCGCGCCGATTCTGTCCATCGGCGGCGTGATCATGGCCATCCGACAAGACGTGCAGCTGTCCTGGCTGATCGCCGTGAGCGTGCCTGTGCTACTGGTCGCCGTCGGGTTGATCATCGTGCGGATGGTGCCGCTGTTCCGCCTGATGCAGACCCGCCTCGACACCGTGAACCGGGTGCTGCGGGAGCAGCTCACGGGCATCCGTGTCATCCGTGCGTTCGTGCGCGAAGACGTCGAGACGGTGCGGTTCGGCACGGCGAACACGGATGTCACCGACACCGCGCTGCAGGCCGGCCGCCTGATGGCGCTGATGTTTCCGGTCGTCATGCTCGTGCTGAACGTGTCCAGCGTGGCCGTGATCTGGTTTGGGGCGTTCCGGATCGGGGACGGGTCGATGCAGGTCGGCACCCTGGTTGCCTTCCTCAGCTACCTGATGCAGATCCTGATGGCCGTGATGATGGCCACGTTCATGGCCGTGATGATCCCGCGGGCCACCGTATCGGCCGACCGGATCGGTGAGGTGCTGGGCACCGAGTCCAGCGTGCAGCCGCCGCTGCACCCGGTCGTGGACACCATCGGTCGCGGCGAGCTGGAGCTGCGGGAGGTGGGCTTCGCCTACCCCGGCGCCGAGCAGCCGGTGCTCTCCGATGTGAGCTTCACCGTGCACCGAGGCCAGACCACCGCGATCATCGGCAGCACCGGATCGGGCAAGACCACCCTGATCAACCTGCTGCCGCGCCTCTTCGACGCCACCAGCGGCAGCGTGCGGGTGGACGGGGTTGACGTGCGCGAGCTCCACCCTGACCTGCTCTGGGGCAGTATCGGGCTGGTGCCGCAGAAGCCGTATCTGTTCTCCGGTACCGTGCGCAGCAACCTGCTCTACGGCAAGCCGGACGCCACGGAGGCGGAACTCTGGGAGGCCCTGACCATCGCGCAGGCCTCCGACTTCGTGGCGGAGATGCCGGAAGGCCTCGACGCCCCGATCGCGCAGGGCGGCACGAATGTCTCCGGCGGGCAGCGGCAGCGCTTGGCCATTGCCCGGGCCCTGGTCAAACGGCCTGAACTCTACATCTTCGATGATTCGTTCTCCTCTCTCGACCTGGCGACGGATGCCCGGCTGCGCCAGGCCCTGGCCCTCGGTACGGGCGGTGCCACCATGGTGATCGTCGCCCAGCGGGTGTCGACCATCGTCGGTGCCGACCAGATCCTGGTGATCGAAGGCGGACGCATCGTCGGCCGCGGCACCCACGACGAACTGCTCGAATCGAACGAGACCTACCAGGAAATCGTGTCATCCCAGCTCGCGGCGGAGGAAGCAGCATGAGCCAGACATCCACAGGCTCGGCCCGCCCGCCTGCCCGCGGCCCCGGGCACGGCCCGTTCGGCGGTATGAGCGCTCCCGTCGAGAAGGCCATGAACTTCGGCCCGTCGGCCAAACGACTGCTCGGCAAGCTGCGCCCCGAGCGGCTGTGGCTCGGGTTGGTGCTGATTCTCGCCGTCGCGAGCGTCACCTTCTCCGTGCTCGGCCCGCGCCTGCTCGGCGAGGGAACGAACCTCATCTTCTCCGGCGTCATTTCGCAGGACCTGCCGGCCGGGGTGAGTCAGGCGCAGCTGATCGACCAGCTGCGCGCCGCCGGCGACACAGGGAAGGCCGACCTGCTCAGCGGGATGACGCTGACACCGGGCCAGGGAATCGATTTCGCCAGGCTCTCCACCGTGCTGCTCTGGGCGATGGCGCTCTACGTGTTCTCGTCGGCGTTCGCCTACGTGCAGGCCTATGTGCTCAACGGCGTCGTGCAGCGCACCGTGTTCCGGCTCCGCAGCGAAATCGAGGCCAAGATCAACCGCCTCCCGCTGCGCTACTTCGACAAGGTGCAGCGCGGTGAGCTGCTCAGCCGGGTCACCAACGACGTGGACAACGTCTCGCAGAGCCTGCAGCAGTCTCTGAGCCAGGCCGTGACCTCGCTGCTCACCGTCGTGGGCGTAATCGTGATGATGTTCCTGCTCTCCCCGCTCCTGGCCCTGATCGCCCTGGTCACCGTGCCGCTGACCCTGATCACGACCGTGCTGATCGCCAAGCGCTCCCAGAAGATGTTCGTCGCGCAGTGGACCCACACGGGCGAGCTGAACGGCCAGATCGAGGAAACCTTCACCGGGCACGCCCTGGTCAAGGTGTTCGGCCGGCAGAAAGAGGTCGAGCAGCGTTTCCGGTCCAAGAACGACGAGCTCTACGAGGCCAGTTTCGGTGCCCAGTTCGTCAGTGGCCTGATCATGCCGGCAATGACGTTCATCGGTAATCTCGTCTACGTGGGGATCGCCGTCGTCGGTGGTCTCCAGGTGGCATCCGGGGCCATGCAGCTCGGTGATGTGCAGGCGTTCATCCAGTATTCCCGTCAGTTCACCCAGCCGCTGGCCCAGCTCGGGTCGATGGCGAACCTGCTGCAGTCCGGCGTCGCCTCCGCCGAGCGGGTCTTCGCTCTGCTCGACGCCGACGAGCAGAGCCCCGACCCGGAGCCTGCCGAGACCCCCAGAGCCACCCACGGTCGGCTCACCTTCGAGAACGCCTCGTTCCGCTACACCGCGGACAAGCCTCTGATCGAGAACCTCAGCCTCGTGGCCGAGCCCGGCCAGACCGTGGCCATCGTGGGCCCGACCGGCGCCGGCAAGACCACCCTGGTGAACCTGATGATGCGCTTCTACGAGCTCGACGCCGGCCGGATCACTCTCGACGGTGTGGACGTCAGTCGGATGACCCGCGACGACCTGCGCGGGCGCATGGGCATGGTGCTGCAGGACACCTGGCTGTTCGGCGGCACGATCCGCGACAACATCGCCTACGGACGACCGGATGCCACAGAGGAGGAGCTCCTGGACGCGGCGCGCGCGACCTACGTGGACCGGTTCGTGCACACGTTGCCCGACGGCTACGACACCGTGCTCGAGGACGAGGGCGGCAACGTCAGCGCCGGCGAGAAGCAGCTGCTGACCATCGCCCGCGCGTTCCTCGCGAAGCCCAGCGTGCTGATCCTCGACGAGGCGACCAGCTCCGTCGACACGCGCACGGAGGTGCTCGTGCAGAAGGCGATGAGCGCCCTCCGCGCCGACCGCACCAGCTTCGTGATCGCGCACCGTCTCTCCACCATCCGCGACGCCGACCTCATCCTGGTGATGGAGGCCGGCCGGATCGTCGAGTTGGGCACGCACGAGGAACTGCTGGCAGCGGATGGCGCCTACCACGCTCTCTACAACGCCCAGTTCGCGGCGGCGGTCGCCGACGAGGTCTAGCGGCATACCGGCGCCGGCCGCTGGCTGCTGAGCACCGCTGGGCAGGTCAGGCCCGGCGTTGCGCCTCCAGTTCGCGAGCGCAGTCGATGCACAGCTCGGCGGCCGGCCGGGCTTCGAGTCGTTCCCGACCGATCGGTTCGCCTCGGCGGGTGCACAACCCATAGCTGCCGTCCGCGATGCGCGCGAGAGCCTTGTCGATGGCCACGGATGCGGCCGCGAGATCGCTGTGCACACCCGAGATACGCGACCATTCCATCGTCAGGGTGGGACCCTCGGGGTCGTGCTCGTCGTCGGCGGTGCCGCTATTACGGGCCGCGATCACGTCGTCGAGGGTAGTGCCGATTCGGCCGAGGGCACGGTCGAGTTCATGCCGCTGACCAAGCAGCAGTTTCTCGAAATGCCGCAGGGCGGCGGCGGTCAGTTTCGTCTGGGTGGGCATGAGCGGCTACTCCGCTACCCGTGCGCGATGCGAGCCGCTGGTCTGGCGCGTCGAAACGAAATTCCGGTGCATGATTCCCGTCCTCTCAAGCTGGGCACGGCAATGCGCCGGCACGCTGGGTGGTTTTCGATATTGAGGATACGCCCGAGCCGGTCAGCTGTCGCGGGGTCGCGACCCGCAGTCCTACGCGACCGTGACCGGGATGTCGTGCAGGCCGGTCGCCCCGTCGGGGATCACGTCCCGGCGCACGGAGGTCTGCACCTGGCCCAGGGCATCCGTCGCCCGCACCCGCAGGGTGTGTCGCCCGGCCGAGGCCGGCCAGACCCAGCGCCACTGCCGCCAGGTGTCGGCCGAGATCGCGTCCGCCAGGGTCGCATCGTTCCAGGCGCCGTCGTCGACCTGCACCTGCACGGCACGGATGCCCACGTGCTGCGACCAGGCCACGCCGGCCACGGTGACCGGTCCGGCCGAGATTTCGACGCCCCGGCGCGGCACGTCGATCCGGGAGGAGAGCTTGACCGGTCCGCGCTCGGTCCAGCCGCGAGTCGTCCAGTAGGCGGTCTGTTGGTCGAAGCGGGTGACGTTCAGCTCGACCACCCATTTCGTGGCCGAGACGTAGCCGTAGAGGCCGGGCACGACCATACGCACCGGAAAGCCGTGCTCGAGGGGGAGCGGCTCCCCATTCATGCCCACCGCGAGGATCGCGTTGCGATCGTCGGTGAGCACCTCCAGCGGTGTGCTGGCGGTCCAGCCGTCCTCGCTGCGGGAAAGCACCATGTCGGCCCCGGCGAGAGGCCGGGCCTGCGCCAACAGCAGGCGGATCGGGTAGCCCAGCCAGGTCGCGTTGCCGATCAGGTCGCCGCCGACGGCGTTGGAGACGCAGGCGAGGGTGGTCGTGCTCTCCTCGAGAGGCAGGGCGAGAAGCTCGGCGAAGCCGATCTCGACCTCCGTCTCGACCATGCCGGTGATCTTCAACGTCCAGGTTGCCAGGTCGATCCGAGGCACCTGAAGGGCCGTGTCGATGCGGTAGAACTCGCCGTTCGGGGTGATCAGCGGGGCAAGACCGGGGATATCCAGCGCGGCTCCGGCCGGGATCGGGGCGCCGGGAGCGGCGGCGGCCGGCAGAGTGAAGCGGGCGCGGGCTGCATCCGTGGCCCGGACGCCGGCCGAGATCAGCTGCCCGCCGACCGCGGCGAGAACGCCCAGGCCGGCGCTGGCCCCAGCCCAGGCCAGGAATCGACGGCGGTCCGGAGCGGATGCCGCGGCGCCCGCGGGCGCGCGGCGCAGCTGCTGGATCAAGACCGAGAGCAGCACGGCCGAGACGATCATCGCCAGCACGGCGGGCATCGCGTCGAAGGGGGCGGTGTTCTCCCGGGACAGCACCGCGAAGACGGCCAGCGCGCCGGCCGCGGCCACGAGGATCCGGCCGCTCGGTGGCCGCCGATACTCCAGTACCCCGGCGGCGGTGGCCAGCACCAGTGCGCCGAGCGCGACGCAGATCACCAGCACAACCTTGTCACCCGTGCCGAACAGGGCGATGACGAGTTCCTTCAGCCAAGCCGGGGCGAGGTCGATGACCAACGCACCGACGGCGAGGATCGGGCTGCCGGCGGGGGCCAGCAGAGCGGCCGCCAGCTCGGCCGCGCCGAGGCCGGCGAGGGCGGCTGCCACGCCCGCGGCCGCGGGACGTGCGGGCCGCGCGGAGCCGGATCGGGCCTGCGGCTCGGGCGCGAGCGGTGTCGGGAGAGAGGGCGAGGAGGCATCGCGGCTGGCCATTCGGTCAGCTTAGATTCGCGGGCTGGGAGTCTTCCCGCAACGGCTCGCGGAGCGGATGCCCAGTGGAATAGGGCAGGATCGAAGGATCATGGCCAATCTCACCGCTCTCCCGCACGTGACCGATCCCGATGTGCTGTTCGAGGCCTTCGAAACGTGGGCGGGGGAGCAGGGTCTGTCTCTCTACCCGGCCCAGGAAGAGGCTCTGATCGAGATCGTCTCCGGGGCGAACCTGATCTTGAGCACCCCGACCGGTACCGGAAAGTCCCTCGTCGCGGTGGGTGCCCACTTTGCCGCGCTGTCAGCCGGCAAGCGCACCTTCTACACGGCACCGATCAAGGCCCTCGTCAGTGAGAAGTTCTTCGCGCTGGTGGAAATCTTCGGCGCCGAGAACGTGGGCATGATGACGGGGGATTCCTCGGTCAACTCCGACGCTCCGATCATCTGCTGCACGGCGGAGATCCTCGCCAACCTCGCCCTGAGGAACGGCGAGGACACCCCCGTCGACCAGGTCGTGATGGATGAATTTCACTTCTACGGCGACCCTGACCGCGGTTGGGCCTGGCAGGTGCCCCTTCTGCTCCTGCCCGGGGTGCAATTCATCCTCATGTCGGCGACCCTCGGCGACGTCACGTTCATCGCCGATGATCTCTCCCGCCGCACCCGTCGGCCCACCGCGGTCGTCACGGGCGTGGAACGGCCGGTGCCGCTGCACTACTATTACGAGACCACGCCGGTTCACGAAACGGTGGAGGAGCTGTTGAAGACCGGGCAGGCTCCGGTCTACATCGTGCACTTCGCCCAGGCGGCCGCGCTCGAGCGAGCCCAGGCGCTCAGCAGTGTCAAGGTCGTCACCAAGGAGCAGAAGGAGGCGATCGCGGAGCTGATCGGCGAGTTCCGCTTCACCACGAGCTTCGGCAAGACCCTGTCCCGGCTGATTCGGATGGGCATCGGCGTGCATCACGCCGGCATGCTGCCCAAGTACCGCCGTCTGGTGGAGCAGCTCGCCCAGCGCGGTCTGCTCCGCGTCATCTGCGGCACCGACACCCTCGGCGTGGGTATCAACGTGCCGATCCGCACGGTGCTCTTCACGGCGCTCACCAAGTACGACGGCGTCAAGATGCGCCAGCTCAACGCGCGCGAGTTCCACCAGATCGCGGGCCGCGCGGGCCGGGCCGGCTACGACACGGCCGGCACCGTGGTCATCCAGGCACCCGACCATGAGACCGACAACCTCAAGGCCATCGAGAAGGCCGGCGACGACCCCAAGAAGAAGCGCAAGATCGTGCGCAAGAAGGCGCCCGACGGTTTCGTCTCCTGGGGTGAGCCCTCCTTCCAGCGCCTCGTGGCGGCCGAGCCGGAGACCATGCACTCGAGCATGCAGATGACCGCGGCGATGCTGATCAACGTGATCGGGCGCGGTGGCGACGCGTTCAGCCACGTCTACGACCTCATCTTCGACAACCACGAACCCTGGAAGCGGCAGCTCGCGCACGCCCGGCGTGCCCTCGGCATCTACAAGACCCTGCGAGCGGCAGGAATCGTGGAGCAGAGTGCGAGCGGGGACATCCGTTTGACCGTCGACCTGCAGCCCAACTTCGCCCTCAACCAGCCTCTGTCGCCGTTCGCGCTCGCCGCGTTCGACCTGCTCGACGCCGACCCCGACGTGGCCGGGCCCGGCAGCGGTCACTACGCCCTCGATATGATCTCCATCGTCGAGGCAACCCTCGACAACCCGCGCCCGGTGCTGATGGGCCAGCAGTTCGCGGCCCGCGGTGAGGCCGTGCACGCCATGAAGCGCGAGGGCATCGAATACGACGAGCGGATGGCGCTGCTCGAGGAGATCACCTGGCCGAAGCCTCTCGAGGAACTGCTGGAATACACCTTCAGCACCTACAAGGAATCCCAGCCGTGGATCGCCGACTTCGAGCTCAGCCCGAAGACGGTCGTGCGGGACATGTACGAGCGGGCCATGTCGTTCGGAGAGTTCGTGGCCTTCTACAAGCTCGCCCGCAGCGAGGGCGTCGTGCTCCGTTACCTCTCGGACGCCTACCGGGCCGCCCGGCAGACCATCCCGGACGACGCCAAGACCGAAGACCTGCTCGACCTGATCGAGTGGCTCGGCGAGCTGGTGCGCCAGGTCGACTCGAGCCTGCTCGACGAATGGGAGGAGCTCATCCACCCGGATCTCGCCGTGCACGAGGCCGGTGCGCAGTCCGTGCTGCCGCCGGCACCGCGCCGCCTGAGCACCAATGTGCGCGCGTTCCGTATCCTGGTGCGCAATGAGCTCTTCCGCCGGGTTCAGCTGGCTGCGCTCGAGAACTACGACGCGCTGGGCGAGCTCGACCGGGAGCACGGCTTCCATGCGGATGCCTGGGGCGACGCCATGGACGGCTACTACGCCGACCACGACGAGCTGCTGACCGGGGCGAATGCGCGCAGTGCGGACCTGATCATGTTCGATGAGGGTGCATCCGTCTGGACCGTGCGACAGATCTTCGACGACCCGGCGGGGGATCACGACTGGGGGATCAGTGCCACGATCGACCTGGCCGACTCCGACGAACTGGGTGCCGCCGTCGTGCGAGTCACCGGGGTGAACCGGCTGTAGCGGGCCGGGCGGCCGGCGCGGCGCGCGGGGGTACCGTGGGTACATGACGCAGTCGCCAGCATCCGTCGCCCCGATCCGCACCGGCCTGATCGGGTTCGGCACATCGGGACGCGTATTCCACAGTCCGCTCCTCGCGGCGAACCCCGAGTTCTCGCTCGACCTGATCGTGACCCGGGATCCCGCTCGTCGCGAGGTGGCCGCCGAGCGGCACCCGCGCGTGCGCCTTGTGCCGGCCGCGGACGACCTGTTCGCCGCGGCCGACGACCTGGACCTGGTCGTGATCGGCTCACCGTCGGGCACCCATGTGCAGCTCGCCCATGCCGCGCTCGACGCCGGGCTTGCCGTGGTCGTCGACAAGCCGTTCGCGGTGACGGCCAGGGAA
>JBBQDC010000106.1:0-9881 GCA_038319305.1 Actinomycetales bacterium | reverse complement strand
GGGACGATCACCGGCCGCTTCCACGCCGTTACCGGGGCGCACGGTTTCTTCGGCGAGGGCTTGCCCGTATAGGTGTCCCGATATTAAGCCCGATGACCGGGCGTCATACGCACGAGGTCAGCGTCTCGTATCCCTAGGGTTTCGAGACAGGTGACCGCCGGACTTAGAGTTGGGCGGTTCGCCGGGGGTCACTTTTTTCTGGTGGCTCTGCAGGGTCGCTGGCGTAGGACCAAAGAAGCATGCTCATGAGAAATGCCACTAGACCTAGTGCTGCTAGAGCGACGCAGGGCATGAAGATCGAGACTGGCATGGAGAACGACCTGTCGAGGATGACTGGTGTCGCTCCAGCAATACACATGGTCAGGCTGAGTAGTGGAGCCACGGGGCCGAAGCGGAGAAAGTGCCAGCGCCCTACGGCTCGCTGCCTACCGGCTTCTCTACGGGTGGAATTCACCATTTGCGCGATCACCCACCACGTCAACATTCCTGGGACGATCAGCAGGGCCAAGCCGCTGATGAGATAGAACAGGATGTTCCCAACCAGCGTGGTCGTAGTCGGCTCCATCGAACCCCTTCATCTCGTAAGTACCCCGGCCAGTGCGCCGTTAACACGATCGTTTGTAACAGCCCATGGTGTTCTCATTGAGAGAAGCGTTCACAGCGACGATAGCAATCGTCTTCTTGACCGATTGCGCTTGGATCCGACGTCACCAGCGACTAACCGCCGTGTGCTCTTAGGATCAGTTCGTGTCCTGTGGCGGAGCACGCTGCTGCCATTGCTGAGGTGATGTTGAAGTACTCACTTGTGCCGGTACATATTGGCTTTCTGCGTGCGTAGGTTGGTCAGCCGCCGTAGGCGGCCATGATCGCAAGGCCGGAGCCGTTGTCGCTGCAGACGTCCCCGACGATCGTGACCGCCGCATCCATCTCGGTCGGTGAGTGCTGCTCGTGGAAGTAGCCGGGCACGACGACGGGCGATGACATCCCTTTCACCAGCGCGGGCAGCTGTAGGGCGATGAGCCCGGTGGCCGTGTTCTGCAGCTCGGTGATGATGCCCGCGGCCTCGTCCATCTGCACGCGCCACTCCTCGGCGCTCACGTCGCCCTGTAGGTAGCCTTGGTCGGCGTTGAGATAGACACTCATGTACTCCGACAGCTGCGTGCATGCGTCGGTGATGAGCGGATCGGGGCTGAAGACGTCAGTGGTGAACTCGCCCGTCAACGCGAACTGCGAGTCAGCTGGCACGGAGATGTACAGCTGCATCAGCGCGGATTCGGGCGCCGGAAACAGGTAGGTACGGGTGCCCTGGCAGCCGCCGCGGCGGTCACTCTGCGTGGCCCCGCTGAAAGAGACGCTGAAATTGCCGCTCACGCAGACGAAGCTCACGCGGAACGACGCTGCGCCCTCTGGCACGTCGATCATCTTCTCGACCGGACCGACGCCGTTGAGTTCAACGGTGGGCCAGTCCGCTGTGTTTACGCTCTCGGCGCTCTCGGTCGCGGCGGCATCCGGCGGCGGCGCAGTACAGGCCGTGAGCGCGAGGGCCACCCCGACCAGGCAGGCCAATGATCTAACCAGGGCTGTTTTCGAACGACGCATGATTCCCCCATATCCGGCGCCCGACACGGCGCCACGCACGACGCCCGTGCACGCCCGTGCATGCCCGACTCTACCGACTGCGCGGTATGTCGGCCCGCACGCCATGTGTCTCGAAACCCAAGCGTCTCGTATCCCATGGGATGCGAGACGTAAAAGATCGCCTGCTGAGGCGACGAGCGGCACGTTGACGTGTCGCTCATCTGGGCCTGTCTCGCGTCCGTAGGGATACGAGGCGTCTCAACGCCGCAGTGCTGGCGCGACATTCTGTCGCAGCACCGCGATGGACGTCGATTCTCAGAACTATGTCTCGGAAGCCGCCGGCTGATCTCAGGTACCCGTCGTTAGTTTCAAGACACTCGGACGCAGCGGCCTGGCCGGTATCGTTTTCAGAAGTCGGGCGCACAACTGTCAGAAGTCGTTTGTACTGATCCCGGCTGGTATCTCAACAAAGGTTCCTTTGACGGGACGAGCAACCGACACGTCACCACCTGCCTCTGAGATTCACGCGCCAGCAGTGCGTCATTTTCAACACTTGCCTGCACAGCCCTGAAAAGATGCGGGCAATCGTGCAAACGAGTACTGAAAATGACATCGACTGTTCGCGGCGTGTCCGCGTCCCAACTGTCTCAGCAACGTGTCTCACAGCGATATTCTCAAGACCACGTCAGGACGTCCTTTGACGAGATAACGGAAGACGAGCGACATGACCAGACTTGGGTATGCCCGGGTGAGCACGGCGGACCAGAACACCGAGCTGCAGATCCGGGAACTTGAAACCGCCAGTTGCGAACGCATCTACCGCGACCAGGGTGTCAGCGGAACCACGACCAGCCGCCCCGAACTGGACAAAATGCTCGACCGCCTCAGCCGAGGCGACGAAGTTGTCGTCTGGAAGCTAGACAGGCTTGGACGCAACACCCGCCACCTCCTGGAGCTCCTGGACGGCTTCACCGACCGCGGCATCAAATTCCGCTCCTTACGCGACGGCATCGCCACCGACCCAGACAGCGAACTCGGCGGCGCCATGGCCCGCGCCATGGTCACCATCATCTCCGCGTTCGCCCAGCTAGAACGCGACCAACTCTCCGAACGCACCCGCGCCGGCATGGCCGTGGCAGCCTCACACGGGCGCAAAGCAGGACGACGCGAAATCACCGCCGACCATAGCAACGTCAAACGCACCCACGAGCTGAAGGCCCAAGGCCTGAAACCCGCTGACATTGGGAAGATCATCGGAACCAGCCGTGCCACCGTCTACCGGTACCTCAACATGGGCACCGACTGACGAAGGCACGGGTGGGACTTACCGGACCGGTTGGGCGACGCACTCGGCAAGGGTTACCGGGGCAGTTGTGTGACGATGACATCGTCCTGCAACGCGCCGATCGGCGCCACCAAACCGAAGTGGAGCCCATAGAGTGCGTGCAGGCCTTGATGCGACGTCTCAGATATAGGCGTCGGAGGCATCGATACCGTCGGAGTCAGGCGCGCGGCCCCGACTTTGGTATGCGGGCGTCCAGAGCAGCTGGCACAGCTGGGTCCTCGTCGCGGCGAAGCAGTTCGACAACGTCTTCGGGGAGATCGTCCTCCCCTGCGAGGTACCAGCGGGCCATGGGGGAACACGTGCGTGCCACGCGGAGTGCCCGCTCGTCGTCGGGGGGAAGACCTTGCTTACCAAGACCGCCGCCAGCTGGCTGCGGAATAGTAGAAAACCACATCGAACTGTCTCAAGAAATTGCCAGGAGTCCCGGCTGAAGTTCTTGCTCCTCATCGATGTGATGCTGGGATTTTTCGTCATCGAGGATCTTGTCCAGGTCAACGACCACCCTTCGTATCAGAGACACGCAGCCCGTGCGTCGACGCACCTGAGGGTGCGGTCAGACGATGCGAGGCCGCAGCCGGGCAAGGTATTCACGCTTGGGCTCGACCGCACGAGCGCACGAACCCCCGTGGCGAACCCAGCGTCGACCAAGGTCTCTATCGCTCACAACCATGTGCTCAAGTGCAGCACCTCGATTTGCCTGATCATCGTTTTAATTAGGCCCTTGGCCGGTACTTTTCACCAGGCGATCGGCGTTCTTCTGTGAGGAAGGCTTCGGCGATCATGAGGGACGTGCGGAATTCGGCCGACCCTAAATGGGCAGTCTCCCTTGATCCCATGGTGTCAAGTTTCGAAAATGGATCAGCTGGCCGTGAACGTCACACGTGATGAGATGACCCGACGTGGGCGGCCTCCGGTATCGTCGAGATCATGACCGACCCCACACTGCGTATGCCGAACACCATGCTGCGAGTGGTGCTCGACCTGGGCCAGCTGCCCCTGGACATCCCACCGCTGCCTGCCCGTTTCCAGCACCCGGAATTCGACGCTGACTGGGATGAAGAGGAGCAGGTGGCCGGAATCTTCCTCGGCTACGACGACGGCGAATTCCACCTCGACATCACGGAAGAGGGCGTCGAGTACCACTTTCACCGCGCGGACGGCTCCTCGAGCGACGACAGCCCGTGGCCGGCTGCCGCCACGAAGGCCCTCGTCGACTGGGCCAACGGATTCGTTGTGCACGTCGCACCGCTCCTCCCGGATCTCATCGAGGATGCGGCCGAGGCCGCCGAGTGGCACCACGTGGGGCTGCCCGTCTACTCCCGGGACTACGGCCCGGTCCCGCTTGAGATCATCGAGCTGGAGCTGGAAGGCGAGCAGCTGATGCTCCCCTGGCTCGGCTCCGGCCACATCGACGACGAGCACCTCGACGGGCCCGACCACCCGATCGCGCTCCTCTGGAACCCCGAGCACGAAGAACCCGACATCCCGATCGCTCGGGTGTGGCTGAACCCGAAAACCGGCGAGCCGAAATCGCGTGCGGAAGCCGGTGTGAACTGGACGGCAGTCGGCCTCACGCAGTCCGAGGTTCTGTCCTGGGCGGAGAGCCTGTACCTGAACCATCATGTGATCGGTGACCCGGCCCAGATGATCATGCGGGCGGCACTGGAACGCATGGCGGGGCTCGACCGCTAGCTGGGGTAGGCGCCGACGCGTCGGCAACCGACGCACCGTGTCAACATCAGGGTTCAACCCTGGCGAGCGTGCGTTTTGTCAGCGGAGAGCGCCAGGTCCACGAACGCCCGCACCGCTGCCGACGCACGCCGCTTGCGCGAGGCCGCCAGATACACGGTGAAGTCGGGCAGATTCGCCACGGGCAGTCTCTTCACGGCGGGAGCATCCTGCGCGGTGAAGGCCGGCAATAGCGCCACGCCGAGGCCATTGGTCACGTATTCGGCTGCGGTCCCAATGTCGGACACCTCGATCATGACGCGCCGCTCAAGGCCGGCAGCGGTAAACGCGTCGTCGACGATTTGCCGGCTGGCGTAGCCCGGAGGCAGATCGATGAATTCCTCCGAGACGAGGTCGCCGAGTTGCAGTGCCTGCGCGGCAGCCAGGCGGTGACCCGTCGGGACCACCAGCACCATGGGCGAGGAGGCGATCGGAACCGCCAGGAGAGCCGTCGGCGCGGGACCGCTCAGCGCGAGGAAGGCCAGGTCGAGCTCGCCCGAGACGAGCTCGTCGACCAACCCGGCAGACCCTCGCCGCGCGGCCCGCAGCCGCACCCCGACACCAGGGTGCCCGGTTCGGAAGAGCCCGAGCAGTCGGGGCACGTTGACGAGAGTGACCGAGGTCATCAGCCCGATCACGATCGACCCGGTGATGGCGTGGGTGGTCTCCTGGGCCGCGTCACGAACCTCGTTCACGACGTCGAGCGCATCACGCACCTTCGGCAGCAGCAGCTCCCCCGTGGAGGTGAGCCTGATCTGGCGGCGGCTGCGATCGAAGAGCTCGACGCCCAGCTCGCTTTCCAGTGATCGCACGCCCGCCGACACGGCGGACTGGGCGATGGTGAGCCGGTCCGCGGCGCGGGTGAAGCTCAACTCGCCCGCGACGGCAGCGAAGAATTCGAGCTGTCTGAGGTCCATGCCCCCTAGCATCTCATTTTCAGATCGATTGCATCGGGATTCGGCGTTGATTCTTATTGATCAAACGACGACGATTGAATGAGCGCCGAATCCGAACGGCCAGCCGGGAGGCATGACAATGACGAGAACTTCACCTGTCCAGAGCGACACCGAGGCAACGGCAGCCGTGCCCGCGCGTCCGGGCGCCGAGACATCCGGTTCGTCAACCCGCGCCGCCGAACGGGTTGTCGAGTGTCTGAAGGCCTACGGCGTGCAGTGGATCTTCGGCGTCCCCGGAGCCAAGATCGACCCGGTCTATGACGCTCTCGTTGACGACGGCCCCGAAGTGATCGTGGTGCGGCACGAGCAGAATGCCGCCTTCATGGCCGCGGCCGTCGGGCGCCTGAGCGGTCAGCCGGGCGTGGTTCTCGTGACGAGTGGCCCGGGCACCTCCAACCTGGCGACGGGCCTGCTCACGGCGACGACCGAAGGAGACCCGATGGTCGCCCTGTGCGGCGCGGTTCCGCGGGCTGACCGGTTGAAGCGCACCCACCAGACGATGGATGCCGTGGGCATGCTCTCCGCAGTGACCAAGTCCGCCGGTGAGGTCAGTGTTGCCGACAACGTGCCAGAGGCCATTGCGAATGCATTCCGCCAGGCCACCCAGGAACCCAAGGGCGCCGCCGCGGTCGTGCTTCCCTACGATGTACTCACCGACACGACCACCGTGTCCATGAAGCACCCGCACTGGGTCCCGCCCCTGGGCGCCGCGTCCGCAGCGAGCGTGGCGCAGGCTGCTGCACTGTTGAAGGATGCGAAGTTCCCGGTCATTCTCGCCGGCGCCCGATCCGGCTCCGACCGAGCCGTCGCCGCGCTGCACCGCCTGCTGGGCGTGGCCGGGCTACCCGTCGTCGAGACCTTCCAGGCTGCCGGCGTCATCTCGCACGAGCTCGAAGAGCACTACCTCGGACGCGTGGGCCTGTTCCGCAACCAGCCTGGGGACATCCTTCTGCACAAGGCCGACGTGATTCTGGCCGTCGGTTATGACTTCGTCGAGTACGAGCCGTCGAAGTGGAACAAGGACCACCTGCGCGTGATCATCCACCTCGACGAGCTGGCGGCCGATCTCGACGATTATTATCGCCCCACGGTCGAACTGCGCGGAGACGTGGCCGAGACTCTCGACGCCCTCGCCAGCCAAATCGACGGCCTGGCGATTCCGACCGCCGCCGCCGCCGAGGTGGCCGTGCAGCGCACCCGCCTCGCGGATGCCGACCAGCCCACGGGGCGCCGGGACGAATCCGAGGGTGTGCACCCGGCCGACCTCACACTGATGATGCGCGAGCTGCTTCCGGATGACACCACTGTTCTCTGCGACGTCGGATCGCATTACATCTACATGGCCCGGCACTTCCGCACCTACCACCCGCGCACACTGCTGTTTTCGAACGGCCAACAGACGCTGGGTGTGGCCCTGCCCTGGGCGATCGCCGCGACTCTCGTGCGACCGGGAACCCCGGTGGTGTCCGTCTCCGGCGACGGCGGCTTCCTCTACTCCGCCATGGAGTTGGAGACGGCCGTGCGACTCGGCTCGACCTTCACGCACATCATCTTCAACGACGGCACCTACGACATGGTGGCGTTCCAGCAGATGGGCAAGTACGGGCGCACGTCCGGGGTTCAGCTCGGCGACTACGACGCCGTCGGCTATGCCGAGTCGTTCGGCGCCCACGGCTACCGGGTGACTCACCTCGATGACTTCGCCGGCACCCTGGCGCAGGCTCTGGCCGAACCTGGCCCGAGCATCATCGACGTGCACGTCGACTACCGCAACAATAGAGATGACCTGATGGCCGATCTGGAAAGCGATGTACTGCAATGAGCAAGTTCAACGTCTCACGACACGAAATCTTCCAAACGAGCCTGATGAGCGCGCTGCTCGACGGCGTCTACGAAGACGAGATGACCGTGCGCGACCTGCTTGGCCGCGGCAGTTTCGGAATCGGAACCTTCAACGGTCTCGACGGTGAGATGCTGATCATCGACGGCACCTGCTACCAGTTGCGGGCCGACGGCGGGGTGTCCAAGGCCGAACTGGGCGCGTACACGCCCTACGCCGTTGTCACGAACTTCGTGCCTCACATCGAGAGCGAACTGCCGCAGAACATCGTGCGCGCCGAGGCCTCGACGTTCATCGACAAGCTGACCGCGTCTCAGAACTACATGTACGCCCTGCGCATCGACGGCGACTTCGAGTGGATCCGGATGCGTACGGTCGTCAAGCAGGAGAAGCCCTACCGCCCGATGGTGGAGGCCACCGACGAGGACGCGATCATCGAGCTGCACGACGTTTCGGGCGTGGTGGCCGGCTTCCGCACGCCGCTCTACGAGCAGGGCATCGGCGTACCTGGTTGCCACACGCATTTCGTCACCGACGACCGCACGGCCGGCGGCCATGTGCTCGACTTCAAGCTGCGCTCCGGCACCGCGGCGCTGTGCCTCGGCACCGATCTTCACCTGCAGCTGCCGCTGACGGATGCCTTCAAGAACGCCAACCTGTCGCCGGACGACCTCGAACAGCAGATTCAGAAGACCGAAATGCACGCCTGAGCGCGGACGTACGATGGGGAGGTGAATGACGTCCTGCCGCCCTGCCCAGAATGTTCCAGCGAATACGCCTACGAGATGGGGGCGCTGCTGGTCTGCCCGATCTGTGCGCACGAGTGGAGCAACGAACCGGCCGATGGGGTTGAATCGGCCGAGGACACCACCGTCAAGGATGCCTTCGGCACCGTTCTCGCCGACGGCGACACCGTGACCATCATCAAGGACCTGAAGGTCAAGGGCAGCGCAACCGCCATCAAGGTGGGCACGAAGGTGCGGGGCATCCGTCTGGTGGATGGCGTGGGCGACCACGACATTGATTGCAAGGTCGACGGGTTCGGCGCCATGCAGCTCACGTCCAGCGTCGTGAAGAAGGTCTAGCTCCGCGGCACGCGGGTCGACAGCAACGCCGCCAGATCGGTGGTCACCAGAGTCCGCATCCGTTCCGCCCGCCGCTGCGCGTAGTCCGGCTCCCGGCGATCGACGATCTGCGTGACCAGCCTGTCGGCGAGCGCGGCGCCGATCTCCTCGCTGGCATCATTCTGGGCACGCTCGAGCAGTTCGGCGAGCTGCTCATCGTCGTCGGTCACGGCCCGCAGGGCACCGGCGAGCTTCAGGTGCACCCGCCGCCGCAGGGCCAGCTTGCGCACGTCGAGCCGGTCATCATCCGTGATTTCGAACGCGCTCCGCGTTCGGGCGAGATCTTTCCCCTGCCGACCGACGCGGTTGGCGTCCTCCTCGTTCTGCCGCACCAGCCGCTCCAGTTCGGTGCGCACACCCGCGGTGTAGTCGGCCTCGACGAAATCGCGGTGCTCGCGGAGAGCCCCCACGATGATGTGGTTCTTCACGGCCATGCGCACCGCCGAAAGCGCGATGAGCAGACCCTCGTCGACAATCCGGTCCATGGAGGCCATAGCGACACCCTATGCCCCGCGCGGCTGCGGGGGTTTCATGGGCCGTATGATGCGGGCACCGGAGGAGCTATGACCGAACAGGAGGCCAGAGCGGCGGTATACGCGGCCATCCACCAGGTGGCGCCGGATGTCGACACCGACGATCTCGACGAGAGCGCGCGACTGCGCCAGGATCTGGAACTCGACTCCCTGGACTTCCTGCGGCTGATCGAGACGATCCACGAGGCGACGAATGTCGACATCCCCGAGCGGGACTACGCGGTTATCCCGACGGTGATCCGCCTGATCACATACGTCGCCGAACACGGTTGATGTAATTCCCGAGTATTATTCGGTTTCTTCCCAGCTGAGTCAAGGCCCTCGACGCAGCCCCTCCTAGGATATGTACTGATCTTCCAGCCCGAACTGGAGGAACCCATGACCATCACCGCACATGCACCATCCGTTGCCACCTATAACCGCACAGCGACAGACGCGTTCGGCGACTACCTGAGAAAGATCGGTAGTGTGTCGCTCCTCACCGCCGAGGAAGAGGTCGATCTGGCCCGACGCATCGAAGTCGGCCTGTTCGCCGAGCAACGCAGCCAGCAGGGCGAGGTCGAACCGTCCCTCCTCCGTGAACTTGCCTGGCTCACCCACGACGGCCGCCGCGCCAAGAACCACTTCATCGAAGCGAACCTGCGCCTGGTGGTCAGCATCGCCAAGCACTACTCCGGCCGCGGAATGCCCATCATGGACCTCGTCCAGGACGGCAACATCGGCCTCGTCCGCGCCGTCGAAAAATACGACTTCATGACCGGCTACAAATTCTCCACC
>JBBQDC010000105.1:0-9886 GCA_038319305.1 Actinomycetales bacterium | reverse complement strand
GCCCGCCCACCCACCCCCCCCCCCCCCCCCCCGCCCCGGGCCCCCCCCCCTCCCCCCTGCCGTGCCCCGTTGTTGTCTTCGCCCCCCCCACCCCCGCGGGGAGGCTAGGCCAGCGTCAGGAAGAGTTTCTCCAGCTCTTCGACCGTGAGGGAGTTCTCGCCCTGGGGGTTGTCGAGGCACTCCCGCATCGCCGTGGAGACGATGACGAACCCGGCCTTGTCGAGGGCGCTCGACACCGCGGCGAGCTGGGTGACGACATCCTTGCAGCTGCCGCCGGCCTCCACGGCGGTGATGACCGCCGCGAGCTGGCCCTGGGCCCGGCGCAACCGGTTGAGGATCTTCTTCTGGTTCTGCTCGATCTCCATGATCAGTTCCCTTCAGCGACGTGGGCAGCAACGATTTCGGTCATGCCGGAATCCTTTCAGAGGTGGCGGCACTTTCAGGCACCAAGCCGCGAGAGGTTTCGCCGGCGGTCCAGGTTCGGTAGCCGCCGTCGAGGTTCTGCACGTCCAGTCCGCTCTGGCTCAGGATGCGGGCGGCCGTGTGGCCCCGCTGGCCCACCTGACAGTGCACGATCAGAGGCGCGTCCGGCAGCTCGGTCAGGCGGTCCCGCAGCTCGTCCAGAGGCACGTTGATCGCGCCCGGAATGTTTCCGGCCGCGAACTCCCCCGCCGAGCGCACATCCACCAGCACCGCGCCCGCGGCCCGGGCCGCGGGCAGCTCGTGCCACTGCAGGGCTCGGGTCGTTCCCGCGGCGAGGTTGTCGGCAACGTAGCCGAGCTGGTTGATCGGGTCCTTCGCCGACGCGTACTGCGGCGCATAGGCCAGCTCAAGGCGGGTCAGGGAGGATGCCGTCAGCCCGCCGGTCATCGCCGTCGCCAGGATGTCGATGCGCTTGTCGACGCCACTGCCGCCGACGATCTGGGCGCCGAGGATGGCATCCGTCTCCGGGTCGATCAGGAGCTTCATCGACATACCCTCCGCTCCGGGGTAATAGGTGGCGTGCGAGGCCGGGTGGGTGTGCACGACGCGGTGCGCGCGGCCGTCGCGTACAAGGCGCTTCTCGCTCCAGCCGACCATCGCCGCCGTCAGGCCGAAGATACCCAGGATGGCGGTGCCGAGCGCAGGGGAGGCCGATGCGGGCTCGCCGGCGATGCTGTCAGCAACCGCCCGGCCGTGCCGGTTCGCGAGGCCAGCCATGGTGATCAGGATGCCGCTGCCGTCGATGGCGTCGATCTTCTCGACGCCGTCGCCGACCGCGTAGATCGACGGGTCGGTGGTCTGCTGGCTGCCATCAACCTGGATGCCGCCGCTTTCACCGATCGTGATCCCCGCCTGGGCAGCGAGCGAGGTGTCGGGGAGCACCCCGACGGAGTCGATGACGAGGTCGGCCGGAACGACGGATCCGTCACTGAGCTCGACGCCCCCGTCGGCGGCGGCGGCGACGACGGTCGTGTTCAGGCGCACGTTGACGCCCTGCACAATCAGCTCGTCGAAGATCGGCGCGGCCATCTCGGCGTCGAAGGGCCCGAAGACCTGGGAGCCGAACTCGACCAGGGTGACGTGCACGCCGCGGTGCACGAGGTTTTCGACGGCCTCGAGGCCGATGAAGCCGGCGCCGATGACAACGGCGGATACCTGACCCGTGATGCCGGCCAGAAGCGCGGTGATGTGGTCGACGTCGTCGACCGTGCGCAGGGTGCGGGTAGCAAGGCCGGCCGGGGTGATCCCCGTGCGGGCCGTCGCGCCGGCAGCCAGGATGAGGCGGTCGTAGCTCTCCTGGGTCACGGCGCCGGTCTGCGTCTGCCGCACGGAAACGGTCTTCCGGGCGCGGTCGATCGCGGTGACCTCATGGTCGACGCGCACGTCGAGGCGGAAGCGGGCACCCAGCGATTCGGGTGTCTGGAGCAGGAGGTTGTTGCGGTCCGTGATCACGCCGCCCACGTAATAGGGAAGTCCGCAGTTCGCGAACGAGACATAGTGGCCCCGTTCAAATACAATGATCTCAGCCGTCTCGTCCAGCCGACGCAACCGCGTCGCCGCCGACATTCCGCCCGCAACTCCGCCAACAATAATCGTTCTCATTTCTAACCTCCGGGATAACTATACCCCAGGGGGTATGAAAAATGACCGGTGACCGCCTCGGCACGCTCTAGCCTTAGACACATGCCCGCCGTCCAGAGTCGATTCGTTGTTCGCGCCTTTGCGACGCTCGTCTTTTTCTCCGCCGTGGCCGGGCAGTTCTGGCGCAGCCTGTTCGGCTGGTGGGGCTACGGCGCGATCGCGCTGGTCGTCGTGGTGGGCGGCATCGTCGCCCTCGTGAGGCTGAAACCCAACTGGATGTGGCCGCGGTTCCCCAAATCGCTCATTGCCTTCCTCGGTCTGGCCACCCTGTCGCTGGTCTGGTCGTTCTACCTCGGCGCCTCCCTAATCGGGGTCACCCTGCAGTGGGCCACCACGCTGACCGCGCTCTTCCTGGCCCTGTGCCTGAGCTGGGCCGAGCTGCTGCGCACGCTCTCCGCCGCGCTGCGCTGGATTCTCGCCCTGTCCCTCGTCTTCGAACTGATCGTCGCCGTCTTCGTGCGGCAGGCGGTGCTCCCGTTCTGGGTCGACTACGGCACCCGCGACGTGCCGGAGTCGTTCTACTGGTCCCGCGGCATCCTGCTGCAGGGCGGCCCGATCGAGGGCATCGTCGCGAACCGCAACCTGCTCGGGTTCGTGGCGCTGATCGCCGTGATCGTGTTCGCAGTCCAGCTCGCCGCCGGCACCGTGAACCGCAACTGGGGTCTGGCCTGGCTGGGTCTCGGGGTGCTCATGCTGCTGTTGACCCGGTCCGCGACCGTGACGCTCGCCGCCACCGCCGTAGCCGCGGCGGTGCTCTTCGCCCTCTGGGCTCGCCGCCGGCCCCCCGAGGGGCGCCAGCCCGTGTATCTGGCGGCTGCGGCATCCGTGGTCGTCGGCGGTGCCGGCCTGGTTGTCCTCACGCCGCAGCTCCTCACGCTGCTGGGCAAGTCGGCCGACCTCACCGGTCGGCTCGACATCTGGCGCGGCGTGATCGAGCTGGCCGCCGAGCGCCCGGTGTTCGGCTGGGGCTGGGTGAGCTACTGGGCCCCCTGGGTCGAACCGTTCGAGGGTCTCGCCGTGCGCCGCGGCGTCGTTTACCTGCAGGCGCACAACGCCTGGCTCGACGTCTGGCTGCAGCTGGGCATCCTCGGGCTGATCGTCTTCGCAGCGCTCGTCTTCTCCACGCTCTGGCGGTGCTGGTTCCTCGCGGTCGACCGGCCGAGGCGCGGGCTCGCCGATACGGAACCGTTCGCGGCATCCGCCCTGCTGCCGTTGTTGCTGCTGGTGGCCCTGCTCGCCCAGAGCCTGGCCGAGAGCCGCATCCTGATCGAGTCCGGCTGGCTGCTTCTGGTCGTGCTCGCCGTGACCACGAAGCGACAGCAGGCCACCAACCACCGGATGCCGTAGCCGGTAGCGTGGAGACCACATGACCTTCAGTGCGAATCCCCCGGCGGTGTTTGACCCGTTCAAGCGGCTGTTCGCTTCCCCCAAGTTCGCCTCCTCGCTGGCGCTGGTCATCATCGGCTTCGCTTTCTCGACCACCGCCCTGCGTTCCGTGATCGGCCCGCCCGGCGTCGTCGGAATTCTCGTGGGCCTCGTGGTGCTGGCCGGGTTCTCACTCACCGCCCGCTGGGCCGGAGTCGACTGGCACGGGCTCCTGCCGATCTCGATCATGGTTTTCGTGGGCTGGTGCGCCCTGTCGGTGTTGTGGTCCAGCTACCTGCTGCACACCCTCAGCGCCTCGCTCTACCAGCTCGCCTTCACGTTCCTGGCCATCTACATCGCCCTGGCCCGCGACACCATCCAGGTCGTTCGCGCCACCGGCGACGTGCTGCGGGTTCTTCTCGGGCTGTCCCTGGCCCTGGAGGTGCTCTCCGGGCTGCTGCTCGACGTTCCCTTCGTCTTCCTCGGTATCCAGGGCAACATCGACTCGTTCGGGCCGGTGCAGGGAGTCTTCGGTTCCCGGAACGTGTTCGGGCTCGTCTCGCTGATCGCGGCCGTCACCTTCGCGGTTGAGCTGCGGTCGCGGTCGGTGCGGCGCGGGCGCGGCATCGGCTCCATCGCCCTGGCCGTGTTCGGCCTGCTGCTCACCCGCTCCCCTGTCATCCTCGTGGTTGCCCTTTTCGTGGGCCTTGCGGCACTGGCGCTGTTCTGGCTGCGCAGCACACCGGCCGCCAACCGGTGGCTCCTGCAGTTCGGGTTGCTTGGGGCCGCCGCCATCGCCGGGATCATCGCGGTCGCGACCCGGGTGCGCATCGTCGAACAGCTGAACGCGGGAAGCGAGTTCGAGGCCCGCACCACGCTGTGGCGCGAAATCTGGCGTCTGGCCACGCTGAACCCGCTCGAGGGCTGGGGCTGGGCTGGCCTCTGGCCCGTCGACGTCACCCCCTACGGCTGGCTCAGCTTCGTCACCGAGCGCCCGCAGACCTCCGCGCTGAACGCGTTCCTGGACGTCTACTTCCAGGTCGGCCTGGTCGGCCTTCTGTCGTTCCTCGCGCTCGTACTGCTCGCCTTCTGGCGGTCGTGGCTGCTCGCCTCCGACAAACGATCGATGGTCTATGTCTGGTCGCCGCTGATTCTGGTGATCCTGCTGGTCACGTCGGCAGCCGAAAGCACTGTGCTGGTCGACTTCGGCTGGCTGCTCCTGCTGATCTGCGCCGTGAAGGCCGCGCAGGGCAAGAGCTGGCGCAGTCTGCTGCAACCCAGCCCGCACCGGCGCCCGGAGAACTGAGCGAGATCCCCACTCGGCTCAGGCCGTGAGCCGACGGTCAGCAACCAGCCGGAAGACGTCCGCGTGCTCCCGGCCGCAGCGCTCCCAGCTGAACTCCGCCGCCCGGGCCACCCCGCGTCGCCCGAGGTCGGCCTCGTTGGCCAGAGCCCGATCCACGGCATCAGCGATGGCCTGTGGATCGGTGGGGTCGAACATTTCGGCGGCGTCGCCGCAGATCTCGGGCAGTGAGCCGGCGTTCGATGATGCGACCGGGCATCCGGATGCCATCGCCTCCAAGGGCGGCAGGCCGAACCCCTCGTAGAGGCTCGGAAACACCACTGCGGCAGCGCTCCGATAGAGCCCGGAGAGCTCCGTGCCGCTGACGTGCCCCCGCCAGTCGACGCCGGGCGGCAGCTCGCCAAGCCGGGCCAGGTCGCCGCCGGTGAGCACCAAGCGCAGCTCAGGTCGGTGCTGCCGGAGTAGGGCGAAAGCCTCGAAGAGGCGGGCATGGTTCTTGTGCGGCCAGGCGCGGGCCGGGTAGAACAGAAAGTCGCCCCGCGGCCCGAAGTTCGGTGTGAACTGTTCCCGCTCGGCGCCGAGGTGCGCCACGTGGATGCGGTCGGGATCGATCCCGAGGTGGTGAACGATCCGGGCTTTCGTGAACTCGCTGATGGTGATCACGGCATCCGCCCGCCGGGCGGGCCGGTCGTAGGTCAGCCGGCGGAACGCGCGCTCCGCCGGGGTGAACAGCTCGGGCAGGTCGAGATGCTGCACATCGAAGATCATCAGCACGAACGCTTGGTGCCGGCTCGGCCGCGGCACAGGCACCGTGAAGGGGAAGTACACGACCTCGGACCCGCTCATCAGGGCTCGCGCCCGACGGGCGTGACCGAAAGCCGAGAGCATGCCCCTGATTCGAGCCTTCGACCCGGTGCCGCTGTGCACCTTGGCGACCACGGTCTCCGGCGCCTCGTGGCTCCACCCCGCGGCGTTCGAGGGCACGTAGACCGTCACGTCGATGTCCGGCTGGCGGGCGAGTTGCTTGGCCAGCTCCCGGGCATACGTCTCCCCTCCGCCCATCGCCCCGGGATACATGGTGAGCACCGAGAGGGCGACACGGAGAGGAGCGGATGCGCCCGGCCGGGCGCCAGGCATGGTCACCATCAACTGCCGAAGGACTCCCGCAGCGCGTCGATGCCTGCCTCGGTCTCCCCGTCGAAGACGATCTTGCCATGGGACAGCACGATCACGCGGTCGCAAAGGTCGGCAATCTGGCCGGCTGAGTGCGACACGAACACGATCGTGCGGCCCTCCTGCTGGAACTCACGGATCTTGTCCATGCACTTCTTCTGGAACGGCTCGTCGCCGACGGCCAACACCTCGTCGACTAGCAGGATGTCCGGGTCGACGTGCACGGCGATCGCAAACGCGAGCCGAACGTACATGCCGGAGGAGTAGAACTTGACCTGAGTGTCGATGAAATCGCCGATTTCGGAGAAAGCGACGATGGAGTCGAAGTAGTCGGCGGTCTGCTGCTGGGTTAGACCCAGGATCGACCCGTTGAGGAAGACGTTCTCCCGCCCGGTCAGGTCGGGGTGGAACCCGGCGCCGAGCTCGAGCAGCGCCGCGAGGCGTCCGCGTCGCTCGACGAAGCCGTCATTGGGCTGGATGATGCCGCCGATGACCTTGAGCAGGGTGCTCTTGCCGGAGCCATTCGCGCCGACGAGTCCGACGCTGGTGCCCGCCGTGATCTCGATGCCGATGTCGCGAAGCGCCCAGAAGTCTTCCTTGTGCTGCTTCGACCGGCCGAAGTTCACAATTCGTTCCTTGAGCGACTTATCCTTGCGGATGATGAAGCGCTTGGAGACATCCCGCGTGCGGATGACGACCGGAGCGTTCTTTATGGGAGGTCTCTGTGGAAGAAGTGACATTAGATCTCCTGCGCGAAGTTGCCTTGGAGCTTCTGGAAGACGCGCTGGCAAACGATGAGGAACACGCAACCGACGACAGCCGTCACGAGCAGACGAACATCAAGATCTGGCGGCCACGGCTGCGGGCCGACGGTGATGTCGGCCATCGTGCGGGTCTCCGAGCCGGCCTGCCACAGGCCCTTCTGGAAGGCGAGCACGGCGACGGTGACCGGGTTGAGCAGGTACACCTCGATCAGCCACGGGGCGCGGGAATTGGTGATCGCACCCACGACCAGCGACCACGAATAAACGATGGGTGACGCCCAAAAGAGGATGAGCATGGCAACCTCGACCAGGTACTGCACGTCGCGCAGGTACACGTTCAGGGCCGACAGCAAAAGCGCAAAGGCGACGCCCCAGACAAGCACGATCAGGATGGCCACGGGCACGTAGAGCAGGTTGCGCGACAGGGGGAACTGGCCGAGCACGATAGTGGCTCCCACGAGCACGACCATCTGGATCACGAAGTTGAAGATGGCCGATCCCGTGGCGGCCAGCGGGAAGATCTCCCGCGGCAGGTACACCTTCTTGATCAGGCCGGCGTTTCCGATGATCGACATGGTTCCGGTCGAGACGATCTCGCTGTACAGACCCCAGATCGTGAGGCCGGTGAAGACGAAGATCGCGAAGTCCGGGATGCCGCGGGCGGCACCGAGAAACTGGCCGATGGCCACGTAGTAGATCAACAGCATGGTCAGCGGTCGAATCAGGCTCCAGATGAAGCCCAGGCTGCTGTCCTTGTAGCGGGCCTTGAGCTCGCGGCGAATCAGGAGGTCCAGGAGTTCGCGGTGTGCCGCGATTTCCTTGATTGACCCCCAGAATCCGCCGATCAGTCCGCCGCCAGACACAGCCGATTTCTGGAACGGCAACGAATTGAGCCTGTCTGCGCGTTCTTGGGCAATGCTGGTCATATAGCTCCGTGAGTGTGGTGAACGACTGGCCGTCCGTCGATCGAGTCTACGAGGATTTGTGGAAGTACTCCCACACCTCGGTGGCGTAGTCGTTCCAGCCCTTGTTCTCGCGGCGATTGGCCTCGTCGCGCAGACGCTGATTCACTTCCGGGTCGAACATGGCCTGAGCAAGTCCGGAGGCAAGGGCCGCGTCATCGCGCGGGTCGATCAGAATCGCCCCGCCCTGCTGGCAGATTTCTTTCATGCTGCCGAAATCGGAGGTGACCACGGGGGTGCCGACGGCCAGCGATTCGGCCACCGGCAGGCCAAAGCCCTCGTTCAGGGAAGGGAACACCGTGCAGGCCGCGGCCCGGTAGCCACCCCAGAGCAGGGCGTCGGAGATTGCCGAAATTGTTTGCACCGGCCGGCCGCGTTCCTGCATCTGCTTGAGCTGCGTGGTGAACGCCCGGCCACCCCACGAGTTGCCGCCGACGAAAGACAGGCAGAATTCGTGCCCCTCACGCCAGAGGATCTCGGCCGCACTCAGCACGGCGAGGTGGTTCTTGCGGGGCTCGTGGCTGCCCACGCAGAGCAGCAGTGGCAGCCCCTCGATGACGAGTGATTTTTTCGCCGACTCGAGTTCGGCGTCGGTGACAGTGCCGGCATCGGCCGGCAGCAGCACCGGCTCGATCTCCGGCCCGGTGAGGCCGGCGCCGGACAGCATCCGTCGCCAACCGCGGTATTCAAGGGCTGCCGCACCGGAGATGGTGGCAACCTTGTCGAACCGTGCAACCGCGGCGAGGTTCTTTGCGAACGCCCCGCCCATGCCCTGGCCGGTCGTCTCGGCCGAGGTCAGAGGCACGCAATCGAACCCGATCACATACGAGGCATTGCCGGAGAACTCCGCGAGGGCGGAGATGCGGGCGGTGCGCTCGGCTTCGACGGCCAGTTCGGGGAGAATATAGGTCGAGCGCCACGGCACGGTGACCTCAGCGGTGCCCTCACTCTCAGCATCCGGGTAGGTACCGTGAATGGCGTTGGCCCGCTCTTGCGGGGACAGCTCGCGCAGCGCACCGAACGCGGAACCCCAGCCCACGAGCAGCAGCTCGTGCGACTGCGACCACTGTTCGATGGTCTTGCGCACCACACGCTGAATGCCGGTGGCAAGGCCGGTGCGCGCCGTGTGGTGCACATCGACCACCGTTACCCCGGTCACCACGCGTACGGGACGCACGGGATGAACGCCGAAGAGCCCGCGCCGCACCGGGGCGTGCGCGATCTCCTTGAGTACGGCTGCCGCGCCGTCGAGTCGAATGCGCCGGATGCCGTCGACCACCTGGTCGCGCGTGGGGAACTCAGCGTGCAGCACGGCCAGGGCCAGCCACATCTTGTCGGTGGCCGGCACGACGAAGTGTGTCGCCACACGGCCGAGGAGCACGGCTTCGTCACCGGTCAGGTCGATCGACGGGTCCAGCGCAGCCAGCAGGATGCGGAGACGGTCGATTCTGGTCTGGTTAGACATCCAGTTCCCCTCTCAGGGGCAGGACGAGCTGGTCCCATAGTTCGCTGGCGTAATCGTCCCACGTGCGATCCGACCGGGTGGCGATTTCAGCGTGGAGGCGGTTGATGGTGTCGTCGCCGACGAGCAGGGAGCGCATGGCGACGACGAGTTCGTCGTCGTTGCGCGGGTCGACCTCAAGGCAGCCTCCCCCGCGGGCGATTTCGGCCGTGCTGCCGTAGTCGGTGGTGATCACGGGCGTTGAGAACGCTAGAGACTCGGCGACCGGCAGCCCGTATCCCTCGTGCAACGAGGGGAACACGGAGAACCGGGCCTCGCGATAGGCCGACAGGAGAACCTCGTCGTTGACGCCGCGGAGGACCTCGACCTTGCGGCCCTCGCGCTGGAGTGCCCTCACCCGCTTATCGAATTCACGGGTGTAGAGGATGCTGCCGCCACCGATGAAGCGCAGCCGGAACGCCACGCCTGCACGCCAGAGCAGCTCGGCCGCGAACAACACTGCCAGGTGGTTCTTGCGCGGTTCCTGGCTGCCGATGCAGATGACGAGCGGATCGGTGCCAGTAGCCCCGATCACGTCGGCATCACCGTCGGGGGCGTCGATCGGCAGGCTCACCTCGACCGTCTCCGGCCCGATCAGACCCTGCGCGGGCAGAGCAGCCGCAAAGCCCGCGAATTCTTCGGTGGCCGCAGCGCTGATGCCAGCCAAACGATGGCAGTGCTTGAAGATGGTGAG
>JBBQDC010000104.1:0-10001 GCA_038319305.1 Actinomycetales bacterium | reverse complement strand
AAGGGGAACGCTCCTGTCAGGCAACGGGAGCTACCGCACACAAATGGGAGATAGTTGGTTGCACCGACTAGCCTTGGAGCATGGCGGAATTTATCTACACAATGACCAAGGCACGCAAGGCTGTCGGCGACAAAGTAATCCTCGACGACGTCAGCATGTCCTTCTACCCCGGCGCGAAGATTGGCGTCGTGGGCCCCAACGGCTCGGGCAAGTCCACCATCCTGAAGATCATGGCAGGCCTGGACACCCCTTCGAACGGCGAAGCGAAGCTCAGCGCTGGCTACTCAGTGGGCATCCTGCTGCAGGAGCCGCCCCTGAACGAGGAAAAGACCGTTCTGGGCAACGTGCAGGAAGGTGTCGGTGAGATCTACGGCAAGATCCAGCGATTCAACGAGATCTCCGAAGAGATGGCCAACCCGGACGCCGACTTCGACACCCTGCTTGAAGAGATGGGGAAACTGCAGGAAGCCATCGACGCGGCTGACGCCTGGGACCTCGATTCCCAGCTGGAACAGGCCATGGACGCGCTGCGCTGCCCGCCCCCGGAAACCGATGTCACGATCCTTTCCGGTGGCGAACGACGCCGGGTTGCGTTGTGCAAGCTGCTTCTGCAGAAGCCCGACCTGCTGCTCCTCGATGAGCCCACCAACCACCTCGACGCTGAAAGTGTGCTGTGGCTCGAGCAGCACCTCAAGAGCTACGCCGGAGCTGTCCTGGCCGTGACCCACGACCGGTACTTCCTCGACCACGTTGCACAGTGGATCGCCGAGGTCGACCGCGGCCACCTGTACCCCTACGAGGGCAACTACTCGACCTACCTCGAGAAGAAGCAGGAACGACTGCTGATTGCAGGCAAGAAAGACGCGAAGATGGCCAAGCGCCTCGCGGACGAGCTCGAATGGGTGCGCTCGAATGCGAAGGGCCGCCAGGCCAAATCGAAGGCGCGGCTCGCCCGCTACGAAGAGATGGCGGCGGCTGCAGAGAGCACCCGCAAGCTCGACTTCGAGGAGATCCAGATCCCCGTGGGCCCGCGCCTGGGCGCCCAGGTCATCGACGCCAGGAAGGTCAAGAAGGGCTTCGGTGACCGCGTCCTGATTGAGGAGCTCTCCTTCACCCTCCCGCGCAACGGCATCGTCGGCATCATCGGCCCCAACGGTGTGGGTAAGACCACGCTGTTCAAGACGATTGTCGGACTCGAGCCGCTCGACCAGGGTGAGCTGAAGATCGGCGAGACGGTCGACATCTCCTACGTCGACCAGAGCCGCTCCGGGATTGACCCGAACAAGTCGCTGTGGGAGGTCGTCTCCGACGGTCAGGACTACATCCAGGTCGGCAAGACCGAGATTCCTTCTCGCGCCTACGTATCAACGTTCGGGTTCAAGGGCCCTGACCAGCAGAAGAAGGCCGGCGTACTCTCTGGTGGAGAGCGTAACCGCCTCAACCTGGCCCTCACCCTCAAGCAGGGCGGCAACCTGTTGCTACTCGACGAACCCACAAACGACCTGGACGTCGAAACCCTGGGCTCGCTCGAGAACGCGCTGCTCGAATTCCCCGGTTGCGCCGTGGTCATCACTCACGACCGGTGGTTCCTCGACCGGATCGCCACCCACATTCTGTCTTACGAGGGGACCGACGAAGACCCGGCGAACTGGTACTGGTTCGAGGGCAACTTCGAATCGTACGAGCAGAACAAGATCGAACGCCTTGGTCCGGATGCCGCGAAGCCGCATCGCTCCGCGTACCGCAAGCTGACCCGCGACTAGGGCCCGCGATGAAGCTGCACATTCCGGTGAGGCTGCGCTGGTCGGACCTGGACGCCTACGGCCACGTCAATAACGCCGAGCTTCTGCGCGTGCTTGAGGATGCGCGCATCCAGGCGTTCTGGCCGGATGAGGACGGCGCCGGGCCCGGTGCGTTCGCCGGCACCGCGGTGCTTGACGGGCGACCGGGCGCGGCGACCCTGACGCTGATCGCGCGAATGGAGGCCGAGTACCTGGCTCCGATTCCGTATCTGAGGCAGCCACTGGACATCCGTCTGTGGCTCGGCAAGCTGGGCGGCGCCAGCCTCGAAGTCTGTTACGAGGTCTGGTCGCCGATCGGACTGGAGCCGGTGGTGCTCTTCGCGCAGGCGAGCACGACGATCGTGCTCGTCGACGCCGCAACCGAGCGGCCGCGCAAGATCAACGACGTCGAGCGTAACGCCTGGACGCCGTATCTGGACGAGTCCATCCGGTTCACCCGGCGCTGAGTTGAGTGGAGTTGAGTTGAGCCACCCCCCGATGATCTAGCGGGGGTTCTCGGTGAAGACGCCCTCCCAGACTGCCCGGCTGCCGGACTCGCCGGTGAGCACGGTCTGGTAGGTTGCCATCCCGCCGATACCGACCGCGAGCAGCACCAGGATGACGGCGACCGAGCGGCGTCCTGCTCTCGGTCTTTCGCTCGGCGCGGTGTCGGAGCCCGCCCGACGGTCGGCCAGGAAGTACCAGAGCCAGATGGCGATCGCGAGCACGCCGAGGGACAGCGACCAGGGCCAGAGTGAGTTGCCGCGGGTCGCATGGGTCTCGATCAGCGGGGTGCGGAAGACACGCTCCTTGAGCCACTGGCCCGCCGTCATGGTGAGCGGGACCAACCCGATGATGGCCAGACCCATCAGTGCAATGACGCTGCCGAGACGGCGCCGCGCCGTCGGCCACACTGCGGCGAGCAGCACGCAGAGCGCGGTCACCGGCACAAGTACGACGACCCCGTGAACCAGAAGAGCGTGCAGCGGCAGCCCGTTGACGTTGAAGATGTCCACAGCACTACACGGACGTGATCGAGTCTCCGTCTACCGTGACCTGGAGCGCCGTCAGCGCCGTGGGCGCGGGCCCGGCGGTGACCTCCCCGGTGCTGGCGTCAAAGCGGGAGCCATGACACGGGCAGACGTATTCCTTCGCTTCAGCATCGGGCGTGACGACACACCCCTTGTGGGTGCAGATGGCGCTGAAGGCAACCACGGTACCCGCGGTCGGCTGGGCAACGACGATCGGCTTGCCGTCGAGGGTGGCCGAGATGGAACCGCCGACAGGGACATCGGCGAGCTTGGCGATCTCGGCGTTCCCCGTGCCGCCGTCGCCTGCCGCCGGGGTGCCCGTATCCGTTGTCGTCTCGGTGGCCGCCGGTTGAGCGCTGCACCCGGCAAGGGCAACAACGGAGCCGCCCCCGACCATAATCACGGTGCGACGGGAGATATCCGTTTGCAGTGTCATGGTGCTCCTTCGATAGTGGGTCCACGATATGCGTGATATTGGTAAATACGAGGCGGCACGCCGTTCGGTTCACGTGGCACCTGAAACGACGACACGTCCCTTCGCGTTGGCTACAGGAGGAGAGTCCGATGGATGCTCGCACCGAACTGCTTCGGGCCCTCGTCGACGAGCATGCCCCTGCCCTGCGGCGTTTCGTTGTGCGGCTGACGGGCAATGCGGCCCTCGCCGACGATGTCGTACAGGAAACGCTGCTTCGCGCGTGGCGGCGCCCGCAGGTACTCGACCAGTCGGAGTCTTCGGCTCGGGCCTGGCTCTACACCGTTGCCCGCAACCTGGTCATCGACGAACACCGATCGGCCCACGCCCGCCACGAGATCGCCACGGATCGGGTGCCGGAGCGGGCAACGCCGGACCAGACCGATGTTCTCCTCTACTCCTGGCTGATCGCTGACGCCCTGGAGTGTCTGTCGCTCGAGCACCGGATCGTCATCATCTGCTCGTACTACCGCGGCCACTCGGTCGCGGAAACCGCCCGGCTGCTTGACATTCCAACCGGCACGGTGAAATCACGCCTGCACTACGCGCTGCGCGCCTTGCGCCTCGCGCTGCAGGAGAGGGGAGTGACCGCACGATGATCGCCCCGAGTGACTCCTACGTCGCGTGGGATGCTGCCTACGTGCTGGGCGCACTCTCCCCGGATGATCGCCGGGACTTTGAGCGGCATCTCGGAGGGTGTGAGGCCTGTTCCCGGGCCGTCACCGAGTTGGCGGGCCTGCCGGGACTGCTGGCGGCCGTGCCGTTGGAGCAGGCGCTCGCCGGTGAGGGCCGCTCGGGGGACGATTCGGGGGACGACGCGACTCTCCCGGGTCTGCTGGCCGCCGCCCGCAGGGAGCAGTCCCGCTCCCGTGGGTTGCTGGTCTCCGCTCTCGTCGGGGTCGCGGTCCTCACGGCCATCGTGGCACTCGCGGTGACCGGCTGGGTGGGTCTGGCGGGACTGCCGGGGCAGGGTCCTGTCGCCGAGCCGACGGCATCCGCGCCCGCGGCGACGCTGGCGATGCGTCAGGTGGTGCCAAGTCCGCTCAGCGCCGACCTCCGCCTCGAGGTGCAGCCGTGGGGAACACAGATCATCACCAGGTGCAGCTACGCGCAGGTTGAGGGGGCCACCGGCGCACGCGGCTACGCACTGTATGTGACCGATAAAAACGGTGAGGCGAGCCTCGTCGCGAGCTGGATCGCTGCGCCAGGCACGACCGTCACGCCGGTCGGCACGACGAGCCTCACCGAGGCGGACATCGCGACCGTGGACATCCGTTCGGTGTCATCGGGGAAGGTGCTGCTCGAATCCCGCCTCGAGCCGTAGGGCAGCGCCGTTAGTCGACCTCTTTCGGCAGGCGCACCATGCCCTCCTGGGCGACGGTCGCCAGCAGGAGGCCGTTCCGGCTGTAGATGCTGCCGGTGGAGAGCCCGCGGCCGCCCTGGGCGGTCGGGGAATCCTGCACATAGAGCATCCACTCGTCGACCCGGCCGAAGCGGTGGAACCACATTGCATGATCCAGGCTGGCGACCTTGAGGCCCGGCGTGGCCCAGGCCACACCGTGGCGGCGCATGACGGGCTCCATGATCGAGTAGTCGCTGGCGTAGGCCAGGGCTGCTCGGTGCAGATCAGGGTCATCGGGCAGCGGGCCCATGGTCTTCATCCATACGGCCTGGCGCGAGGTGTGCTCGCCGTCCACCTTGAGGTAGATCGGCGAGGGCAGGTGACGCATGTCGAACGGCCGCTCGTTCGCCCAGTAGCGGGCGATGGAGTGGTCGACGAGGGCCAGAGACTCCGCCGCCGTGGGCAGGGAGTCGGGGTCAGGCAGGTCGTCCGGCATCTCGATCTGATGTTCCAGACCCTCATCGTCGTCCTGGAACGACGCGATCATCGACAGGATCGGGTGCCCGTCCTGGTAAGCCTGAGTGCGGCGGGTGGAGAACGAGCGGCCGTCGTGGATGCGGTCGACCGAGAACGTGATCGGCTGGTCAACGTCGCCGGGGCGCAGGAAGTAGCCGTGCATGGAGTGCACATGGCGGTCGTCGGGCACCGTGCGGATCGCGGCGACCAGGGACTGGGCGAGTACCTGCCCGCCGAAGACGCGGCCGAGCGGCATCCACTGTGACGCACCGGTGAAAATGTCCTCGCTGGTGCGGGCGCCCGTGTCGGTGAGGTCAAGGGCGGCCAGAAGGCCTTCCATCGGCAAGTCCATGTGGCCTCCTCAGGCGGGTGACGGTTCAGGTCGGGGCGTCGGTGTGACGCACACCGTACCTTGGTAGTTTAGGAGCAGATGAGTAAGTCATTTTCTCTCCCAGATTCCCTGTCCCTTCGCGACCTCCAGGTCTACCTGTCTCGTGCCAGCCGGGTGGAAGACGGTTCTGTGCGCCTGATTCAGGCTGCCGGGGTGCTCGCCGTCTACACCGCGATCCTCTATCCACGTGGTCTGCTCGATTCCAGCCCGACCGTGCTGGGCCTGCGCACCTTCGCGCTCACCACGCCGGTCGAGCTCGACGCGGTCGTTCCCGTGCGGTCCCTGCTCGACCGCCTCGCCCGCCTCACCGCGGCCGTTCAGGCGGAGAAGGTGCCGGTGTCCGTCACCGTGCCCCTTGAAGTGACCACCGTGACCTGGGCCGGCATCTCGCCACCCCAGGGCGGTTGGACGCTGCTCGGTGAAACGGATGCCGCACTGCTCGACGGCGCCGCCCAGGCCGGTATCGAGGAGGTCGCCGCCGTCATCCCCGCCGGGACCGGTGGACAGATCGTGCAGCGCGTTCGGTCGGAGGTCTGGAGCCGCCCGATTCCCGGCCTGGAAATCGTGCCGGCCGGTGCCGCCTTCGCTGCCGTCAGCCTCGGATTCCTGCCGAAGGACGAACCCGTGCGCCTGTTCGAGACCGGACTGTGGACCCGGCTCAGCACGAGCCGTGGCCACATCCTCGTGCGTCGCAAGCCCTGGTCGCTGCAGGCCTGACCTGCAGGCCAAACGGCCGGCCTGGTCCAGGGCAGCTTCGCCGGGCGCGCTATCTGGCCGCCAGCAGCGCCGCCCAGAGGTCGGCGCGCGCGTGAAAGGCGCCGAGGTCGCGGCCGAGCAGCTGCTCGGCGTGGCTGATCCGGCCGCGCACGGTGTGCCGGTGCACGCCGAGCTCAGCCGCGGCCGGGCCGAATTGGCCGTTGTGCTCGAGCCACACGCGCAGGGTCATCAGGAGCACCGTGCCGTGCGCGGCGTCGTGGTCCAGGAGCGGCCGGAGGCTGGCGCGGCCGACCTCTGAGGCATCCGTTCGGGCCAGGAACGCGAGCACCCCCTGCCGGGAGATGACTTCGAACTCGACGATGCCGGGGACACCCTCGTTGGCGCGCTCGAGCGCCTGCCGGGCCTGGGCCGCCGCATGCGGCAGCGCACGGTAGTCACTCTGGTCGGAGACGCCCACGTGCAGGCCGAAGCCCACCAGCTCGTTGAGCAGGGGCGTGGCGGCACGATCGGCGATGAGCAGCACCTGGCGGCCGTCGCGGGCGAAGAAGAGATGTCCGGGGCGTTCCTCGACTCGCAGCTCGAGCATCTCGGTGAGGGCATCCAGCCGTTCGGGCGGCGGGGAGACGACGGCAACCCGCACCGGTTCGGCCGGGAGGGAACCCCACAGCTCGCCGGAAATACCCTGCACCAGTGGCAGGTCGCCACCGAGCAGCGCCTGCAGCAGGCCGGATCGCAGATGCCCTCGGGCACGATCAAGGGAACTGTTCTGCTCAAGCGCGAGCCCGGCGAGGGCGATGACACTCGTCACCACCTGCTGGCTGGCCTGGTCGAGTTCGGTGATTCCGCCGAGGGCCAGCACTCCGCGCAGCTGGTCGCGCCGGCCCAGCGTCTGCAGCGTGAGGGTCTCGCCGCCCTCGTCGAGGCTGGTGCCGGCGCGCTGCCCGCGTCGGAGCAGCCGGCCGGCCTCCGCCTGCACTCGCGGCAGGGCAGGGGAAGCCTCGGCGCCGGAGAACGCGTCGCGGGGGAAGACCCGGTCGAGCGTGCCGCTCGCGTCGAAGAGCGCGACCCACTGGCCCAGCTGCCGGGACAACTCGCTCAGGGTGTTGCTCAGGCCATCCGGTCGGAGAGCAGCATGTGAGATGGCCCGCTGGGCGCCCTGCGCCCAGGTGTTGCGGGCGTAGCGCAACTCGGCGACCAGGTCGCCGGCCGCGCGGGCCACGGCGATGAACGGTGTGTCGTACGGCACCTCGACCAGAGGCAGTCCTGCGGCAAGGCAGGCCGCTACGAGGGCCCCCGGGGTGCCGGCTCGAACGACCTCGGTGCCGAAGCCGAGGCAGGTGATTCCCCGGCCCGTGAGCCGGCCTACGTAGTCGCGGTAGTAGGCATCCGTCGTCGTATCGGCGAACTGGGTGCCCGTGGTGAGTAGTACCTGGCTGGCGGAGAGGAAGGGCGTCGGGTCTCTCAGATCAGAGCTGTGCACCCATTCCACGGGCTGGTCAAGCGCGTGCGCGGGCAGCTCCGATTCGGGCGTGACCAGGCGCAGCTGGAGGCCAGGCTGAGCAAGCAGGCGGCGCAGGGTGGGCAGAAGCGGCGGAGCCAGGTTCGGAGCCATGCGCTGAGTGTACAACGTGGCGAAAGATTTGATGAGTGTTGTACAAGGTGTCAAAGGCCGCGGACGGCCGCCCTGCGTAGCCTTCTGGAGTTGGCATCGCCGCCGGCCCCCGCACCGATGCACACGCAGAGAACTGGAGCAGCCATGACCCTCCTCGACACCCTTCCCCTCGAGATTCCGTTCGGTGGACCGTCCCTTCCCCAGGTGCGCCGCCTTGTCACGGTCATCCCCGGCCCGAAGTCCCAGGAGCTCAGCCGTCGCAAGAACGAGGCCGTTTCCGCCGGGGTGGGCGTCACTCTGCCTGCCTACATCGTCGCAGCCGGCGGCGGCGTGCTCGTCGACGTCGATGGCAACTCCCTGATTGACCTCGGCAGCGGCATCGCTGTGACCGGCATCGGTAACAGCGCCCCCGAGGTCGTCGCCGCCGTGGCTGCCCAGCTGGCCCAGTTCACGCATACCTGCTTCACGGTCACGCCCTACGACTCCTACATCGAGGTGGCCGAGACGCTCAATCGGCTGACCCCGGGTGACCACGCCAAGCGCAGCGCACTGTTCAACTCCGGCGCCGAGGCCGTGGAGAACGCCGTCAAGATCGCCCGCCACTTCACCGGCAAGCAGGCCGTCGTCGCGTTCGACCACGCCTACCACGGCCGCACCACCCTCACCATGGGTCTGACCGCGAAGAACCAGCCCTACAAGAACGGCTTCGGCCCCTTCGCCGCGGAGATTTACCGCGCGCCCACGTCGTACCCCTTTCGCGACGCCGGACTCGACGGGGTTGGCGCAGCCAGGCGCGCCATCTCCCAGATCGAGAAGCAGGTCGGTGCCGACAACCTGGCCGCCCTGATCATCGAGCCGATCCAGGGTGAGGGCGGCTTCATCGTGCCGGCGCCCGGCTTCCTGCCTGCCCTGGTGGACTGGTGCCGTGCCAACAAGGTCCTCTTCATCGCCGACGAGGTGCAGACCGGCTTCGCCCGAACCGGCGACCTGTTCGCCAGCAACTACGAGGGCATCATTCCCGACATCATGGTGATGGCCAAGGGCATCGCGGGCGGGCTGCCGCTCTCCGCCGTCACCGGCCGCGCCGAGATCATGGACTCACCACAGGTCGGCGGCATCGGCGGCACCTACGGCGGCAACCCGCTCGCCTGCGCCGCGGCCCTGGCCACCATGCAGAGCTACGAGACCGAGAACCTGACCCAGCGCGCCCGCGAAATCGGCGCCATCCTGACCGGGCGGCTGAACGCCATCCGTGCCGTCGACAAGCGAGTGGGCGATGTGCGCGGCCGCGGCGCCATGATCGCCATCGAACTGGTTGACCCTGTGACCGGCGACCCGGATGGCGCGCTCACCGGCCGTGTCGTGGCTGCTGCCCACGCTCAGGGTGTCGTGCTGCTCACCTGCGGCACCTATGGCAACGTGATCCGCTTCCTGCCGCCCCTGAGCATCCCCGATGACCTGCTGGTGGAGGGCCTGCAGGTGCTCACGAGCGTGCTCGCCGCCGCATGAGCCTCCTCGACACCGTGCCGGCGGCGACGGTACTCGCCCCCCGCACGCTCGCGACCACACTGTTCGCCGCGACGGCGAGCCCGCCTGCCGCCCCACTTGCCACCCCACTGCACGACGCCCGATCCCAGCTGAGCGCCGCCATCGGCGTACTCGGCTACAGCGCGGGCCTGCACGCCCTGCTCGCCACCCCGCGCCGGGAGCTGACCGTGGCCGTGCCCCTGCGCCGCGACGACGGCAGCACCTGCCTGTTCACCGGGTACCGGGTGCAACACAACCTGTCCCGCGGTCCTGCCAAGGGCGGCCTGCGCTACAGCCCCAATGTCACCCTCGACGAGGTGCGAGCCCTGGCGATGTGGATGACCTGGAAGTGCGCCCTGCTCGACGTGCCGTACGGCGGCGCCAAGGGTGGGGTCACAATCGACCCGCTGCTCTTCTCGCAGGCCGAGCTGGAACGCGTGACCCGCCGCTATACGAGCGAGATCCTGCCCGTCATCGGCCCGGAGAAGGACATTCCGGCTCCCGACATGGGCACCGACGAGCGCACCATGGCCTGGATCATGGACACCTACTCGGTCAACGTCGGCTACACCGTTCCCGGAATCGTGACCGGCAAACCGATCAGCCTCGGCG
>JBBQDC010000103.1:0-10027 GCA_038319305.1 Actinomycetales bacterium | reverse complement strand
GAGCGTCGCCCGCAATACGTGAATACCTGTTTTTACAGACAAAGGTCCGAGGAGGACACTCAATGGCTGACAAGTCGCTGAACAAGACCGAGCTCGTTGCCAAGGTTGCCGCAGACTCTGGCCAGAGCCAGGCTGCAGTCGACAGCGTGCTGAACGCTTTCTTTGCAACTCTCGCAGACACCGTCGCGAACGACGGCAAGGTCACGATCCCGGGCTGGCTCGGAGTCGAGCGCACCGCTACCGCAGCGCGCACCGGCCGCAACCCGCAGACCGGCGAAGAGATCGCCATCGCCGCGGGCCACCGCGTCAAGCTGACCGCTGGTAGCAAGCTCAAGGCTGCCGCCAAGTAGGTTTCGCACGAAGCAGGCAGGGCGTTGACTACGGTCGGCGCCCTGTTTTCGTGCGTGGCGCCACTCGTGCAGCGTGCAGCCACTAGGCACGGATAGGCTGAGTCAGTGCCTCGTCTCGTGCGTATCTCCGGTCCGGCCGTGCTCCTGCTGGTCGCAACGCTGACAGCGCTCGTCGCGCTCGCTTACGGCGGCGGCGCGGCGGCGCAACTGCTGGCCGATCCGGGGCCGGTCGTGCGGTGGGGTCTGCCGCTGGGCAAGCTCCTCGTCAATCTCAGCGCCGCGGGTACCATCGGCGCCCTCGTTCTCACCCTCTTCGCCCTGAGCCCCCGGGAGACCGAGTACAACGCGGCCCTCGACTTCGCCGCCGGGTCCGCTGCCGTCTTCACCGTGGCATCCGCCCTCACCGGCTTCTTCACCTTCCTGCAGGTGACCACCATCCCGTTCAGCTTCGATGACAGGTTCAGCGCCACGGCTGGAGCGTTCTTCCGCGACATCGAGATCGGTCAGGCCTGGCTGGTCACCACCCTGATCGCGGCCTTCGTCACCGTCTTGTGCTTCGCGGTGCGGTCCCTGACCGGACTCATCTTCGTCACGGTTCTCGCCGTGGGCGCACTGGTGCCGATGGCCCTTCAGGGCCACGCTGCCGGCGCCGAGGGACACGACGTGGCCATCACCGCCCTGGGGTTGCACCTGGTCTTTGCCGCGGTCTGGCTCGGCGGGCTGCTCACCATCATTGTGCTGCGTAATCAACTGGCCGACGGACGCATCGACCTGGTCATCGCGCGCTATTCCTCCCTCGCCCTCGTCTCCTTCATCGTCGTCGCCGCGTCCGGCTACGTCGGCGCCGAACTTCGCTTGGGGGCCTGGGACCGGCTGCTCTCGCCCTACGGCATCCTCGTTCTGGTGAAGGTGTTCGCCCTCACCGTGCTCGGCGCTTTCGGCGTGTTGCAGCGCCGTTTCCTGATCGGGCGGATGCTGCGGAGCCGCTCCGCAGACACCACGGCCCTCGCACCCCGACGGGGCGTCTGGTTCTGGTGGCTTGTCGTTACGGAACTGGCGTTCATGGGCCTCGCCTCCGGGGCGGCCGCCGCCCTTGCCAGGACCGCAACGCCGGTCGATCAGGTCACGGCGACCGAGATCCCCACCTCGACGCCCGCCCAGATCCTGACTGGCGAGCTCCTGCCGCCGCCCCTCACCTTCAGCCGCTACTTCACCGAGTGGAACTTCGACCTAGCCTGGGTGTTGTTCTGCGCGTTCGGCATCTTCTTCTACCTGGCCGGCGTGCGCCGTCTGGCTCGCCGCGGCGACAAGTGGCCCATCTTCCGCACCGTGCTCTGGGTGACCGGCATGCTGATCCTGTTCTACATCACCAACGGCGGCGCGAACCTCTACGCAAAGTACCTCTTCTCCTCCCACATGCTGATGCACATGGCCCTGACGATGCTGGTGCCCGTCTTCCTGGTCCCGGGGGCACCGGTCACCCTGGCTGCCCGGGCCATTCATAAGCGGCGGGACGACAGCCGTGGCCCGCGTGAGTGGATCCTGCTTGCCGTGCACTCGAATTATGCGGGCTTCCTATCGAATCCGCTGGTCGCCGCCGTGCTCTTCGCCGGTTCGCTCTGGGTGTTCTACTACTCCTCGCTGTTCAGCTGGGCAACGACCGACCACATCGGCCACGAGTGGATGATCGTGCATTTCCTGATCACCGGCTATCTCTTCGTGCAGTCGCTGATCGGCATCGATCCGGTGCCCTATCGACTGCCCTACGCCGGCCGCCTGCTGCTTCTGCTCGGCACGATGGCGTTCCACGCTTTCTTCGGCGTGACCATGATGACGGGGACCGGGCTGCTCCTCGCAGACTGGTACGGTGCCATGGGCCGCGACTGGGGGCTCAGCGGCATTGAGGACCAGCAGATGGGCGGCGGAATCGCCTGGAGCGTCGGCGAGATCCCGACGATCGCCCTGGCCATCGCGGTGGCCATCCAGTGGAGCCGCAGTGACGAGAAGGAAACCCGCCGCAAGGACCGCAACGCCGAGCGCACGGGTGACGCCGATCTGCTCCAGTACAACGCCGCGCTGGCCCGTCTGGCCGCGCACGACCGCACGGAGTGAGCGAAAACGCGGAGCAGCCGGTGCCGGTCAGCGCAACTGCAGAGCGAGCGATCCGTCGGGGTTCACGGTCACGCTGATCGCGACCGCGAAGGACACGTCCTCGTCGCGCACGACGACATCACCGTCGAAGAGTGACTGCACCTCGACCACGATGTGCGCCTGCCCCTCGGTGTCGGGCATCTCGAAGGTGGAGTCGCCGGCTACCAGGGTGACCGGAGGATACTCGGCGATCGACCAAATCGGGTCGTCTTGCACCCGGTCGTTGATCTCGATGCCGAAGGGGCAGTTCGAGGGTTGCAGCACCTGTTGTGTGGTGCAATCGTCGAGGAAACGGTTCAGCTCTTTCTGAACCTGACTGATGAACCCGGCGTTGGGCTGGGCATCGACCGTGACATCTGTCACCCCGGATGCGACGATCGGCACCGTCTGCGGGGCCGCGTCGAGCAGGGTGGAGGTGTGCTCCAGCGAGTAGAGGGAGGGGGCGAAGGCCAGGTAGGCAGCCTGGTTCGAGAACGTTTCCGGCGCGTCATCGGCGGCGTGCGCACGCGTATCAAGGGTCAGTTTGTTCACCGAGAAGGTGGCCTGATGCAGCACGTTTACTCGGAGGACGGCCAGCGGGCTGGTCGCGAAGCGCCAGCTGTCGAAAACTCCGAAGAACGTGCCGGAACTCTCCACCTGGAAGGTCATCGCCGCGGGCGAGCCGCCCAGGCGGAACGCGTATTCGACCGTGTGCCGCCCATCGGCCGTCTCGTTGTCGTCGGTCAGACGGATGTCGCTGAGCTCCCCCAGCACGGAGTCCCGCAGCAGGGTGTCCGGCAGGTTCGTCGGAAGCGCGGCCGCCTCGAGCTCGGCTGCCGTGGGTCTGACCCCGGGCAGCAGCAGCGCACTGGCGGTGTCTTTTCGGGCCAGGGCGTCGAGATACTGCCCCACGAAGCTGCCTGCGCTGTACAGGTCACGGTTGAGCGACCCGATCGTCGCGACCAGGCCGGCGCCGAGGAGAGCTGCGATGATCACCACGGCCATGATGGCGCGCCGCTGGTTACGCCGGCGCCTGCCGTCCCGGTTGCTCACTCACACATCCTACGGGTCAGGTTCTCCGCCGACCCGTCAACCGAGGCCGACTCGTGCAGCCGGGCCGGATACAGTGGGATGTCCCGTCCGCACCCTATCGAAAGCGCCCCCGTGTCTGAGATTCCGCTGTCTCGCGAGCAGGCCGAAGTGTTCCGGGCCATCGAGGGCACCCGGCAGAACGTGTTCGTCACCGGGCGTGCCGGCACCGGCAAGTCGACGCTGCTGGGCCACCTCTCCTGGAACACGAGCAAGCAGATCGTGATTGCCGCTCCCACCGGGGTGGCGGCGCTGAACGTGGGCGGCCAGACTATCCACTCCCTGTTTCGCCTGCCGATCGGCGTGATCGCGGACAACGCGATCGACCAGTCAGACCAGGTTCGCAAACTTCTCAACACGATTGACACGGTCGTCATCGACGAGGTGTCCATGGTCAACGCCGACCTGATGGACGCGATCGACCGCAGCCTGCGCCAGGCGCGGCAACGGCCGAACGACACGTTCGGCGGGGTGCAGATCGTGCTCTTCGGTGACCCGTACCAGTTGGCCCCGGTGCCGGGAGATTCCGATGAGCGGGCGTACTTCGCGGACACCTACCGGTCGATGTGGTTCTTCGACGCCAAGGTGTGGCAGGGCGCCGACCTGCGCATCTTCGAGCTCACCGAGGTGCATCGCCAACGCGACGCCGACTTCAAGCACATGCTCAACGCGGTGCGCCACGGGCAGGTCACGGCCGAGATCGGCGGCGCACTCAACGCCGCGGGCTCCCGCACCCCGCCGAGCGAGGGTGTGATCACGCTGGCCACCCGCAACGATTCGGTGAACCGCATCAATGCATCCGCTCTCAAACGGCTTTCCGGCAAGGCGCTCACCGCCAAGGCCGACGTCACCGGCGACTTCGGTGGGCGCACGTTCCCGGCCGATGAGGTGCTCGAGCTGAAGGTCGGAGCGCAGGTCATGTTCCTCCGCAACGACTCGCCACAGGACGGCGGCCCGCGCTGGGTGAACGGCAGCATCGGCACCGTCACGCGGGTGGACTCGACCGTGTACGTGGACATCGACGGTGACACGCACGAGGTCGAACCGGCGGTATGGGAGAAGTTCAAGTACACCTACAACCCGACCACGAAGAAGCTGCGCAAAGATGTCGTGGCCGAGTTCACCCAGTTCCCGCTGCGGCTGGCGTGGGCGGTCACCATCCATAAGTCGCAGGGTGCCACCTATGAGCGCGCAGTCGTCGATCTCGGCGCGCGCGTGTTCAGCCCCGGCCAGACCTACGTGGCCCTCAGCCGGCTGACCAGCCTGGACGGCCTCTATCTGACCCGTCCCCTGCGCCCGAGCGACATGATCGTGGACGAGAACGTGCAGCGGTTCATGCGCGGTCCACGGCCCACCGAGACCCCCCGCCCGGTCACCTCCGCCGACTAGCCAGGTCTCGCAGGACGCGCGGCCGACACATTTCTGCGGCGGGGCGCCGGCGTGGGTACACTCCGTCGTGCAGGGGCGTCCCGGTGTGGGCCGCGAGGCGACGGGGGTCAAGCGATGAAGCTCGGACAGGAAACAACCAGCCCCGCACCTCGTCACGCGCGCCGCCGCCCTCGGCACCAGCGCGTGCCGGCTCTTGTGCTGAGTGCCGCCCTCGTTCTGACGGCCTGCACCGCCGCGACGGATGCGTCCCCGGCAGCCCGCAGTGCGGCGGCGGTGCCGTTCTCGGCCGAGGTCACGGCCCGGCTGGACGCGGTGCTCGGCGAAGCGAAGACCCTGTCCGGCTCCACCGGGGCCATTGCCGGGGTCTGGGCCCCGTGGGCCGGCAACTGGGTTGTGTCGCCCGGTTCCTTCTCGACGACGTCTCCCGGTGCGCTCACCCCGGAGATGCGATTCCGGATCGGCACCAACACCACGGCGCTGACCTGCACGGTGCTGCTCCGGCTCGTCGAGGAGGAGCAGGTGCGCCTCGACGATCCGGTGTCCGCCTATCTTCCTCTGGTGTTGGGGCTGGAGGGGATCACTCTCGGGCAGCTCTGTCGCAACACGTCCGGCCTGGCCGATCACACCCCCTTGCTGGCTCCGCAGATCGTGGCCAACCCCACCCGCCAGTGGCCGACGCGCGAGGTCGTCGCAAGCGGCCTGGGAGCTCCGCGAGTGGCGTTGCCCGGCGGAGTCTGGTCCCCGTCGGACACCGGGGTCGTGCTGCTGGGCCTCGCCCTGCAGCAGGCAACCGGACGCGACTGGCCGTGGCTCTACCGGCACTTCGTGTTTGAACCGCTGACCATGACGAACACCAGCCTGCCGGCACCGGGCGAGCTCTTGATTCCGGGGCTGAATCCCCGCGGCTATGCCACGGCGCTTGATCCGGCTGGCATCGCACGCTGCGGCAGCGTGCTCGACGTGACGGAGCTGTCGTCCTCGGCGGGTGGGGTGGCGGCGGGCGTGGTGTCCAACCTCGCCGACCTCAGGGTCTGGACCCAGGCTCTGGCCGCCGGCACTCTCCTCTCCGAGGAGGCGACGGATGCCCAATGGGCCCCCGTTCCGCAGGGCGCCCCCACTCCCTCATGGCAGCGGCACGGGCTCGGCGCGGAGCAGTTCGGGCCGCTCGTCGGGCAGACCGGCGCCATCCCCGGGTTCATCTCGGCGGCCATGGCCGACCCGAACAGCGGCCTCACGGTTATCGTCGTCTTCAACAACTCCACCTCGGGCCGCGGATTCGCAGAGGCGGTCGCGCGGCGTCTGGCGGCCGTCGCGGCCGACGCTCCGGCGAGGGGTGATGAGGCGGCGCCCCGGTTGGACCTGCCCTGGTCGGAGGAGCAGGCGGGCCGGGAGATGCGGACTGCCGCAGTCTGCCCTCCGGCCGATCCAACCGGATAGCCGGGGACAACCCGGGAGCCCTGGATAGTGAGTGGTGGGAGTCTGGCTGAACGGGCGGTTCGACCGGGCCGAAATCACTGTGCGAGCCATGCGGCACCGCCTGCCGACCGGCATCCGTCGCTGCCAGGGCCGGGGTGGTCAGCCCGGACACCAGCAGGCCGCCGAGCATCAGCGCGGCCGGAAAACGCCAGCCCTGCAGGCCGGTCGCGGCGAAGGCGATTCAGAGGCGGTTGATCGCAGTCATGGCGTCCTGTCGGGGAGAGTCGTAAAACGGTGACGGGAGTGTCGGCTACGCGGTGACCGTGCGGGAAACGGTCTTGTCGGCCGCGAGACCGGCGCCGAGCAGCACGATGGCGCTGGCCACGTGCAGGAAATGGCCGGCCGTGTTCAGCGCGAGGATGTTCAGCGCGGTGCTCGCGATGACGAAGCCGATGATTCCCAGGAGCAGGTAGACCGCCCCGACCGCGGTGTTGACGGCCTTCGCGGCGGGGACCGAGGCCAGTCCGGCGATCAGCAGGGCGGCTCCGATCAGAAGGTGGGCAATATTGTGCAGCGGATTGACGGCGAAGACGCCGAGCACTCCGACGAGCACGTAGACGGCGCCGAAGACCGAGGCGAGGAGTCGGTTGGGGGATGTACGCAGGAGAGAACCTCCGATAGCGGTCACGGTCGATCCGTGCCTGACAGGTATCCGGAGTCAACGACCATTCGGTTTGGCGCCGGCCGGCCGATCACACTCGGCCTCGCCGATAGGATCTCCGCACGGCAATCATCCCGGACACCAACGACTGGACCTGGGTGCTGGAGCGCCCCTGCCCGGAGTGCGGTTTCGACGCCGCCGGAGTCGGTTTCGCGCTCATCCCGCGCTTGGTGCGCGAGAACGCGGCCCGGTGGCAGCTCGTTCTGCAGCGAACGGATGTCGTGACGCGCCCGACGACCAGACCTGGTCGACCCTGGAGTACGCGGCCCCTGTTCGCAACGTATTCCGCATCTTCGACGAGCGCCTGGCCCTCATTCTCACCGAGGACGACCCGGCTTTCCCGAACTGGGACCAGGACGCCACTGCGCTGAGGGAGCGTTACAACGAGCAGAAGCCGGCGGTCGTGGCCCGTGAACTCGCCGAGGTCGCAGGTTCGGTAACAACAGAAAACGGGTACAAAAAAACGGGCTCACCCCCAAGGGTGCGCCCGTTCCGTTGTGGTGCGGTGGATCAGGCCCGGCGACGTCCCGCGAGAGCGCCGTAGATGAGGAGCACGATGATGGAACCGGCGATGGCGAGGAGCCAGGTCGAGATCTCGAAGAAGTTGCCGAGGCCGGTTCCGAAGATGACCGAACCGAGGAACCCGCCGAGGAAGGCACCAAGCACACCGAGGATCAGGGTGATGATCCAGCCGCCGCCCTGGCTGCCCGGCAGGATGGCCTTGGCGATGGCGCCGGCGATGAGTCCGAGAAGAAGGAATCCGAAAAAGCCCATGAGTGTGTCCTTGCGTCTTTCTGTTTGTTTGTTTACGTGCTGGTCAGGTTAAGAAAAAGGGTCGTGCTGGTCCGGGAGGGTGTCTGCCCCGTCGGCGTCGGCGTCATCTGACGCCCGGTGCACGTCCTTGACAGTCACATCGACCGCGGCGACCTGCATGCCGACGATCGTCTCGATCGCCGTCTCGACCGCGTCGCGCACGTCGCCGGCGACCTTCTGCAGTTCGTGCGGGTACTCGACGACGATGGAAATCGCGACGGATGCCGTGCCGTTGTCGGTGGTGACGCTCACCCCGGGGGAGAGATCGGCACCGCTGATGGCTTCCCGGATCGCTCCGAGCGCCCGGGCCGCGCTGCCGCCGAGCGCGTACACGCCCGGCACCTGGCGTGCGGCGATGCCGGCGACCTTTGCGACGACGCCATCGCCGATGACGGTATTCCCGGGTGCGGGCAGGGAGCCGGATGTCGGCGTAGGTATGTGTTGGTCAGTGATGTTGGGCTCCAATCTGTCGCGGCGCACGGGACAAGCCGGGCGACACTAGTAAGACGGGAGCGGACGTGGATTCGTCACGCGAACGCCGAAAAAAGTTCTCCGGGCAGCCCTGCAGGTCAGTTCTCAGACGGAGACCGCGAACACGACAGTCGTCGTGTGGCTGTGGCCGGCGGGCAGCCGAACCTGGTCCCGGCGCACATTCGCGGTCTCCACGCAGACCATGCCGGGCCATTCGTCATCGCCGAAGTCGCCCATCCTGGCGGCCTTGTCGGCCCAGGGGTTCCAGACCACGGTGCTGTCCGAGCCGTCGGATTCGATCGTGACGGTGCGGCCGTCCGGGTCGGCCACGGTGGCACTGCCGCGGCTGCCCAGATAGAGGCGGTCCGTTTCGGTGGCGAAGCCCACAGGGTTGTTCTCCGAGGGTTCGGTGCGTCCGGTCAGTTGATTCAGGAACGCGGTGCCCTGCAGCCCGGAGACCGTCGTGCCGCGCACGTCGCTCACCCGCAGATAGGTGTGCAGCGCCTCCTCGTAGGTGAGCGCATCCGTCTCGTGGTTGGTGACCTGCAGGGAGAGGGTCAGGCGCGTGCCCACCGTGACCGTGTAGCGGGCCTCGAAGCGGTGCGGCCAGGCCGACGCGCGCGTGGCGGGAGTGTCGGTGAGGCGCAAGGTCAGCACGACGTCGTCGTCTGATTCGTGGGCGTCCAGGAGCTCCCACTCGCTCAGGCGGGCAAAACCGTGCGACGGTGCGGCCAGGTCGAGCGCGTTCGCACCGAACCAGGGAAAGCAGATGGGCACGCCGCCGCGGATCGCAGCGGTCGCCTCGAACCGGCTCGCCTCGCTGAGAAAGAGCACGGGGCGGCCGCCCGCGGGAGTGAAGTCGGTGACCTGCGCGCCGTGCAGGTAGATCTCGGCGGAGCCGGCGCGGCCGGCCACCCGCACCACGGTGAGGCCACCCTGGCCCTCTCCGATTCGAACGGATGCGGGCAGAGACAGGGGGGCGGCGCTTACGGAAGACATGAGTCCATTTTCGCGCGTCCGGCGGGAGAGTGCAGTCCGCACGGGCCGACACAGCGGCTGACGTGACTCCTCGAGTCGCGTCAGCCGCTGTCGGTTGCCGATCCGGCCGTCGGGCCCCGCAACCGGTCAGTCCCGCAGGTACTGCTCGAGGCACGGCACCTTCAGCAGGGCCAGCGCGCGCTTCTCGATCTGGCGCACCCGTTCCCGGGTCACGCCCTGCACGACGGCGATCTGGTCGAGCGTCTGGGGTGCACCCCCGTCGAGACCGAAACGGGACATCAGGATGGACCGTTCGCGCGGGGGCAGGGCACTCATGTAGAAGCCGATGTCCGAAGCCCGCATGGTCAGTACGGCGTGCTCTTCGGGCTGGGGCAGATCGTCGTCGATGATCAGCTCGGAGATGTCGCCGAGACCGTCGCCAACCGGCGACTGCAGCGACATCGGCTCGTTGTCGTAGCGCAGCAGCCGCATCACGTCGACGGGCTGGATCTGAGAGGCCTCGGACAGTTCGGCAACGGTGGGTTCGCGGTCGAGGGTGCTGGTGAGGTCGCGGCGGATGCGCTTGATTTTGTTGAGTTTTTCCGCGGTGTGCACGGGGATGCGGATCATGCGGGATTTGTCGGCCATGCCGCGGTGGATGGCTTGGCGG
>JBBQDC010000102.1:0-10042 GCA_038319305.1 Actinomycetales bacterium | reverse complement strand
CCACTTCGGCGACGTCGTGAAGAAGATCGCTTCCCTGCCCGGCCACGCCGTCATCGCCACCGGAGGCCACCAGGTCGGCACCGAGGGCTTCTTCTTCGAGCCGACCGTCGTCACCCAGGTGCGCCAGAGCGATGCGATCGTGCAGGAGGAAACGTTCGGCCCGGTGATCACGGTGCAGTCTTTCGCCTCGGAAGACGAAGCGGTCACGCTCGCGAACGATGTCAGCTACGCACTTGCCTCGAGTGTGTGGACCCTCGACCACGCCACGGCCATGCGGGTCTCCCGCGACCTCGACTTCGGCGCGGTGTGGATCAACACCCACCTCCTGCTGACCGCCGAGATGCCGCACGGGGGGTTCAAGCAGTCCGGTTACGGAAAAGACCTGTCGATGTACGGCGTCGAGGACTACACCAGAATCAAGCATGTGATGAGCTCCCTGACATAAGCGACGGTCTCGACCACCGGATCTCGACAGGCTCGACCACCACTCAACGAAGCAGAGGACCCTCGATGACATTCCATCCGCTCGACCCGCTGTGCGCCGCCGAGTTCTCCGCCGCGTCGGCCATCCTCGCCCGCGAGCGCGGCGTCGCCGACGGCTGGCGGTTCGCCTCGATCGAGCTGGTCGAACCACCTCGGAGCGCTGTCGCCGACTTCGCGGCCACGGGCGCTGTTCCCGACCGCCGAGCGCGCCTGGTCGTGCTCAACCGGGCCGAGAACACCACCTGGGTGGCCGTCGTCTCGCTCACGATGGACACCCTGGTCGGCTGGGACGCCGTGCCGGGCATGCAGGCGAACTTCACGGTCGACGAGTGGGAGGAGGCCGACGCCGCCCTCCGCGCCCACCCCGACGTGATCGCCGCCCTCTCCCGGAGGGGCATCACCGACCTCAGCCTTGTCTTCATTGACACCTGGACCTACGGCGACGCCGTCATCCCCGACCGGTACCGTGGCCGCCGTCTGGGCTGGTCTGACGTCTGGCTCAGGGCCTCCGCCGACGCCAACCCCTACGCAGGGCCGGTCAATGGCCTGCACTTCGTGATCGACGTCAACACCATGGACCTCCTCGAGGTGGAGGACTCGTTCACGGTTGAACCACCAAAGGGAATGGGCGAGTACGTGCCGCACCTGGTGCCGCAGAGCATCCGGGATCGCAGCAAACGCCCGCCGCTCGCGCCCCTCGAGATCGTGCAGCCCGACGGCCCGAGTTTCACCCTCGACGGAAACCTGGTCGAGTGGCAGAACTGGTCCCTGCGGGTGGGCTTCAACTACCGCGAGGGGATGACCCTGCACAATGTGGGCTACCGCGACGGCGGCCGGGTGCGGCCCATCGCCAACCGGTTGTCGTTCGCCGAGATGGTCGTGCCCTACCGAGACCCGAGCGTCGACCATTTCCGGCGCACCGCCTTCGACATCGGCGAGTGGGGTCTGGGCTTCATGACCACCTCGCTCGAACTCGGCTGCGACTGCCTCGGCGAGATCCGCTACCTCGACGCCGTGCTGCACAACAGCAAGGGAGAGCCGTACAGCATTCCGAACGCGTTCTGCATCCATGAGGAAGACGATGCGGTGCTCTGGAAGCACGTCGACCACAACGGCAGTGCCGAGGTGCGACGGATGCGCCGGCTCGTCGTGTCTTTCCACGTCACGGTCGCGAACTACGAGTACCTCGTCTACTGGCGCTTCTACCAGGACGGCAACATGGAGTGCGAGGTGCGTGCGACCGGGATCATGGTGGTGACCTACCTCGACCAGGGCCAGCCGCACCCCAACGGAACCCTCGTCGACACGCGCACCTACGCTCCCTTCCACCAGCACTTCATCGTGGCCCGGATGGACCTCGACATCGACGGGCCGGAAAACACGGTGTTCCGCACCGAGACGCGAGCCGAGCCGATCAGTGCCGCGAACCCGCTCGGCCTGGCGATCACCCAGCAGAACACCCCGGTGGAGACCGAGGGGTTCGACGACTACAACTGGGACACGCAACGGGCCTGGAAGGTCGTGAACGAGAACTCGTTCAACGGCCTCGGCACGCCGGTGTCCTACAAGCTGGTTCCGGGCGGAGCGATCCCCTCCTTCTTCGATCCGGCGGCGCCCGCCTTCCAGCGCGCCCAGGTGATCGGCCACACGGTCTGGGTCACCCCGAATGACGACTCCGAGCGCTGGCCGTGCGGGGAGTTCGTGAACCAGAGCGCGGTGGACCACGGCCTGCCGGAATGGATCCAGGCAGGCCGACCGGTACGCAACGCCGACGTCGTGCTCTGGTACGTTTTCGGCATCCACCACATCACCCGGCCCGAAGAGTGGCCCATCATGGCGGTCGACACCGTGTCGTTCTGGCTCAAGCCGGTCGGTTTCTTCGACCGCAACCCGTCGCTCGACGTCGAACCGAGTGCGGCGCACTGCGCGCCGGGGACCATCCACCACACCGGGCTCGCCGCTGACCAGCACCATCATGACCACTGAACAACTGTGACCACTGTGACCACTGTGACCACTGAGTGCGACGCCCGTCGCGAACCGAGGGAGAGACCAGCGTGACCCGAGTAGCCAACTACGTCGTCGCATACGAAGCGACCGAGCGAGGCAATGACACCGTCGAGCTGGGTGTTGCGCTGGCGCGCCTGACCCGCTCCGAGCTGCGCCTGTGCCTCGTGCTTCCCCATCATTCCGCCACCGTGCCGGCCCGGGTCGGCGCCCTGTCCTCCCCCGATTACCAGTCGCTGCTCGAGGAACAGGCCCTCGAATGGCTCGAACAGGGCCGGGCCCTGGTTCCCGCTGATGTGGTCGCCACCACGCACCTGCTCTATGCCGAGTCGACCACGGAGGGGCTGCTCCAGGCGGCCCGAACGTTCGACTCGGATCGCATCGTTGTCGGGGCCTCGCGCCGCGGCCTGATGAACCGTTTCACGATCGGCAGCGTCGCGAACGCACTCCTGCACTCGTCTCCCGTGCCCGTCGCACTCGCACCTCGGGGCTACAAGGCTCCCGCGCAGCTGACCCGGATCACCTGCGCCATCGGCACCCGGCCCGGCTGGATGATGCTGCTCAACTCCCTGGTGGCCTTCTCCGAGGACCTCACGGTCGACCTGCGGTTCGTCACGCTGGTCGAGGTGGATGCCGGTCGTCGGCATCCGGCAGAAGACAACGAGAGCACGACCCATCTGGCCGGCGTGCTGGAGTACTTCTCGAAGCACTCCAGGGCCCGCGGTGCCATCACCACCGAGGTTGCATCCGGACACAGCGTCGAGGCCGCGGTCGAGGCTCTGGACTGGCAGCCCACCGAAGTTGCCTTCGTCGGCTCCAGCCGACTGGCCCAACCCACCACGATCTTCCTCGGCATCACCGCGCACCGCATGCTGCACGCGCTCCCCGTTCCCCTCATCGTGGTTCCCACCGGCATTGACGCCCGTAAGCCGCACTGACCGAAAGGACAGTCCCATGTCTTCCACATCCTCCGCCTCGGGCTCAGCAGCCGGGGCATCCACTCTCACCGGCGGCCTCTCCGAGAAAGGCCTCAGCGCCGGATCGATCGGCCTGCTGGGTGCCACGGTCATCGGCATCTCCTGCATCGCACCGGCCTATACCCTGACGGCCTCCCTCGGACCGACGGTTGCGGCCGTCGGCACCCAGATGCCGGGCATCTTCCTGGTCGGGTTCATCCCGATGCTGCTCGTGGCACTCGGTTACCGGGAACTCAACAACGCCATGCCGGATGCCGGCACGTCCTTCACCTGGGCCACGCGCGCCTTCGGTCCGTGGCTGGGCTGGATGGGCGGCTGGGGTCTCATCGTCGCGACCGTGGTCGTGCTCTCCAACCTCGCCGGAGTCGCCGTCGACTTCTTCTATCTCATGCTCGCGCAGCTGTTCGGCACCCCGGGTCTGGCGGACCTGACCAATAACGTGCTGATCAACGTGCTCACCTGTCTGGTGTTCATGGTGGCGGCCTGTTATGTTTCGTACCGCGGCATGGAGACCACGAAAGCCGTGCAGTATGTGCTCGTCGCCTTCCAGCTGATCGTGCTGGTCTGGTTCAGCGTCGCGGCCCTGGTGCAGGTCGGCGAAGGCACCGCCTTCGATGCCCTCGCGTTCAACGCGGATTGGTTCAACCCCTTCCTCGCCCCGTCGTTCACGGCGTTCGCGGCCGGTGTGTCGCTGTCGATCTTCATCTTCTGGGGCTGGGACGTCACCCTGACCATGAACGAGGAGACGAAGAACCCGAAGACCACCCCCGGGCGTGCGGCGACGCTGACCGTGGGCGTCATCTTCGGCCTCTACATCCTCGTGGCCGTCGCCGCCCTGATGTTCTCGGGCGTCGGCGCCGGGGACCTGGGGCTCGGCAATGAGGAGATCCAGGGCAACGTGTTCGCCGCCCTGGCCGGACCGGTGATGGGGCCCTTCGCCATTCTGATGTCGCTGGCCGTGCTGTCGAGTTCGGCCGCATCGCTGCAATCGACCTTCGTCGGGCCGGCGCGCACGATGCTCGCGATGGGCCACTACCAGGCCTTCCCGAAGCGGTTCGCTTCGATCAGTCCGCGGTACAAGTCCCCGGGCTTCGCGACCTTGATGGCGGGCATCGTGGCCTGGGGCTTCTACGCGGTGATGCGCGTGCTCAGCACGGATGTGCTCACCGACACGATCCTCACCCTGGGCATGATGATCTGCTTCTATTACGGGGTCACCGCGTTCGCCTGCGTCTGGTACTTCCGTGACTCGCTGAACGGTCCCCGGGCCATTCTGCTCAAGCTGCTGGCGCCGCTGATCGGCGGGGTCATCCTGCTGGTCATCTTCGCCACCACGCTCTACGACAGCATGAACCCCGACTACGGCAGCGGTTCGAACATCGGCGGGGTTGGGCTCGTCTTCATCCTCGCGATGGTGCTCTTCATCGGCGGCATCGTGCTGATGCTGATCCAGCGCCGCGTCAACCCTGCCTTCTTCCAGGGGAAGACGCTGACGAAGGGGTCCTCCACGGAGCACGGTCTGGTGAAGTAGCCCTCGGATGCGCCCGGCCGGGTCTGTCCCGGCCGGGCGCATGGAAGAATGGTTCCCGCCATGGCCCACACGCTCAGCTCCCACGACATCGCGCTCCTCGTGGGCAGCCAGGCCTTCTCGCGCGGCGAACGCTACGCCCGAAACGGCCATGTCGTGGCCGAGACCTGGTTCGGTTCGGGTACCCAGCTCTTCGGTACCGTGCGAGGTTCGCGCCCCACGCCCTATGCGGTGACCGTCTCGTTCACCCTCACTTCCACCGGCGCCGCGGTGCGGGCATCCGGCGTCTGCACCTGCCCGGTGAAGCGCAACTGCAAGCATGTCGCCGCTCTGCTGATCGAGAGCCAGGGTGAGGTCGGAGGGCGCGGCCTCGGCCGGGTTCGGGGTACCTCCGAGACCGACTCCACCCACGCGGGCCGCGAGCCCGGCTCCGCCCCGGCTGCGTTTCCCGCGCGGGCAGCGTGGCGCAGCGCGCTGGCCCCGCTGGCGCGTCCCGATTCGCCGACTGCGGCCAGCGCCCCCCGGCTCGCACTCCAGTTCCAGCTCCTGGCCCCCGAAGCCGGCCGTTTCGCCGGTCAGCCGGGGCTCCGGCGGCTCGCGGCACGGCCCGTGGTGATGGGCAAGCAGGGCAAGTGGATCCGAGGCAGCGTCACCTGGGAGAACCTGACCACCGACGGCTCGCTCGACCGCGGTCAGCTGCGGGTACTCTCCGCGCTGCACGCGCTGCAGTACGCGGCGCGGCCGTACTACGCGACCGCGGCGCCGTGGCTCCCCATCGACGCCTTCCCCGACCGGGCGCTCTGGGACCTGCTGGGCGACGCGGCGAACGTGGGGCTGCCTCTGGTCTCCAGCGCGGAGCAGCAGCGTCCGGTGATCGTCTCGCCTCTGCCTGCCGGCCTGGAACTGGACATCCGTCGCGCGTCCGACGGTCTCACGCTGCACCCCACCCTGCTGCTGGGCGACGAGCCACAGGCACACGGAACCTTCGGGTTCATCGGCAGCCCCGCCCACGGCATCTACACCTGGGCCGACCCGGCCGGCGGCGCAGCCGCCCAGCTCACGCTCGCCCCGCTGTCGGTGGAGATCAGTCGGGATCTACGGGCACTGGCCGCGTCCGACACCATCCAGGTGCCCGCCGCCGACGAGGCCGCTTTCCTGGCCGAGTTCTACCCGTTCCTCCGCCACCGTGTCACCCTGACCAGCCGGGACGACTCGTTCGCGCTGCCCGAGACCCCGCAGCCCGTGCTGGCCCTGACCATCACTCACCAGACGGATGCCCGCATCAGCCTGCACTGGCAGTGGCACTACCCGGAATACCACCAGCCGCTCCGCCCGGTTCCCGGCGACACCCGGTTTCGCGACGGCACCCGTGAGAGGCAGATCCTGCATGTGGTCCACGAACTCCTCGCCTCCGTGCCGGCCCTGGTCGGGCAGCAGAGCGGCCTGCCGGTACTGATCGAGCAGGCCACCCTGTCCGGCTCCGCCATGCTCGGTTTCCTCGACGCCGTGGTGCCGACCCTGGCGGCGGCCGACCACGTCACCGTGCTGGTCGCCGGCGACGCACGGGACTACCGCCCTGCCACCGAGGCACCGGTGATCACCGTGGGTACCACCGAACGCCCCGGCGACCGGGACTGGTTCGATCTGAAGGTGTCGGTCAGTATCGACGGCGCGGAGATCCCGTTCGACAGCCTGTTCCGCGCCCTGGCGGCCGGTCAGCAGCTGATGATCCTGCCCAGCGGAATCTGGTTCAGCCTCGACCGCCCCGAGCTGCACACGCTGCGCCGGCTGATCGACGAGGCGCGCGGTCTGCAGGACGCCGGCGCCGAGTCCCTGGGGATCAGTCCCTTCCAGGCTGATCTCTGGGAAGAGCTGCAGGCCCTCGGGGTCGTCACCGGCCAGGCTGCCGCGTGGCGCGACACCGTGTCGGGGCTCACCGATGTGGCCCACATTCCGGAACGGGCGCTGCCGGCCGAGGTCAACGCCACCCTGCGCGGCTACCAGCAGGCCGGTTTCGAGTGGCTGAGCTTTCTCTACGACCACCAGCTGGGCGGCATCCTCGCCGACGACATGGGACTCGGCAAGACCCTGCAGGCCATCAGCCTGATGGAACGGGTGCGGGAGCAGCCGGGTGCGAGCGCGCCGTTTCTGGTCGTGGCGCCCACCAGCGTCGTCTCCAACTGGGCCGCCGAATGCGCGCGGTTTGCGCCCGGCCTGCGAGTGGTCGTGATCACCGAAACCGCCGGCAAGCGCAGCACGACCCTGGCGTCGCTGCACGCCGACGCGGATGTCGTCGTCACCTCCTACACACTGTTCCGGCTGGACTTCGCCGACTACGACGCCCTAGCCTGGGCGGGCCTCCTGCTCGACGAAGCCCAGTTCGTGAAGAACCGCAAGTCCCGCGCCCACCAGTGCGCCCGCCGCCTGGCCACCCCGTTCAAGCTGGCGATCACGGGCACGCCGCTGGAGAACAACCTGATGGAGTTCTGGTCGCTCCTGTCGATCACGGCGCCGGGGCTCTTCCCGAGCCCCGGCCGCTTCGCCGACTACTACCAGAAACCGATCGAGAAGGATGCCGACGGCGACCGGCTCGACCAGCTGCGCCGCCGCATCCGCCCGTTCATGCTGCGCCGCACCAAGGAGCAGGTGGCCGGCGACCTGCCCACCAAGCAGGAGCAGGTACTCGAGCTGACCCTGCATCCCCGGCACCGCGCGGTCTACGACACGCACCTGCAGCGGGAGCGGCAGAAGGTGCTCGGCCTGATCGACAACCTGAACTCGAACCGGTTCGAGATCTTCCGCTCTCTCACCATGCTGCGCCAACTCAGCCTCGATGCCAGCCTCTACGACGAGAAGTACGCCGATATCCCGTCGACCAAACTCGACGTGCTCCTCGAACTGCTCGAGGACATCGTGGCCGGCGGGCACCGTACTCTCATTTTCAGCCAGTTCACCCAGTACCTGGGTAAGGCCCGCGCGCGCCTGGACGCCGCCGGGATCAGCTACTCCTACCTCGACGGCAAGACTCGCAACCGGGCGAAGGTCATCGACGATTTCAAGTCCGGGGACAATGCGGTTTTCCTGATCAGCCTCAAGGCCGGCGGGTTCGGCCTCAACCTGACCGAGGCCGACTACGCCATTCTGCTTGACCCGTGGTGGAACCCGGCCACCGAGGCGCAGGCCGTGGACCGGATGCACCGCATCGGCCAGACGAAGAACGTGTTCGTCTACCGCCTGGTCTCCAGGAACACCATCGAGGAGAAAGTGATGGCCCTCAAAGCCACGAAGGCCCGCCTTTTCGAGAGCGTGATGACGGATGGTGCGGCCCGCGGAACCGCCCTGACCGCCGCCGACATCCGTGAGCTCCTCACCTAGTCGTCGACCACGGATTCGCATCCGTCGGTGCGTTCGTCTTCGCATTCGTGCGCACCACGTCTCTTCTCGCCCGCGGGGCGACATGTTCAACCCGGTCGGCGTCTTCTACCTGGAGAAACTCATCATGGGTGCGGCCGGTCACGGCGTTCTCGATCTCCGCGTCTCGGCCACCCACAATCTCCGTGCCTTCTCGGCCGCCAGCGGCATCCCCGAAACTGCGCTCACTGTCGCCGTGCTCGACAAGCCCGGCCATGCCGGCCTGATCCGCGAGCTCGAACTCGCGGGCGCATGACACCGCAGAGCGAGGCAGAAAGGAGCGGTGCCGTCGCCGCCGGCCTCGACCTCACCCGCATTTACGACGTGGCCGACCTGGTCAACAGCGATCGGGTGCTCTTCGCGTCGGCCCCGATCACCTGCCCTGACCGACCGCCGAGCCCACCCCGGCAGCTGAGCCCCGCCCGGTGGTCGAGCCTGTCGAGACCCGGAATCTACACCATAACCGCCCCAACCTGTCCCCTCACGTCCCCTCACGATTCATCTTCCGACCTCTGCCCGAGGGACAATGGATCGGTGAGCTCCACAACTACCTTCGCCCTTATCCGACACGGCCAGACCGATTGGAACGCGGCGCTGCGCATCCAGGGTCGCTCTGACATCCCGCTCAACGACACCGGGCGTGGACAGGCAGCGGATGCCGTGGGCCACTTGGCTGCGCACGACTGGGACTTCGTTGTCTCTTCGCCGCTCAGCCGCGCAGCGGAAACGGCCGACCTGATCGCCGAGGGCCTCGGACTCACCGTCAACCGGCGCATCCCCGAGATCGTCGAGCGAAACTACGGTCCCGCTGAGGGGCTGAGTGCCGGCCCCGAGCTCGACGCTCTCCGCGTGCCGGGCGGCCCCACCGGCATCGGCGGTTTCCGCGGTGCCGAGACGGAGTCCAGCGTCGCCGTCCGCGGCGTTGAGGCCCTGCAGCAGCTGGCGCGCAACCACCCGGGCGCCCGCATCATCGTCGTCAGCCACGGCACACTGATCCGGTTGACCCTGATGCACGCGCTTGATCAGCCCGTGGCTACGATCAGAAACGCCTCACTCAACGTGGTCGCGCACGACGAGGCCGGCTGGACCCTCGACATCCTCAACGGTGAGCCCGTACCGGCGTCCCTCCTCCCTGCGACCTAATCCCCTCGCGTTAGTCGACGTCAGCTTAACCTCAGACGGCCACCCTGCTGGGTGGCCTTCTTCTCTGCGTGCCAGCGGTGCATCCAGCTGGTGGTGGTGTCGTGGGTTAACGCAGGAAAGCCACCCCGTGGGGTGGCTTTCCTGGTGTTGCTAGGTTAAGTCCGGCGGTGTCCTACTCTCCCACAGGGTCCCCCCTGCAGTACCATCGGCGCAGAGAGTCTTAGCTTCCGGGTTCGGAATGTGACCGGGCGTTTCCCTCTCGCTATAGCCGCCGAAACATCTGTTGATGATGGTTCGATTCTATATTTTTTAGTTATAGTGCCCCGGGTGCTTTTTTAGACACCGTGGGGCGTTGTTCTCGACCGTACATCGAGAACCACATAGTGGACGCTTGCAGCTTATTCAAACTGGTGTGTTATCAAATTATTGGCTTATTAGTACCGGTCAGCTCCAAGGGTCTTTAGTCCCCTCTTCCACATCCGGCCTATCAACG
>JBBQDC010000101.1:0-10229 GCA_038319305.1 Actinomycetales bacterium | reverse complement strand
GGCGGCGAACTGCAGAAACTGGGCCTTCTCGGCGAGCTCGTCGTCGTTGATGATCAGGGCGCCGCCGAGCACGTCGGAGTGTCCGCCGAGGTACTTGGTGGTCGAGTGCACGACGACGTCGGCGCCGAAGGCCAGCGGCTGTTGCAGCGCGGGCGACGCGAACGTGTTGTCGACGATGACGGTCGCGCCGGAGCGATGGCCGATGTCGACCAGCGCGGCGATGTCGCAGACCTTCATCAGAGGGTTGCTGGGCGTCTCCACCCAGAGGATCTTCGTCTCGCCGGGAATGATGGCCTCCTCGACGGCGGCGAGGTCGCTCATCTCCACAGTGGAATTAAGGATGCCCCAGGCGCCGTGCACCCGGTTGATCAGCCGGTGCGTACCGCCGTAGACGTCGTTGCCGAGCACAATGTGGTCGCCCGGCGACAGCAGCGCGCGCAGGATGGTGTCTTCCGCGGCGAGACCGCTGGCGAAGGAGAGGCCGTGTTTGCCGCCCTCGAGCGCGGCCAGCAGAGTTTCCAGCACAGTGCGGGTCGGGTTGCCGCCACGGCTGTACTCGTAGCCGCCGCGAAGGTGGCCGATGCTCTCCTGCACATACGTCGACGTCTGGTAGATGGGCGGGATCACGGCTCCGGTCGTCGGGTCGAATTCCTGCCCGGCATGGATGGCGATGGTGTCGAAGTTCTGCGTCTGAGCCATGGAATCTTCCTTTGTCATGCTGCTTATGCGCTCAGGTAGGTGAGCAGGTCGTGGCGCGTGATGACGCCCAGAGGTTTGCCACCGTCGGTGACGAGCAGTGCATCGTGGTCGGCGAAAGCGGCACGCGCGGCCGCGACGTGCTCGTTCACCCCGATCAGCGGGAGCGATTCGCCGATGAATTCACCCACCCGGTCGGACAGTTGTGCTTCGCCGGAGAAGACGAGCTCCATCAGTCGGCGTTCGTCGACCGCGCCGACGACTTCGCCCATCACGACCGGCGGCTTGGCCGTGAGAATCAGCACCTGGGAGACACTGGCCTCGGTCATGGCACCGATGGCGTCGCGCACGGTGGCGCTGGGGTGCACGTAGACGAAGGGTGGCAGGGCGCCGGTCTTCGACGCGAGCAGGTCGGCGACCGTGTGCCCGGCCGGCGCGTTGGTGAAACCGTAACTGCGCATCCAACCGTCGTTGAAGATCTTGCCCAGATAGCCGCGGCCGCCGTCGGGCAGCAGCACGACGATCGTGTCGTTGGCGCTGAGGGTTTTCGCCGCGCGCAGGGCGGCCACGACGGCCATCCCGCTCGAGCCGCCGACCAGAATGCCCTCTTCGAGAGCAAGCCTGCGGGTCATCGCGAAGGAATCGGCGTCGGAGACGGCAATCACCTCGTGCACGACGGTCGGGTCGTAGGCGCCAGGCCAGAAGTCCTCGCCGACACCCTCGACCAGGTAGGGCCGCCCGGTGCCGCCGGAGTACACCGAGCCCTCCGGGTCGGCGCCGATGATGCGCACGGTGTCGCCGGAGACCTCGCGCAGGTACCGTCCGGTGCCGGTGATGGTGCCGCCGGTGCCGACGCCCGCGACGAAGTGAGTGATGGTTCCGTCGGTGTCGCGCCAGATCTCGGGGCCGGTCGTCTCGTAGTGGCTCCGCGGACCGTTCGGATTGAAGTACTGGTTGGGCTTGAACGCGCCGGGGATCTCGCGGGCCAGCCGGTCCGAGACGCTGTAGTAGGAGTCCGGGTGATCGGGGGCGACGGATGTCGGGGTCACCACAATTTCGGCGCCGTAGGCCGTGAGCACATTGCGCTTGTCCTCACCCACCTTGTCCGGCAGCACGAAAACGCACTTATAGCCGCGTTGCTGGGCGACGAGTGCCAGGCCGACACCCGTGTTTCCCGAGGTCGGCTCGACGATGGTGCCGCCGGGAAGCAGCAACCCATCCCGTTCGGCGGCGTCGATGATGCGCACCGCAATGCGGTCCTTCGCGGATCCGCCTGGGTTCAGGTACTCCAGCTTGACCAGCACGGTGGCGCTGACGTCGGCCGTCACCTTGTGCAGTTTGACCAGCGGGGTGTCGCCGATGAGGTCGAGAACGGTGTCGGCAATTTTCATCGAGAGTCCTTCATCGAGGGTTCTCCACTCTATCGGCGCCCGCTGTGCGCAACCAGTCAGCGCCGGCAGCGTTACTCGGCCAGGAGCGGCGCGAGCGACGTGGGCGACGGCGACGTGACCTGCTCCGAGTACAGCCGCGCGTAGACACCGCCGGCGGCGAGCAGCTCGGTGTGGGTGCCACTCTCCACGATCCGGCCGGCGTCGACGACGAAGATGACGTCAGCCGACACGATGGTCGACAGCCGGTGCGCGATGGCGATCGTGGTGCGCCCGCGAGCGGCGGTGTCCAGGGCAGCCTGCACGACGCGCTCGGAGATGGCGTCGAGGGCGCTGGTCGCCTCGTCGAGGATCAGCACCTCGGGATCTTTGAGCAGAACCCGGGCAATGGCGATGCGCTGCTTCTCGCCGCCGGAGAGCCGGTAGCCGCGCTCCCCCACCAGCGTGTCGTAGCCCGCCGGGAAGGAAGCGATCGTGTCGTGGATGCTCGCCGAGCGGGCCGCGGCCTCGAGCTCGGCATCCGTCGCCTCCGGTTTCGCGTAGCGGAGGTTCTCGGCGATGGTCGCGTGGAAGAGGTAGGTCTCCTGGCTGACGATGCCGATCTGGGAGACGAGGGACTGCTGCTCGAGGTCGCGCACGTCGACGCCGGAGAAGAGCACCTGCCCGGCGGAGGCCTCGTAGAAGCGCGGGATGAGATAGGACACGGTGGTCTTGCCGGCCCCGGACGGGCCGACGAAGGCCGCGAACTGGCCCGGCTCGATCGTGAAGGAGACGTCGTCCAGGGTGGGGCGCGAGTCCGGGCCGGCGTCCGGGTAGGCGAAGGTGACCCCGTCGAAGGCGACCCGGCCGACGGCGTCGCCCTGCGTGGGCACGGGCTCGGCGTTCGGGGCGTCGCGGATGGCGGGCCGCAGGTCGAGGTACTGGAAGATGCGGGCGAACAGGGCGCTCGAGGTCTGCAGGTCGAGGGCGACACGCATCAGGCCGAGCAGCGGGAACAGCAGCCGCGATTGAACGGTCGTGAAGGCCACGATCGTGCCGGCCGTGATGTCGGTCGTTCCGCTGTCCATCAGCAGGCCGGCCACGAGGTAGACGATCGCCGGGATGCTGGACAGGAAGATGCTCACCATCGCGAAGAACCACTGGCCGCTCATCTGCTGGCTGACCTGCAGCTGCACCTGGTTGGCGTTCTCGTCGGCGTACCGACGGATCTCGGTTTGCTGACGGGTGAAGCTCTTCGAGAGGAGGATGCCGGACACGCTCAGCGTCTCCTGGGTGATCGCCGTCATATCCGAGAGCGACTCCTGCGTTTTGGACGCGATGCGGGCGCGCACCTGGCCGACCCGGCGCTGGGCGAAGACGAGCACAGGCATCAGGATGATCGCGACGATGGCCAGCTGCCAGCTCAGCAGGAGCATGGCAACCAGCGCCGCGATCACGGTCACCGCGTTGCCGAGCAGGCTGGAGATGGTGTTGGTGAGCACGCTCGCGACGCCGCCGACATCGTTCTGTAGCCTCGATTGGATAACGCCCGTCTTGGTGCGGGTGAAGAAACTCAGCTCCATCGCCTGCAGGTGCGTGAACAGGCGCACCCGCAGCGCGCCCATCACCGAATTGCCGACGTTGGCGGTGAGCCAGGTCTGCCAGACGCCGAGCAGCTGCGACCCCAGGTAGATGACGATCATCACCGCCACGAGCACGGCGAGACGCTGCACGTTCGGGCTGCCGCCGGGCGGGAAGAGCCCCTCGTCGAAGGCCCGCTGCACGAGGAGGGGCGGCACGACGGAGAGTGCCGCGCCGATGAACACGAGCACCACCGTGACTGTGAGTGCCGCGCGGTGCGGCGCGAACAGTCCACTGATCCGGCGCAACAGATTCGGGATGCGCGGGGCCGCGGCGTTCTCGGCTCGCTGCGCCACCACATCCGCACCGCTGACCCGCCCTCGCCGACCGCCGCCGCCACCGTGCATTCCGCTCATGAATTCACTCTAAACTCCCGCGCTGACACACGTGTGCCCGTTCCGGACAACGGCGACCCAGTGGGCGTGATTGTCCGAAACGGGCACCTTCGGTGATGCGGCTAGCCCTTCGTTGAACCGGCCAGCAGGCCGCGCACGAAATAGCGCTGCAGGGAGAAGAACACGATCAGCGGAACCAGGATCGAGATGAACGCACCGGCCGTGAGCAGGTGCCAGTCCTGGCCTCGTGTGCCGGTGATCTCAGCCAGCAGCTTGGTCATCGGGGCCACCGCGCCGTCCGCGAAGATCAACGCCACGAGCAGGTCGTTCCACACCCAGAGGAACTGGAAGATGGCGAAGGATGCGATCGCCGGCATAGTCAGCGGCAGCACGATGCGGAAGAAGATCTGCCCGTGACCGGCACCGTCAACCCGCGCCGCCTCGATGACGTCGGCGGGAATCTCCGACACGAAGTTGTGCAGAAGGTAGATGGCCAGCGGCAGGGCGAACATCGTGTGTGCGATCCACACCTGCGAGTAGCCGCCCGCGTCACTGATCGAGGAGACCACCGGGAAGCCGAAGACCTCACCCCGAGAGAAGAACTGCAGTAGCGGAACGAGGGCCATCTGCAGCGGAACGATCTGCAGCGCGAAGACCGCGATGAACAGCACGTTCTTGCCGCGGAAGTCGATCCAGGCGAACGCGTAGGCCGCGAGGCTGGCGATGATCAGCGGCAGGAGCGTGGCCGGCAGGGTGATCGCGATCGAGTTGATGAACGCACCGGCCAGGTTCAGCTGGCTGTTGCCGGCCTGAAGAACCTCGCTGTAATTGTCGAGGGTGAGACCCCAGTTCGAGAAGAGCGTCCACCAGCCGGTGGTGCGCACCTCCTGTGCCGGTCGGAACGAGGAAACGAAGAGACCGAAGGTCGGGACCGTCCACAGTACGGCGATCACGAGCGCCGCGATCGTGGCACCCCGGCTGGTCAGCCGCTTCTTGGTGCGCTTGGCCGCAGTGGTCTCCGCGCGGCGCTCACCGCGGCGGATCTGGTTCTTGGTGCTCTTGTCGACCGGGAGCTCAACCGGAAGAATCGTGCTCATCGGATTTCCCTCTGCTTCTGAATCTGGCGGGCGTTATAAACGACGATCGGGAGCACCAGCAGGAACAGGATCACGGCGAAGGCGGCGGACCGGCCCTGCTCGAAGTTCTTGAACTGCGTGTACATCTCGTTCGCGATGACGCTGGTGTCGTTGGCGCCTGCGGTCATGGTCCGAACGATATCGAAGACCTTGAGGGAGGCGATGGAAATCGTCGTCAGCACGACAACCAGGGCGCTCCGGATGCCGGGCACCGTCACGTTGGTGAACTTCTGCCAGGCGTTGGTGCCGTCGAGTTCGGCGGCCTCCATCTGCTCGGCAGGCACACCCTTGATCGCCGCGGACAGCACGACCATGGCGAATCCGGTCTGCACCCAGATCAGAACGACGATCAGGAAGACCGTGTTCCACGGAGCATTCGCAAGGAAGTTGACCGGCTCGCCGCCGAACCACACCACAACCTGGTTGAGCAGGCCGATCTGGTTCTGGTCGGCCGGACGCGCCGTGTAAACGAAACGCCAGATGATGGACGCTCCGACGAAGGAGATGGCCATGGGCATGAAGACCATGATCTTGAAGTACTTCTCACCGCGGCTCTTGTCGATGAAGACCGCGTACGCCAGCCCGGCGATCGTAGACACCAGCGGCGTGATGAGCACCCAGACGATCGTGTTGAGCACCGTTCGGATGGCCTCCGGCTGGGTGAACACCCAGACGAAGTTGTCGAGGCCGATGAACGCTGTGCCGCGCGAGTTCATGAACGCCTGCACCGTGGTCTGGATGGTCGGAATGATCAGGCCGACGATGAGGAGCAGGATGGCCGGCGCGAGGAAGCCGAAGAGCTGGAAGAGATACCCGGCTCCGGAGCGCGAGCGGTAGTCAACGATGAAGAAGACCCCACCGAGAACGGCGGCCGCGGCGATGGCCCACCAGTACGACCCCGCGGCGAGAAGGATGAGCAGCGGTGCGGCGACGCAGACGGCGAGCCGGATGACGGTGTAGACGGCACCCTTGCGCGGGGCTATCTCGACGAAGAACAGGATCGCGGCCACCAGGGCCACGAACGCGAGGATGATGATGGGGACTTGCACCAGGGGCGGCAAGTCAGCCAGCCAGGCAAGGAATGCCGACATATGAAACCTCTCGAGTACGACTGCGGACTCACGGTTGCTGGGACTCACAGTGTTCGCTGGTGGGGCGGAAAACTACCGCCACGGTACACCAGCAGGGGAGTGCGGGTCGCCCTTTTTTCGCGGGGGCGACCCGCACCGTTGGTTCTGTTACTGCACGTGCTTCAGCGCTGGTGCTGCTGTTGAACGATCGTGACTAGCTGGACGGCCAGCCGGCCTCGATGCTCGTGAGCACCTCGTCGGTCGAGGTGCCGTTGACCCAGTTGACCATTCCCTTCCAGAAGGTGCCGGCTCCCACGGAGCCGGGCATCAGGTCGGATCCGTCGAAGCGGAAGGTGGTCTTCGGGTCCTGAAGGATCTTGATGGCTTCCTGCAGGATGGGGCTCTTCGCGTTGGCCGGGTCAAGACCCGAGTTGGCGCTGATGACTCCACCGAGACTGACGCGGCTGTTGGCCCAGTCATCGCTGGAGAGGTATTCCTGAACGGCCTGCGTGTCGGCGTCGTCCGCGAATGCGGCGACGATCTCGCCACCACCGGTCACGGCCTGGCTACCGGCTTCTTCGGCCGGCGTGACGAAGGCCCAGACGTCACCGTCAGGGCCAACCTCTCCGCCGGCATCCGTGATGAAGCCGTCGAAGAAGGATGCCTGGTGGTGCAGCGCGCAGGTGCCCGCGGCGAGCGGGGTGGCCACGTCACCGAACGGGGTGCTGTTGATCGAGCGAACATCACCGAATGTGGCGTTGACGTAGGCCGGGTTCAGCAGGATCTCTCCGACGGAGTCGAAGGCGGACTTGATTGCGGGGTCCGTGAATGGGATCTCGTTGGCAACCCACTTGTCGTAGGTCTCCGCGCCAGCCTGACGCAGGACGAGGTCTTCGACCCAGTCCGTGCCCGGCCAGCCGGTGGCGTCACCCGAGCCGAAGCCGGCGCACCAGGGTGCGGTGCCGGTCTTCTCCTGGATGGTCTTCGTCACGGCGAGGAGGTCATCCCAGGTCTCGGGAACCTCGACACCCCACTCCGTGAATTTCGCCGGGGAGTACCAGATGAAGCCCTTGACGCTGGCCATCAGTGGAGCGCCGTAGAACGTGTCGCCGACGGTGCCGTAGGCCTTCCAGTCCTCGGACCAGAACTCGTCGACGTTGTCTTCGACGGCCTTCGGGGCCGGCTTGAGGAAGTCACGGCTGGCAAGGTCGGCCATCAGGCCGGGCTGCGGGAAGATCGCAATGTCGGGTGCGCTGCCACCCTGCGCACGAATGGCGATCTGGGCTTCGAACTCCTTCGACGCTTCGTACTGAATGTCGATGCCGCTCTCGTCTTCCCAGTCCGCCCAGGACTCTTCGAGAAGCTTGGCCTCGGTGTCACCAATGGTTCCGTAAACGGTGACGACGCCGTCACCTTCAGCTCCGGCCTCGGTGTTCGTGCTGCCGGGACCACCGGAACACCCGGCCAGGGTCAGACCGGCAATCGTCGCGATAGCGATAGGTGCTGTAATTCGGCGGTGGAATGACCGCATGTTTCCTCCTCGTTGAGTGATGGCGGTGCGAAGGGTATTCCCATGGACACCGAGGTGCTGCAGGTGGTGCAGGCACTGCTTGGGTACCGAAAACGGTCAGATAAGGAACCGGTTCCACACAATAAGTTACGGTACGCCGAGCCGAATCGCAAGACCGACTTTGTCACGAAATGGCAAAGATCGAGGTCCTGGATTCAGACCTTCACGCTGCGCCTGCTGGCGCGGGTGACAATCCTGACGGATTTGATGGAACCGGTTCCAGTTAGGGCGTCCGGAGCTGTACAGTGTTCGAGACGGGTCCAAGGGTGGAGGCTGGAATGAGCGCAATTGCGGATGTCGCACGCCTTGCCGGCGTGGCGAAGGCCACCGCATCCCGGGCGCTGAGCGGTCGCGGCTATGTGTCGGAGGAGACTCGGCAGAAGGTCATCGCGGCAGCCAGGGAGATCGGATATGTCGCCTCCCCCAACGCGGCCAGCCTCGTGACGGGACGCACCAAGAGCATCGGCGTGATCATCCCATTCATCAGCCGCTGGTTCTTCTCCGAGGTTCTGGAGAGCATGGAGCAGGCACTGCTGGATGAGGGATACGACATGACCCTCTACAACCTGCCGGCACCCTCGCCGGAGCGGGAGCGGGTCTTCGACTACTTCCTCGCCCGCAAGCGATTCGACGGCGTGATCTCGGTGGGGGTGGCACTCAGCAACGAGGAGGTCAACCTGCTGCACCGCCTGGGCCGCCCTCTCGTGGGCATCGGCGGCCCGATTCGGGGCGTGCACACGATCGCAATCGACGACGTGGCCTGCGCCAGGCTCGCGACCAATCACCTGCTCAGCCTCGGCCACACCGATATCGTGCATATCGGTGGGAGCAAGGAAGACGAGATGGACTTCCAGGTGCACAGCAACCGGCTCACCGGTTTCTTCGCCGCCATGCGGGACGCGGGCCTTCCCTCGAAGGACTCCGGTTCGTTCTACCCCTGCGAATTCACGACGCCGGGCGGCTACAAGGTGGGACAGGCCGTTTTCGGCGACCCGCGCACCCGCCCCACGGCCGTCTTCGCCGCGAGCGACGAGATCGCCATCGGCCTGATCGTGGCCGCACGGGAGCTGGGCATCCAGGTGCCCGCCGACCTGTCCGTGATCGGGATCGACGGGCATCCGTATGCCGACATGTTCCGGTTGACGACGATCGAACAGCACCCGCGGAGACAGGGCCGCCTCGCGGTGCTCTCGCTCCTGGCCGAGCTGGAGTCACCCACGCACGGGACGGAAGCAGACCATCTCACCGTGCTGCCGACAAATCTGGCCATTCGTTCGAGCACCAGCGGACCGCGCCCGTCGCACGGAGGCTGACCGGGCGTCGGGCCTCCCGAACCGGGATAACGACAGATGGCGTCGCACCCACTGGGTGCGACGCCTTCTGACTACAGACGGCGTGCGCCGTCATGCCTCCGCCGGAGCAGAGAACCCCTCGCGGGGCCTCGACTACTTGAGGGCTGCGGTGGCGCCGGCAGCTTCGAGAGCAGCCTTGCCCTTTTCAGCGGCTTCCTTGGAAACGCCTTCGAGGACGGCCTTGGGCGCGCCATCGACGACGGCCTTGGCCTCGCCGAGGCCCAGGCTGGTGAGCTCGCGCACAACCTTGATGACCTGGATCTTCTTGTCGCCGACAGCCTCGAGAACGACGTCGAAAGCGGACTGCTCTTCGACCTCTTCAACGGGTGCAGCAGGACCAGCAGCGCCGGCAACGGCGACCGGAGCAGCAGCGGTGACCTCGAAGGTCTCCTCGAACGCCTTGACGAACTCGGAGAGCTCGATGAGGGTGAGGCCCTTGAACTGTTCGAGCAATTCCTCGGTGGAAAGCTTTGCCATGATTTTTCTCCCTATAGTTTCTTAGTTACTCACCGCGATGCCAAGCAGATGCCTAGTTCGCGGACTCCTGCTTCTCACGCAGTGCGTCGATGGTGCGAACAGCCTTCGACAGTGGTGCGTTGAACAGATATGCGGCTCCGAACAGCGAGGCCTTGAAGGCACCGGCCAGCTTGGCCAGCAGCACCTCACGGGACTCGAGGTCGGCGAGCTTGCCTACCTCTGCGGCGGTGAGCGGGTTACCGTCGAAGTAACCGCCCTTCACCACCAGGAGAGGGTTTGCCTTGGTAAAGGCACGCAGGGTCTTCGCGACGGCGACGGGGTCTCCGTGCACGAAGGCGATAGCGGACGGACCGACAAGCTCGTCGTCAAACGACGTGATGCCGGCGTTGTTGGCCGCAATCTTGGTCAGCGTGTTCTTTACCACGGCGTACGTGGCGTCCGCACTGATGGAAACGCGCAGCGTCTTGAGCTGCGCAACAGTGAGACCGCGGTACTCGGTGAGCAGAACGGCGGTCGAGCTCTGGAATTTCTCCGTCAGCTCGGCGACCGTTGCTTCCTTGTTCGCCATGGCGCTCCTCTTGGTTT
>JBBQDC010000100.1:0-10292 GCA_038319305.1 Actinomycetales bacterium | reverse complement strand
CGCCGCGAGCACCATGAGCACGAAGCCGGACGGCTGCATCCGGATGCCGGCCTGTTCCAGTTCTTCCGCCGTGAACGGTGCCCGGCCACGCCTGTGGATCACCCCCTCGATCGCCTCGACCGTGCGGTCGGTCACCCGGGTGAGGGCCGACGTGTCCACCGCGCCCGGCGCTCGACGGCGTTCCAGCGGCACCCGGAGCCGTGGCGGCGCGATCACCAGGAAGACGATCACGAACAGGGCGATCAGCGCGGCGGCGATGCCGCCGTAGAGGGCCAGGCCGTTCATCGCTGGGTCCGGGTGACGAAAGTGGCCTGGAACACGCTCGGGGACAACGGAATTCCGAGATCCCGGAATTTGTCGGCGAACCGGGGCCGCACGCCGGTCGCCACCGCGTGGCCCAGCAGGCGCCCAGCCTCGTCGACGCCGGCACTGTAGTCGAAGACGAAGGCGTCCTGCAGGGTGACGATGTCGCCCTCCATGCCCTGCACCTCGGTCACGTGCGTCACGCGACGGGTGCCGTCCTTGAGTCTGGTGATCTGAATGATCACATCGATCGCAGACGAGATCTGCTCTCTGATGGCGCGCAGCGGCAGGTCCATGCCGGCCATCAGCACGAGGGTTTCCAACCGGGCAACCGCGTCGCGCGGGGAGTTCGAGTGCACGGTGGAGATCGATCCCTCGTGCCCGGTATTCATCGCCTGCAGCATGTCCAGGCTCTCGCCACCGCGGCACTCGCCGATCACGATGCGATCCGGCCGCATCCGGAGCGAGTTGCGCACGAGGTCACGGATGGTGATCTCGCCTTTGCCCTCGATGTTGGCCGGCCGGGATTCGAGCCGGATGACATGGTCCTGCTGCAGTTGAAGTTCCACCGCGTCCTCGATGGTGATGATGCGCTCATCCGAGGGGATGTAACCGGACAGCACGTTGAGCAGCGTCGTCTTCCCGGTTCCGGTGCCGCCAGACACGATGATGTTGAGCTTGGCCTTCACGCACGCATCCAGCACCTCTGCTATCTCGGCGCTCAGCGTGCCGAAGCCGACCAGGTCGTTCACGGTGAACGGTTCACGCGCGAACTTGCGGATCGTGAGCGAGGAGCCGTCGACCGCGAGCGGCGGGATGATGGCGTTCACCCGGGAGCCGTCAGCGAGGCGGGCGTCCACCAGCGGAGACGATTCGTCGATGCGGCGCCCGACCTTCGACACGATGCGCTCGATCACCCGGCGCAGCTGCGCCTCGCTAACGAACCGGGCCTCGCTGCGGCTGAGATGCCCGTCACGCTCGACGAAGATCTGCTCGTGGCCGTTGACCATGATCTCGGTCACGGCGACGTCGGCAAGCAGAGCCTCCAGCGGGCCATACCCGAGCACGTCGGCACCGATCTCGGCAATCAGCCGGGTGCGCTCCTCCGGGCTGAGCGGAACCTGCTCGGCCGCGACGATGCTGCCGAGTTCGGCCCTGGCGTACGAGTGCAGCTGTTCCTCACTCAGGCTCGGGTCGTTCAGGCGCGTGCCGATGCGGCCGAAGAGTTCCTGCGCCGCCCGTTCCTTGAGTTCGGCCAGCGGGTCAGGCGGCGGGGGTGCCGCTTCCGGGGTGGTGGTCTGAGCTCCCGGCACCGCCGCGGCGGGGGCGGCGGGCTCGAGCACAACATCCGTCGCCGCCATCGGCGTGGTCCCATTCGAGGCCTTCTTGTCGAGGCGATGCAGTGGTCCGTCGCGGCGTGCCGCCTCCACTCGGTCGTTCAGTTTCATGCGACAACCACCCTTCGATGCAAGCGACCGCGTTTGTAGGACGCGCTGGAGTCAAATCGGCGCACCAAAACCGTCAGGGCAGCCGACGCCGAATTTCTCTTTCCGGCCTGGAGCAGCGGAATGCCCCGGTTCGTGGACAACGCCACCACGCTCGATCGAGGAACGGCGACGTCAACCGGCACGCCGATCGTTGCCTCGATGTCACGCACGCTCAGCCCGCTCACCCGGTCGGCGAAATTCAGCACCACATGACGGGTCGGCGGCAGAATGCCGATGGTGGCGAGAACGGCGAGCTCCTTGCGCAAACCGCGTGCGCTCGGCACGGACATGTCGCACAGGAACACGGCGTCTGTGGCCGTCTCGAGGGCGGCCAGCGCGTGCTCGCCCAGGCCGGGCGCCGTGTCGATGATCACGAACCGGAAGATCTCGGCGAGCTGGCGGATCAGGTGACTCAGCTGCTCGCCGGTGACCCGGTCGCCGTCGGCGGGCGACTCTGCGCCGCACACCACGTAGTAGCCGTCCGGATGCGGAGTCAGGTAGGCCTTGAGCACCAGGTTGTCGCCGGCAGCGGCGGCCGTGACGGCGTCCGGCAGGGAGTGCCCGGGAGTCAGCGACAGGGCCGTGGCCACGTCTCCGAACTGCACGTCGGCGTCAACGAGCACCACCGACAGCGGAGCCTGCTTGGCGAGACCGACGGCCAGGTTCGTCGCGACGGTCGTCTTGCCGACGCCGCCCTTGGCGGCCAGGACCGCGATGACCTGGTGCGGGATGTCGGCCACGCCTGGAATCACCGCGGTCGTGGGCGGAACGAAATCGGGCGGCTCCCACAGCTCGTTGGCTTCCGCCCAGTCGCCGGGTGCGTCGTCATCCTCGAACTCGGCCTCGAGCTCGACCGCACCTGGCGCCTGGTCGCTTCCTTCGTCATCGACTTCTTCGGCGACCGCCGGCTGAGGCACCGGCCCCAACACTCCGTCTCGCCAGGGACTCAATCGTGGGCGGCTCATTGGAACACCGTGCTGCCGTCGACGACCGCTGAACCGGTCTCATCGGCGGTCTTGGGTTCGATGGTGAGCCACACGCTGCCGAATTCCTGGCCCCAGACCAGCTTCTGGATATCCGCTGTGGACCGGGCCAGGGTGACCATCACAGTGTCGAACGCCTCGGCCTGCGCGTCAGCGCCGTCGGCCGGCGGAGTATTCGTTCCCTCTCGCACCGCCGTCACGAGCACCTTGTGGAAAACCTGGCGGCTGATCGACGTGTCTGTGGTGCCGTCGGCGCCCTTGATGGTCGCCGAAATCACGACGCCGACGGTGTCGCCCGGCTTGACCGTGCCGCCGACCACCTGCTCGACCGGAAGCGCGATGCTGACCGACTGCATTCCCTCCGGCAGTGCGACGTCTCCGCTCGCGGCCCGCGTGGCAGGGGTCACCCAGCGCGACTCGAGCAGCTGCTCGCCGGGCATCAGCGCGGTGTCTGCCACCAGACCCTTCAGGTCGCTCAGCTTCGTCACCCGGCCCGGCACGGCGGCAAGGGCCGGGATCTGCTTCGCGGTGATGAAGTCATTGATCGCGGCCGCCTCGGTGCCGGCCGCTATTTCGTCAGCGACCAGGTAGACCGTCACGAACTCGGCGCCGTTGGCCGCTCGCGCGTCGGCGCCGTTCACATAACCGGTGAGCACGACGGTGCCAGCAACAGCCAGAACGATCGCAAGGATCGCGCCAATGAGTCGGGTTTTCATGAGAGCTCCTATTTGGTCAGTCTGACGATGGATGCGCCGAGGTCCGGGCCGCCGAGAACGGCGGCTGCCGCGTCGACGGACACCCAACGATCGAAGTAGCCCTGGATACCGCGGCAATTGCCGGTGCACCTCGGGGCGGCGGAATCGATGTTGACCTGGGGGAAGGTATGGCCACCGGAGAGCTTCCACCCGGTGATGGTGAAGGCTGCGAAGGCGTAAAGATGGTAGGAGGCCGCCTGCCCCTGGGTCACTTCATTCCCGCTCGGGTTATACGCCCGGTCGAAGATAGGAACCAGGATTGTCTCGCCCTCCAGATCGCTCAGCGTGTCATCGCAGATGCCCGGATATGAGTTGCCTGGTTCGCTCGGCGCACTTGCCGCGATCAGGTCGATGGCCGCCTCACACTCGTTATCCACCCGGTCGAGCCAGCCAAATCCACCGGGGATGGGGTGCCCGTCCGGCGTCGTGCAGCTCGGGTTCTGGTCGTAGCGAAGCAGCTGGAGGGTTCCGTCGAGCGCGGGCCGGAACTCACAGAGCGAGATGGCGAGCGGCAGCACGATCATGCTCGCCCGCGGCGCACCCCACTCGGCGGTGGCCGCCGCACCCACGGTCGTCGAATCGACGCCGATGAACCGCGCGAACGGGTGGCTGATCGCGTCGGCGTTGGTGCCGGCCACCCGAGTGCTCGAGGTGACGGTCACGCTGTTGCTGGTCGGGAAGGTGGGGGTGAGAACGTTCGCGGCCCCGTCGTTGGCGTTCGCGTCGGCGAAGCTGGCGGCCGTGGCCGCGGAGCCGGTGCAGACACCGTCCGTGGCGCAATCCTGGGCGATGGCGAGAGCTGCGGCATCCGCTCCGTTCTGAAGCTGGCCACGTTCCACGTAGAGGGCGCCGACGTCGACTGCGATCGCCGCAAAGCCGAGAAGCGGGACCAAGAGGATGGCCACCAGTACAGCGCTCGCGCCGCGTTCCTGGCGCAAACGGGCAATTATCCACCGCATAGCATGACTCCCTTGCCGGTCAGAGGCAGCGTCAGACCGAAGTATCCGGTCAGCAGTTGCACGTCGTAGTTGATGGTCACGGTCGCGGTCGAGCCGGCCGTGCAATCGGTGGGGCTGACAGTGATATTTCCCGTGGTGAGTACCGGGCTGGTGACAGAGGGGGCAGCGAGACTGGCTGCCGCCCTGGCCTGGGTCGGGTTGTTGTGGATGGCCATGCTGCGCGCGCCCTCGCGGGCCGCGTTACTCAGGGAGATCTGCACGTTGTAGACCCGGCTGAACTCGATCATGCCGAGCACAAGCAGGAGGAGAACAGGGAGGACAAGTGCGAACTCCACGGCGGCCGCGCCGCGTTCGCCCCGTCGATCACGAAAAATCATCATCTGTTGTGGCCCTTCGGGTGGCCGGCCGAGCGAAAGTTCAGGGAGGGCGAGTGGTGCGGCGGCGGCTTCCGGGTTTCCGGAAGCCTCCGCCGGCACTCGCGCGGTCGATTGGTTACAGGCTGGTGGCGACCTCGCCGAACAACCCGTTGAGGGCTGTGGCGACCGCGGTGACCGCCACGATGATAGCGACGGCGATGAGTGACACCATCAGGCCGTACTCCACCGCGGTGGCGCCCTCCTCGTCGGAGCGCAGGCTGTTGATGCGGGCCAGGATCTGAGTGTAGAACTTCATCTCGGGTTTTCCGTTCTGTGTGGGTCGGCCAGGGCAGCCGAGCGAATGACCACAAGGTACGTTCGCCGAGAAAACCTCACTACTCCCCAGTGAGGGGGCCCCTGTCTGGGGGCCAGCTGTGCGTTAGATGAAAGATTCCTGAAAGGAACATGATAATAACTCGCGACGTGGGTCTGTCGCGAGTGCGGCCCTCATTCGGGTTCAGGCCGGTCGACTCGAGTGGCTCAGGGGCGAGCGCTGGATAGGCCTCCGGCGCGTCCCGAGTCCGGCGCACAGGGTCGCGGGCACAGACAATCGGGCAGCGGTCCACAAATCGGGTACACAGATGCTCCTCGGGTGAAGCGGATGCGCCGTAGGGTCGGCGATAGCCCCACGGTAGCCCTGCATCGCGCACCGGGCCGTCCCCCATGCTGGGGTGATTCCTAGGCCAGGAGCACGCCCAGAAAGGCACCCGCAAGCATGGACGGCCCGAACGAGATGGAGCCCTTCAGGGTCACCCGGCGGAGCGCCAGGGCAACGAGCGAGACCAGGCTGCCGATCAGGAAGGCGCCGAAAGCACCGACGAGAAACGGCGTCCAGCCCAGATAGCCGAGGGCGAAACCGATCACCGCGGCCAATTTCACGTCACCCATGCCGATTCCGCCCGGCGAGATCAGGGCAAGCAGGAAATAGAACGCAAAGAGCGCCGCGGCGCCGCCGAACGCCCCGAGCAGATCGGGCCAGGCCCCGGTGGCCGCCGTAGCGAGCGTGAGCAGCACCGGCACCACGATCATCGAGGGGTAGACGAGTGCGTTCGGTAGCCTCTTCTCCGCCAGGTCCACGACGCTGAGCACCACCGCGATGAGGGCCAGGTACAGGTAGGCCGGCAGCTCCCAGCTCGGCCCGAACGTCCAGGCCACCAGCGCCACCAGCACCCCCGTGGCTGCGACCGCGACCACGCTCACGGGCCAGGCGAAGCGGCGACGGATGCTCAGCATCCGTTCGGCGATGCGCACGAGCGGCACCCCCAGTGCGCTGCCGATCAGGCCGGCCACGATCGCCGCCCAGGGTGCCACGCGGGTCAGCCCTCGCCGCGGGAGATCTCGACCATCTCGTCACGGGGCACGACCTTGACCCGCACGCGCCCCTCGGCCACACCGAGGGCGAGCTCGTGCTGGTCGAGACTGTGCCAGCCGTCAAGGTTCGTGTATTCGACCCCGCGCTCATTGAGCAAGTCGACGATGCTCTGCTCCGACGGGAACTCCGGGCGCCACCAGTTGCCGAGGTCGTTGATCAGGTGCCGCACGGTCTCCATGGCGTCGGACTTGGTGTGGCCGATCAGCCCTACCGGGCCGCGCTTGATCCAGCCGGTCGCGTAGACGCCGTACATCTGCGTGTTGGCGCTCTTCGAGCCGAAGGAGGGGTCACCCTTCCAGAGCACCTGCCCCTCTCGGTTGGGGATCACGCCGTGCTTCTTGTCGAACGGCACGCCCGGCAAGGGTGAGCCGAAGTAGCCGACCGCGCGGTAGACGGCCTGGATCGGCAGCTCGCGGATCTCGCCGGTTCCGACGACGCCGCCCTGCCCGTCGGGGGCCGTGCGTTCGTAGCGGATGGCACCGACCCGGCCGGTGCCGTCGTCGACGATCTCGATGGGCTTGGAGAAGAAATGCAGGTGCAGGCGGCGGCTGGCCGTGCCGGCCGGGCGTTCCCGCCACTTGTTCAGGATCTTGTCGATCACGAAGACCTGCTTGTTGCTGGCCACGGCATCGCGCGCGGCATCGTCGTAGTTGAAGTCCTCCTCGTAGACGACGATGTCCACGTCGGGCAGATCGCCGAGCTCGCGCAGTTCCAGCGGGGTGAATTTCACCGAGGTCGGACCGCGACGGCCGAAGACGTGCACATCCGTCACCGGCGAGGCCTTGAGCCCTGAGTAGACGTTCACCGGGATCTCGGTGCTGAGCAGGTCGTCGGCGTGCTTGGCCAGGATGCGGGAGACATCCAGCGCCACGTTGCCGTTGCCGATCACGGCGACCTCCTTCGCCTCCAGAGGCCAGGTGCGGGGCACGTCGGGGTGGCCGTCGAACCAGCTCACAAACCGGGCGGCACCGTAGGAACCAACCAGGTCGATGCCCGGGACGCCCAGGTCGGCGTCGTGCACGGCTCTGGTCGCGAAGATCACGGCGTTGTAGTGCTGTTTCAGGTCGTCGAGGGTGATGTCCCTGCCGAACCGCACATTGCCGAAGACGCGGATGTCGCCGCGGTCGAGCACATCACGCAGGGCCGTGATGATGCCCTTGATTCTCGGGTGGTCAGGGGCAACGCCGTAGCGCACGAGACCGTAGGGTGCCGGCAGGTGGTCGAACAGGTCGATGGAGACGTCGAAGTTCCGTTCCGCCTTGAGCAGGATGTCGGCGGCGTAGATGCCCGCAGGTCCCGCGCCGACAATGGCCAATCGCAACTTGGTCATGGAAGCCTTTCTAACTTGATCGTCTAACTGGATCGTTCAACGATCGTGTCGGCGAAACGGGTGAGGGCCTTCTTGACCGAGCCGTCCGGGAGCGGAGCGAGAGCCCCGACCGCGTCGTGCGCCCAACCGTGGGCCTCGGCGAGGGTCTGCGCGGTCACGTCGTGTTCGCGCAGCGCCGTGATCGCCGAGTCCGCCGCCTCGGTCGCGACACCGTTGCTGGCCATCACGTCTCGTTCGAGGCGTTCGAGCAGGGACGCCGCGACGGAGTCGTGCGGGGCGCGTTCCCGCAGGCGCAACAGAGGAAGGGTGGCCACTCCGGCGCGCAGGTCGGTGCCGGGCACCTTGCCGGTTTGCTCCGGCTGCGGCGAGAGATCGAGCACGTCGTCAATGAGCTGGAAGGCAACGCCGATCTTTTCGCCGAACGCGATCACGGGCTTTTCGAACTCTTCGGGGGCGTCGGAGAAGATGATGCCGGCTTGGGCGGCCGCGGCGATGAGCGAACCGGTCTTGTCGGCCAGCACCTGGATGTAGTGATCCACCGGGTCCTGGCCGGGCTGCGAACCGACGGTTTCGTGCAGCTGGCCGAGCACGAGACGTTCGAAGGTGTCGGCCTGCAGACGGATGGCCCGCTCTCCCAGCCGCGCCATTACCTGGTTCGCGCGGGCGAAGAGCAGGTCCCCGGTCAGGATGGCCACCGAGTTGCCCCACACGGTCTGGGCGCTCGGCACCCCGCGCCGCTTGTCCGAGTCGTCCATCACGTCGTCGTGGTAGAGGGAGGCCAGATGGGTGATCTCGATCGCGGTCGCCGCGGTGATGACATCGTCGTGGTTGCCGCTGCCGAGGTGGGCGGTGAGCAGCGCCAGCATGGGGCGCACACGCTTGCCGCCGGCATTGAGCAGGTACCGGCTGGTGACGTTCGCGATCTCGTCGGCGAAGGTGACCTCGGCCAGCAGGCGGGCCTCGACCTGGTCGATGCCGGCGTCGATTCCGGCGGCGAGGCCACGGTCCTGGGCGGTGGAGAAAATGCGATCACTGAGGCCGAGCTGGCTCGTCACGGATGAGCCGCGACGGAACAGGGGCACGCTCGGTTTCACTCTGTCAGCCTATCGATCGGATCTGGGAGGATTCAGGACGGGGCGATTGACGCATCCGCCGGCTTGACGCCGCGGTGCAGTGCCACGATACCCAGGGTCAGGTTGCGGTAGGCGACGGCGTCGTAACCGGCCTCCCGCAGCCAGGCGCTGAGGGTCGACTGGTTCGGCCAGGCCGCGATCGACTCGCCCAGGTAGTCGTACGCCTCCGCGTTCGACGACGCGAGCTTCACGATCATCGGCATCACGTGGTTGAGATAGGCGAAGTAGCTCAGCCGGATCGGCGTGAACGGCGGCGTCGAGAACTCGCAGATCACGACGCGCCCACCGGGCTTGGTCACCCGGTAGAACTCGGCCAGGGCCTTCCGAGGCTCGACCACGTTGCGCAGGCCGAACGAGATGGTCACGGCGTCGAACTCGTTGTCGGCGAACGGCAGCGCGGTGGCGTCGGCCTGCACAAACTCGACCTGCGGGTTGTCGGCGTGGCGTGAACGGCCGACCGCGATCATGCCCTCTGAGAAGTCGGCGGCCACGACGTGCGCGCCCGTTTTCGTGAGCGCGACGCTGGAGGTGCCCGTTCCGGCGGCGATGTCGAGGATGCGTTCGCCGCGCCGGGGGTTCACGGCGCGGGTGGCGGCCATGCGCCACAGGGCCGCGTTTCCAACCGAGAGCACGGCATTCGTGCGGTCGTAATGGGTGGAGACCTGATCGAACATGGCAGCGACCTGCTCGGGCTGCTTATTGAGGTCTGCTCTACTCACTTTCCCAGTCTAGATTGCCGGCGCACACACCGGGCTCTCCACAGCCTCTGGCATAGGCTGTGCAGGTGAATGCTCAGGCTCTTACGGTTGAAACCACCCCCATCGCCGACATCCGCCAACTGATTCTTCTGCTCGACACCCGCGAACCGCTGCTCTGGATGCGCCGCAACCAGGGTCTGGCCGGCATCGGCACGGCGCTGCGGCTCGAGTTCTCCGGCGCGACCCGGCTCACGGATGCCGCCACCGCCTGGCGCGAGGTCGCGGCCGCCGCCACCGTGACCGACCCGATCGGCCGCACCGGCACCGGCCTGATCGCCTTCGGAGCCTTCGCCTTCGACGCCTCCTCGGCCCAGTCCAGCGTACTGATCGTGCCGCAGGTCATCATCGGGCGCGACAACGGCCAGTGCTGGGTGACCCGCATCTGGCCGACCGGCACCACGCCGCCGCAAATCCCACTCGTGCTGCGCCCGCTCGGTACCGAGTACCGCATCTCCCTTCTGCCGGGCGCACTGCCGCCCGCGGGGTACCGCGACGCGGTCGGCGACGCCGTTTCCCGCATCGCTGACGGAGACCTCAACAAGGTCGTGCTGGCCCGCGATCTGGTCGGTCGGCTGCCGGCCGAATCCGACCTGCGCCGCGCCGTCAGCGAACTGGCGCTGGGCTACCCCGACTGCTGGACCTACGCTGTCGACGGCCTCGTCGGCTCCAGCCCGGAGACCCTCATCCGCGCCGACCACGGCGACGTCAACGCCCGCGTGCTGGCCGGCACGATGTCGCGGGGAGCGGATGCCGCCTCCGACCTGGAGGCAGCCCTCCAGCTGGCCACCTCCACCAA
>JBBQDC010000099.1:0-10326 GCA_038319305.1 Actinomycetales bacterium | reverse complement strand
CGCGGCCTCTTCGACGGTCAGACCGTTGATGGAGTCGACCTTGACGATCGCGTTGTACTTCTGGCGGCCGCTCTGGTCGCCCTCGTGCGGCTGGCGGATGGAGCCGACGACGGCGTCGCCCTTGCGCAGGTTGTACTTCTTTACCTGGCCGAGCGACACATAGACGTCGCTGGCGCCCGGAAGGTAGCCGGAGGTGCGCACGAATGCGTAGTTGTCGAGAACGTCGAGGATTCCGGCGACGGGGATCAGCACGTCGTCGTCGTTCAGCTCCGGCTCGAAGTCGTCGCCGGTGGTGACGCCGCGACGCTTGCGGTCACGGAAACGGTTGCGGTTGCTGCGGCCGTTCAGGTCGTCTTCGAGTCCGGCGCGGTCGCCGGCGTTGCGGTCCTGACCCTGGTTGCGGTCCTGACCCTGGTTGCGGTCCTGACCCTGACGCTCCTGGCGGTCCTGGCCCTGACCCTGGTTACGGTCCTGACTCTGGTTGCGATCCTGGCCCTGCGCCTGACGGTCCTGACCCTGGTTGCGATCCTGAGCCTGGTTGTCCTGGCCCTGACCGCGGGTCTGGCGCTGCTGTCGAGTGGATTCCTCGCCGCGGTCGGCGCCCTGGGCGCGGTCGCCCCCACGGCTGCGGTTGCGGTTGCGGCCCTGGCGGGGCTGTTCGGCCTGCTCAGAGGGTTCGGACTGCTCAGTCGGTTCGGTCTGTTCGGCCTGCTCGGTGACGGTCTCGGCCGGGGCGTGCTGCTCGGTGACGGTCTCCGTGGCGAGTTCGTCGGCGTTATTGCGCGCGTCAATGCTGTTGCGCGCGTCAATGCTGTTGCGCGCACCGCCGTTGCGGCCACCGCGTGAGCTGCCGCGACGTGACCGGCCGGAACCGGTGGTCTCGGGTGCTGTCTCGGTGACCTCGGCGGTCTCTTCGGCGTCGGCTGCGACCTCGACCGGGGCAGCCTCGGTGACGGTCTCGGTCTCGACGGCAGGTGCCTCGGCGGCCACCTTCTCGACGGCGGCCGCATCGGCCGCTGCCTTCACGGTGACCGACGTAGCGCGCTTGCGTGCCTGGCGGACCGGCTTCGTGGCCGGGGCAGCCATCTCGCTCGCGGGCGACTCCGCCGACGAGCCGGCGTAGGTGGCAGGGGCTGTGGTACGGCGGAGGGTCGCGGAGTCATCCGGAACGATCATGCCGCTGCCCAGGTCACCGTCAGCGTTGACGTGCGCCTCGGCGGGAGCCGCGGTCGCGGTGGAGGCGCGACGGGAGACACGCTTGCGCGGTGCGGCAACGGAGGTCTCGGCCGCATCGGTCACGGTGGCGGCCGCGGGGGCAGCCTCTTCCACGGGAGCAGCGGCCGGGGCGTCGAGGGGAACACCCGAGGAAGCCTTCTTGGCCTGCGCGGAGGTGATAGCTCCTACGAGCTCTCCCTTACGAAGCTTGGATGCACCCGGGATGCCCAGCTCGAGCGCGAGAGCCTGAAGCTCGGCGACTCGAAGGGTGGTGAGGTGCGAGGTATCCGCACCGGGGGTGAGGAGGTTGACGTCAGTCACGAAAAATTGTCCTTTCCCCTGGCGTCATGCGTGCTGGCCAGGGAAGCTGTTGCAGCGTCTCACGCGCTGCGGGTGGTCCAATCCCAAAGTGATGTGGATTGAAGTGAACACACACAGCTACGCATAGATGATGCGATAGCAGTGAGTTACAGGGAATGCACCGGAAAAGGAAGCCGCACGTTACGCGGTTCCATCGGGTGCTATTTCACTGTAGCAGAACGCAAGAACGCCGAGGACCGCCCGAAAGGGCGTGTCCTCGGCGGTCGAAGCCTCTTCTAACGGTCGGTGCGGGTGACGGTCGCGCCCAGAACGTCGACGGCCAGCATGAGCGACTGCCAGGGCGTCTCGGATTCGGCCGCGACGAGCTCGGCCGCGACGAGGCGCTGCCCCGGATCGCTGGCCAGCACCAGGATCGACGGGCCGGCGCCGGACACGACGGCAGCGAAGCCGTGCTCCCGCAACAGGGTGATCAGCCGGTTGGTCTCCGGCATGGCAGCGGCACGGTAGCTCTGGTGCAGCTTGTCCTCGGTGGCCGCGAGCAACAGCTCGGGGCTTTGGATCAGGGCTGCGATCAGGAGGGCCGAGCGTGACAGGTTGAACACGGCGTCTTCGTGCGGCACGCTCTCGGGCTGCAGGCTGCGGGCCAGCGCCGTGGACATGGCGTGCTCGGGAACGAACACGAGCGGCTTGACGCCTCGGTGCACCATCAGCTTCTTGTGGCGCGGTCCTTCGGGCGTCACCCAGGCGATCGTCAGCCCGCCGAAGAGGGCCGGCGCAACGTTGTCCGGGTGCCCCTCCATCTCGGTCGCTAAGGCCAGGAGCGCCTCGGCGTCGATGTCCACGATGCCCTCGAGCAGACCCTTCGCAGCCATGATCCCGGAGACGATGGCGGCGCCGGACGAGCCCATGCCGCGCCCGTGCGGGATCTCGTTGTGGGCGACGAGATTCAGGCCGGGCAGTTCCTGGCCGTAGGCGGCGAAAGTGTGGATGATGGCGCGCACGACGAGGTTGGTCTCATCGGTGGGCACCACGCCTGCACCGACGCCGTGCACCTCGACCGTGACGCCCGGCTCGTCGCGAACGGAGACCTCGAGGTGGTCATGGTGCGCCAGGGCCAGACCCAGGGTGTCGAAGCCGGGGCCGAGGTTGGCCGTGGTCGCCGGCACCTGCACGGTGACGGAACGGCCCGAGAGAACCGACCTGCCGGAGAGAGCCTCGGCGATGGTCATTTCTGGACCAGCCCGAGGACACTGGCGATTTCGGTGGTGTCGACGGGCACGATGGTCGGCTTGACGTCGGAGCCATCCGCGGTGCGGAGCGCCCACTGCGGGTCTTTCAGACCGTGGCCGGTCACCGTGAGTACCACGGTGGATCCGGCGGGGATGAGCCCGGCTTCGGCGCGTTCCAGCAGACCGGCGACGCTGATCGCGGAGGCCGGCTCCACGAAGATGCCGACCTCGGCCGACAGGATGCGATACGCCTCAAGGATCTTCTCGTCGCTGATCGAACCGAAGTAGCCGTCGGTCAGGGTGCGCGCGGCGAGGGCAAGGTCCCAGGAGGCCGGGTTGCCGATGCGGATGGCGCTGGCGATGGTCTCCGGGTGGTCGACCCGGTGGCCGAGCACGATCGGGGCGCTACCGGCAGCCTGGAATCCGAACATGCGCGGCAGCTTCGTGGTGGCGCCACGCTCGAGCTCCTCGGTGTAACCGCGCGTGTAGGCGGTGTAGTTGCCGGCGTTGCCGACCGGGACGATGTGGATGTCCGGCGCGTCTTCGAGCACCTCGACGACCTCGAAGGCGGCCGTCTTCTGGCCTTCGATCCGGTCGGGGTTGACCGAGTTGACCAGGTGCACGGGGTAGTTCGCGGAGAGGTCGCGGGCGATGTCGAGGCAGTCGTCGAAGTTGCCCTGCACCTGGAGCAACTGCGCGTTGTGCGCGATGGCCTGGCTGAGCTTGCCCATGGCGATCTTGCCCTCGGGCACCAGCACGACGGCCTGGATGCCGGCGTGGGTCGCGTAAGCGGCGGCCGACGCGGAGGTGTTGCCGGTCGACGCGCAGATGACGGCCTTGGCGCCGTCTTCGACGGCCTTGGAGATGGCCATGGTCATGCCGCGGTCCTTGAAGGAACCGGTCGGGTTCATGCCCTCGTACTTGATCCAGACCTTCGCACCCGTGCGGGCGGAAAGCGCCGGAGCGGGAATCAACGGGGTGCCACCCTCGCCGAGCGTGATAATGGGCGTGGCATCCGTAACGTTCAGGCGGTCCGCGTACTCGCGCAGCACGCCGCGCCACTGCCGGGAAACCGTCTTCACGGCTGGTTTCAGCAGAGTCTCTTGTTCGCTGGACATCAGGCTCCTTCAACTCTCAAAACGGATGCGACATTGGTGACAAATCTGTTCGCGGCGAGGTCTGTCACGGTGGCAGCCAGGGCGGCCTCCGTGGCCTCGTGCGTTCCGATAACTAGGGTAGCCGTGGCGGAGACGGCGGAGCGACTCGCGGTGCCGGGCTGGGCAGGCGTCATCGACTGTTCGACCAGGGCCAGTGAGACGCCGTGGTCGCTGAACACGCTGGCGAGCGTGGCGAGCACGCCGGGCTCATCGGTGACTTCCAGCGTGACGGCATAGCGCGTGGTGATGCGGCCGATTTCGAGAACGGGCAGGTCGGCGTGCTGGGACGCGGGAACGCCCGGGCCGCCAGCGATGTGGCGGCGGGCCAGGGAAACCAGGTCACCGAGCACGGCGGACGCCGTCTCCACTCCCCCGGCGCCGGCGCCGTAGAACATCAGGCTGCCGGCCGACTCCGCCTCGACGAAGACGGCGTTGTTGGCACCGTGCACGGAGGCGAGCGGGTGGCTGCGGTGCACCATGGCCGGGTAGACCCGGGCGGAGACGCCCTCCTGGCCGGTTTCGGCGTCGACGAGGCGTTCGCAGATGGCGAGCAGCTTCACGACGTAGCCGGCCTTGCGGGCCGACTCGATCTGCGCGGGGGTGATGGCGGTGATGCCTTCGCGGTAGACGGATGTCAACGGCACGGTCGTGTGGAAGGCGAGGCTCGCGAGGATTGCCGCCTTCTGCGCCGCGTCGTACCCGCCGATGTCGGCGGTCGGGTCAGCCTCGGCGTAACCCAGGTCGGTCGCGAGCGCGAGCGCCTCGTCGAGGGTGTCCCCCTCGAGGTCCATCCGGTCGAGGATGAAGTTGGTGGTGCCGTTCACGATGCCGAGGATGCGGTTGACCTGGTCGCCGCCGAGGCTTTCGCCGAGCGGACGCACGATCGGGATCGCGCCGGCCACGGCGGCCTCGTATTTGAGCTGTGCGCCGACCTGGTCGGCGGCGGCGAAGAGTTCGGGCCCGTGGGTGGCCAGCAACGCTTTGTTGGCGGTGACGACATCCGCCCCAGAATTGATCGCCATCAGAATGTATTGGCGCGCGGGCTCGATGCCCCCCATCAGCTCGATCACAACGTCGGCACCGAGGATCAGGGTCTCGGCGTCGGTGGTGAACAGCTCACGGGGCAGGTCGACGGTGCGCTCAGCGTCGATGTCGCGCACCAGGATGCCGACCAGCTCGAGTTTGGCACCGACCCGGTTGGCGAGTTCGTCACTGTTTTCGAGCAGCAGCCGGGCGACCTGGGCGCCGACGGAGCCGCCGCCTAGCAGTGCGACGCGCAGATTGCGGTATTCGATCATCGGGAGGGTTCCTTCGGTAGATCAGGGGTCGAGCCAGCGGTGGCCCTGCTGGTCGAGACCCCCGTGTCGCGGGCGAGCAGGTCAGCGATGGTCTCGCCGTGCACGAGCATCCGCGGGATGCCGCCGGCCACCGCGATCACGGCCGGTCGACCAAGGAAGTTGTAGTTGTTCGACAGCGACCAGCAGTAGGCGCCGGTGGCCGCAACGGCCACCAGGTCGCCCGGGGCAACGTCTCCGGGGAGGTAGTCGGCGTCGACGACAATGTCGCCGCTCTCGCAGTGCTTGCCGGCGATGCGCACCAGCACCGGCTCGGCCGGCGATGCGCGGCCGGCGAGCCGCACGGAGTAGTCGGCGCCGTACAGGGCAGGTCGGACGTTGTCGCTCATGCCGCCGTCGACGCTGACGTAGAGGCGCGGATTGCCGGCCACATCGACGGCCTTCGTGGTGCCAACCTCGTAGAGGGTGACGCCGGCCGGGCCGATGATGGCGCGTCCCGGCTCGAAGGCGAGGACGGGCACCGGGATGCCGAGGGTGCCGCACTCCGCGGCGACGATGTCGGCGAGGCTGGCCGCGAGCTCGCCGATCGGGGTGGGGGTGTCGGCAGACGTGTAGGCGATGCCGAAGCCGCCGCCGAGGTTCAGTTCGGGAACGGGGCCACCTTCGAGCAGGGCGGCGTGCAGGAAGAGGAGGCGTGACGCGGATTCGGCGAAGCCGTCGGCGCCGAAGATCTGCGAGCCGATGTGGCAGTGCAGGCCGCGAAAGAGCAGACTCGGCTCTGCCCGGATGAGGCTCACCAGACTCGCGGCGTCGTCGAGTGTCACGCCGAACTTCTGGTCTTCGTGCGCGGTGGCGAGGAACTCGTGGGTGTGCGCGTGCACGCCGCTGTTCACGCGCAGGCGCACGGCCTGCACGATGCCGTGCCGGGCGGCGGCCGCGGCGACCCGGCCGATCTCGACCGGGCTGTCGATCACGATGGTGCCGACGCCGACCCGGCAGGCCTCGTCGATCTCGGCCAGGGACTTGTTGTTGCCGTGGTAGCCGAGCCGGTGCGGCGGGGTTCCGGCAGCAAGCGCGACAGCGAGTTCGCCGCCGCTGCAGATATCGATATTGAGACCCTCGGCCAGCATCCAACGGACGATCTCGGTGGAGAGGAAGGCCTTGCCGGCGTAGTAGATGTGCACGGTCGTGCCGATGCGGGCGAACTCGGCCTCGAACGCGGCGCGGAGCGAGGCCGCGCGCGCACGGGCATCCGTTTCGTCGACCACATAGAGAGGAGTGCCGAATTCGGCGGCCAGGGCGGAGGCGGTGCAGCCGCCGATGCTGAGTTCCCCCTGCGGGGAGCGGTCGGCGGTGGCCGGCCAGAGGCCGTCTGCGAGCGCATTGGCGTCGTCGGGCAGGCGGAGCCAGTCGGGAGCGAGCGGGTTGGTGGCCACGGGTGAAAACCTCACGGGAAATGTCGAGTGGGTGTCTCACTGAGTGGCGAGCGAACCCGGGTTGGTCCCTGAAGCCAGTGAAAGGATGCCTTCGGTTGCGACCGGGGACGTGCCCTGATTGTAGCGAACGCCGCCGGTGAGCGCCGAATCGCGTTACGCCCTGCTGCGCGGTGGCCTGCTCCGTGGGAAGAGAGGTGGGCCGCGGCTAGACCAGCTCGGCGGTTTCGGTCACGTCTACGATCCACGCCTCCGGCTCGATCATGACGGCCGAGCCGCTGCTGCTCCACAGGCGCCGCATCTTGAGGAGCATCTTCTCTGCCTCCAGGATAGAACCCAGTTCCAGGTCAACCATGACGAAGTTCGGATCCTTCACCGAGCGGAGGATCGTGTAGCGGATCACACCGGATCCGCGGCGGTCGGCCCGGTCCAGGTCGAAGGCGCGCTTCCAGCGACCATAGTCAGGCACGGGGTGTTGAATGCGCAGGAAAATCATGATGCCTCCTCGAACAGGCGAATGCGCGACCGGCGGATAATTCAAGCGTACGACCCCGAGGCCACCGTGTCAGGCCCCGGTTTGGTCACGGTCGAAACGGTTCGCGAGCAGGTCGGCTGCCGGTCGGATTCGGTCGGCGGCTCAGCCGTTGCCGCAGCTGCCCAGGGTGGTCAGCGATTGCCGGCTCAGGGTCAGCTCGCTCGACTGCAGCGTGAGCCGGGCCCGTTCCGGCGTGACATTCACGCCGGCCAGGGTGACTCCCTCGGGGAGGTACTGGGCTACACAGATGCGGAGCGGTTGCTCGCCCAGCACCAGTGCGAGCAGGTTGCCGGCGTCGATGCTGCCCGCGCCGGAGGTGACGCTCGCACCGCTCGGGGTGAGCAGTAGGGCGTCGGCATCGACGCTCGGCGTCGCCGAGGCGCGGTAGCCGATCGGCAAGCCGAGCACGTCGACGCTGCCGCTGTAGCTGACTTCGTCGACTCCGAGTTCGACACTCGCGTCGGGGGCATCGCTCGGCAGCGCCTGGCTCAGCAGCGTGTTGAGGGCGTCGGGTTCGAGGTCGATGATGCCGCGCAGGTCGCCGACGGGCTGGGATTGGTCGAGCGGAACATCCGTGGCCACCACGTGCACGGATGCCGGCACGCCGTCGACGTTGAGGGCCTCGGATTGGAGGGCCACCCGATCAAAGCTGCCGCCGAGGTACTGCGCGATGACCGACAAGCCCCCGAGGGAGACGGAGACGCCGCCGGTTACGGTCTCGGGCAGGTTCGCGGCGATCTCCTCCTCGATCTGACCCTCGGCATAGCTGCGCAGCCCACCATCGATGAAGAAGAAGGCTCCGACCAGGCCGAGCACGACCAGGCCAGAGACGATAAATGCGCCGAGGCCGCGGCGCCGGGATTTCCTGGCGGAGGCGAACATGCTTACATGCGTTCCGGCGCGGAGACGCCCAGTAGGCCGAGGCCGTTTCGGATGACCTGACCGGTGGCGTCGTTGAGCCACAGTCGGGTGCGGTGCAGGTCGGTGATCGGCTCGTCGCCGAGCGGGATCACGCGGCAGCTGTCATACCAGCGGTGGTAGTAGCCGGCCACCTCTTCGATGTACCGGGCAACGCGGTGAGGTTCGCGCAGCTCGGCGGCTTGGGCGACGACACGCGGGTATTCCTGCAGCACGCCCAGCAGTGCCGATTCGCTGTCGTGGGTGAGTAGCTCGGGAGCGAATGCCGAACGCTCCACGCCCGCTGCGGCCGCGTTGCGGGCGACCGAGCAGGTGCGAGCGTGCGCGTACTGCACGTAGAAGACGGGATTCTCGTTGGTGCGCTTGCCGAGCAGGTCGAGGTCGATGTCGAGCTGGGTGTCGCTGCTGGAACGCACCAGGGAATAGCGGCCGGCATCCACCCCGACGGCGTCCACAAGGTCATCGAGGGTGACGATCGTGCCGGCGCGCTTGCTCATGCGAACGGGCTCGCCGTCCTTGAGCAGGTTGACCATCTGGCCGATCAGGATCTGCAGGTTGACGCCCGGCACGTCGCCGAATGCCTCGACCATGGCCATCATGCGGCCGACATAGCCGTGGTGGTCTGCGCCGAGCATGATCAGGTTCTGGTCGAAGCCGCGCTCGCGCTTGTCGAGGTAGTAGCCGAGGTCACCGGAGATGTAGGCCGGTTCACCGTTGGAACGGATGATGACCCGGTCGCGGTCGTCGCCGAACGTGGTCGTGCGCAGCCAGATGGCCCCGTCCAATTCGAAGATGTGGCCCTGGTCACGCAGCCGTTCGATGGCCCGGTTGACCGCGCCCGACTCGTGCAGGGAGTCTTCGTGGAAGTACACGTCGAAGTCCACGCCGAAGCCGTGCAGTTTCTCCTTGATCTCGGTGAACATCAGGTCGACGCCGACGCTGCGGAAGACCTCCTGCTGCTCGTCGCGGGACAGCACTGCGATGTCGCCCTCGTGGCCGGCCACCACCTGGTCGGCGATGTCGCCGATGTAGGCGCCGCCGTAGCCGTCTTCCGGGGTAGGTTCGCCCAGGTACCCGGCGAGCACGCTGCGGGCGAAGCGGTCGATCTGCGAGCCGTGGTCGTTGAAGTAGTACTCGCGGGTCACATCGGCGCCCTCCGCCTGCAGCACCCGGGCCAGGCTGTCGCCCACGGCCGCCCAGCGCACCCCGCCCATGTGAATGGGGCCGGTGGGGTTGGCGGAGACGAACTCGAGGTTGATCTTGAGTCCGTCGTAGAGGTGCCCGGTGCCGTAGACCGGGCCCATGTCGACGATGGTCTTCGCGAGCGCGCCGGCCGCGGCAGCCTCGAGACGGATGTTGATGAAGCCGGGTCCGGCGATGTCGACGGAGGCCACGGCGGGAAGCTGTTCCAGTCCCGCGGCCAGTTCGGTCGCAACCTCTCGCGGGTTGGAGCCGAGCGGTTTGGCGATCTTCATCGCGATGCTGGAGGCCCAGTCGCCGTGGTCGCGGTTTCTCGGACGCTCAAGCGTCACATCCGCCACGGTCAGATTGAGGTCGGCAACCTCGATCCCCGCCTCGCGTCGACGCTCGCTCAATTGGAGGATGAGGTCGAACAGGGATTGGGAAAGCTCAGCGGGAGTCACGAAACACAATCTTACCGGCCCGGTCAACGGCAACCCTCTTGGTAAGGTCAAGCGTGACTGACTCCCTATCGCCCAGACTCCCGCGCGTCCGGCTCGTGCGCTCCACCCTTCTCCTCGCCACCGGCACGGTCGCCGTCGTGGCGCTGGTCGGCTGCGGTTCGGGCTCGGCTCCGGGCGCCACCTCGTCGGCAACGGCGACTTCCGGATCGACGGATGCGACTCAGACTCCCACTCCCACGGCCACGCCGACGCCCACTCCGACTGCCACAGGCACGAAGGTCGCGCTCAGCTGTGACCAGGTACTCACGCTCGACGACGTCTACGCGTTCAACCCGAACTACGGCACCGCCCCCGGTTTCGCGCCGACGACAGCTCCCGGCAAGATCGCGTCGGAGTTCCAGGGGCTGAACTGCGGGCTGCTGAACCAGAGCAGTGGCGGGATCATCGAAATCTCGGTAGTCCAGCCGAATGACGTGCTGACAACCCAGCTCAAGAACGAGGCAGCTGGCAGCAGCCAGATCGTGCCGACCTACGGCACGCCGCCCGCGGTCGAGGGCTACTTCGCGGCCACAGACGGAAT
>JBBQDC010000098.1:0-10382 GCA_038319305.1 Actinomycetales bacterium | reverse complement strand
CCACGACGTCGGACACTCCGACGCGACCGCCGGGGCGCAGCACGCGGAACATTTCAGCGATGACGGCGGGCTTGTCGGTCGACAGGTTGATCACGCAGTTGGAGATGACGACGTCGACGCTGCCGGACGGCAGAGGGATCTGCTCGATCGTGCCCTTCAGGAACGTGACGTTATGGGCTCCGGATGCAGCCGCATTGTGCCGGGCCAGGTCGAGCATCTCGTTGGTCATGTCGAGGCCGTAGGCGAACCCGGTGGGGCCGACCCTGCGGGCGGAGAGAAGCACGTCGATACCTCCCCCTGAGCCCAGGTCGAGCACGGTTTCGCCAGACTGGAGGTCCGCGACCGCCGTGGGGTTGCCGCAGCCGAGGCTGGCCAGCACGGACGCGTCCGAGAGGGCCGCGCTCGCGGAGCGGGCCCGCGCCGCGTCGCTGTTCTCGCTCATGGCGTTCTCCCTCGACTGAGACATACATTGATGACTGTCGATATAAACTACCGCCGGCAATCGATTGCCCTCAATCCATGCGCCCGTGCGGTGCTCAGTCGGCGTCGACGGGCTCCAGGACAGGGCGCTTGGGTGGGCGGCCGTCGCCGGAGGAGCGCCCGGTGAGCCGGCGGCCGATCCACGGCAGCACAAACTCCCGGTAGTAGGCGGCCGTACCCTGCACGTGCTCGTCGGACGCGGCCGGGGCATCCAGCCACTCCACGGGCACCGGAACGCCCAGCTCGGCCAGCACATTAGTGGCCACCCGGGTATGCCCGAGGGCGTTGAGGTGCAGCTTGTCGACCGACCAGAACCGCTTGTGCTCCAGCTCGGAGTCGGCCCAGTTGTCCACGAGCGTGACGCCGGGCCGGTCGAACGCGGCGCGCGCGGCATCCGCCAACTGGTCCCCGCGGCGGCGCATCAGGCTGCCGAGCGGCAGATGGTGCGAGGGGTTGCCGCCGCTGAGCACAACCACGTGCACGCCCTGCAGCTCTGCCCGGTCGACGACCTGTTTCATCAGGTCGACCACATAGGGGATCTCGACCCGCGGCCGCATCACGTCGTTGCCGCCGCCACAAATGCTGAGCAGGTCGGGGCCGAGCGCAAGCGCAGGCTCCAGCTGCTCCGCCACGATCGGGCCCAGCAGTCGGCCGCGCACGGCGAGATTGGCGTAGGAGACCGGTTCGACGGATGCCGCGGCGAGCCCGAGCGCGACCAGGTCGGCCCAGCCGCGCACCTGGCCGCCCGGCAGGTCGTCGCCGACGCCTTCGGTGAAGCTGTCGCCCATGGCTACAAAGCGATGGAACATCCGGACCCCCCCGTCTCGGTACTGCGTGTGTGGTGCGATTCCGAACGGGTTTATTCGCTCGGGTGTGTGTGCCGGGTTCCGTGGGTCTGCTCGGTGCCCTGGCCCTGCTCGACGGTGAGGTTCCACCGTTCGTTGAGCACGTCGCGGGCCTGCTGGGCCGCACGGCGCACCTCCTTGTCGGGGTCGCGCAGACGCTGCACGATCGTGGCGAGGTGGTCGGCGGTGCCCTGGGCGGCCAGGGCGTGTAGCGCCGCGGCGCGCACGCGCGGCACCTCGTCGGTGGTCAGGCGCACCAGTTTGGGGGCAACCTCGAGACCGCGCAACAGCACGACCTTGGCGCACATCTCGCGCACCCGCCAGGCCTGGTTGTTCATGCCGACGACGATGTACGGCGCCGCCGTTTCGCCCCACACGTAGAGCAGCGCGCGGGCACCCCAGAGCTCGGGCCAGTAGAGGGCCGGGGCGCCTTCGAGGATGCCCAGGGCGTGCCGGCCTCCGGCGTAGAGCAGGAAGTCCTTGCCGGCGTTCTTGGCGCGCAGGAGCGCGACGGCGTTGTCGATGACGGTCTGTTCGCCATAGTGCGCGACGGCCGCGTGGATGCGTTCGGCCGTGGGCAGGTCGATGGGAAGGTCGGGGTGTGGCTCTAATTTGTTAGGCATGGCATGTCTACGCTAGCAAGCGGGCGTGTCGCAGGCCAATACCGGGGATTCAGGCGGGGCGCTCCTGGGTGGCAAACGTGCGCTCGAACCCGGTCGCATCCGTGTAGATCCCGTAGTTACCGATCTCCCGGTAGCCCAGGCGGCGGTACAGGGCGAGCGCCTCCGGCTGCGCGTGCCCGGTCTCCAGGCGCAGGTGCCGGTAGCCCAGTTCCTGCGCCACCTCCTCGAGGGCGGCGATCAGGGCCGCGGCGTGGCCCTGCCGGCGGTAAGCCGGATTGGTCCACATCCGTTTCACCTCGCCGGTGGTCGCAGTCAGGCGACGGATGCCGCCGCCCGCCACGGTCACGTTCCCATCGAGTAGCACCAGGAATGCGCCGCCCGGCAGGTCAAACGCATCCGCCGGCACGTCGTGCACGGAGTCGCCGTCGCCGTAGCGCTCGTCGTACTCCCGCGCCAGGTCGGCCAGGAGGGGGACCACCTCAGGGTCACCCAGACGTACGCGCTTGATCTTCACACCAGCCAGTCTGCCCGATTCCGCAGCCCCCGGCCGAGGCCGGTAAACTCGGCCTGTGTCTGTTAACCCCGAATTGCAGGGCCGGGTCTTCCCGCCCGTCGCCCCCTACCTCGTCGGCCGGGAAAAGGTGCGCGAGTTCGCCCGCGCGGTCTTCGCCACCAGCCCGATCAACCTCGACCCGGAGGCCGCGCGCGCCGCAGGCTATGCCGACGTCGTGGCCCCACCCACGTTCGCCGTGGTCGTTCAGGAGGCCACCCTGGCCCAGCTTCTGGCCGAACCGGATGCCGGCATCGACTTCACCCGCGTTGTGCACGGCGACCAGCGGTTCAGCTTCACCCGTCCGATCGTGGCCGGCGACGAGCTCACCGCCACGCTCCTTGTGGCCACCGTGAAGAGCCTCGGCGGCCACTCCATGGTGACGGCCGTGTCGACCATCGTCGACGCCTCCGGTGCGCATGTCGTGACCGCTACCTCCACCCTCGTCGTCAGGGGAGACGAATGACCACCATCAGTACACCTCGCCTGGCCGACCTGACCGTCGGGGATGTCGTCGCGGAGGGCGCGTTTCCGCTCACGCGCGACTCCCTCGTGCACTACGCCGGGGCATCCGGAGACTTCAACCCCATTCACTACCGCGACGACGTGGCCGTGTCCGTGGGGCTGCCGGGCGTGCTCGCGCACGGCATGCTGACCATGGGCTTCGCCGTGCAGCCGGTCGTCGACTGGGCCGGCGACCCCGGCCGCATCGTGGACTACCAGGTGCGGTTCACCCGGCCGGTGTTGGTGCCGGCCGACGGTGAAGCGGTCGTGACCGTGGTTGCCAGGGTCGGTGCCCTCGACCTGGATGCCGGCATCGCCCGCATCGACCTCACCGTTTCGTCGGGCGAGGTGACTGTGCTCGGCAAGGCGCAGGCACGCGTACACCTGGTCTGAACGGTCGCTTCCGATGACGAGCCCCGCAGGGACGAGCCCCCGATGACTGCTTCTACGCCGACCTTCGCCGACCTGACAACGATGGGCGTCGGCGGTCCCGCCGCCCGGATGGTGTCACCCACCACCGAGCAGGACCTGGTCGACCAGACCCTGGCTGTGTGGGCATCGGGCGATGAGTGGCTGCTGCTCGGCGGCGGCTCCAACACGATCGTGGCCGACGAGGGCTTCGACGGCACGGTGATCCGGGTGCTGACGCGCGGGGTCAGCGTTGGCTCGTCGTCGTCGTCCTCGTCGTCTGACCCGGACCGGCTGGTGCTGCGCGTGCAGGCCGGCGAGCCTTGGGATGAGCTGGTGGCCTACGCCGTGGCGCAGGGCTGGTCAGGCATCGAGGCTCTGTCCGGCATCCCCGGTTCGACCGGGGCGACCCCGGTGCAGAACATCGGCGCCTACGGCCAGGAACTCGGCAACAGCCTGGCGGCCATCGACTTCCTCGACTACGAGACCGGCGAACGGCGACGGATGGAGGCTGGAGAGCTCGAACTGGGCTATCGCACCTCGGCCCTGAAACAGGGGCTCCGCGGGCTGGTGATCGCGGTCGAACTGAACCTGCATGACACGCGGAACGAGGCATCCGTTCTCGGCAGCGCGCTCAGCCGTCCGGTGGCTTTCCCGCAGCTCGCGACCGCGCTCGGCGTGCAGTTGGGCGACCGGGTGCCGCTCGCGCAGCTTCGTGATGCCGTGCTTGCCCTGCGCGCCGCGAAGGGCATGGTGCTCGACCCGAACGATGCCGACACCCGCAGCGCCGGCTCCTTCTTCACCAACCCGATCGTGTCGCTGGCGTTCTCGCGCACCCTGCCGGAGGCCGTGCCGCGCTGGCCATTGTTCGAGCAGGAGCTGCCCGACCGCGTGATCCCGCTGGAGGAGTACGCCGGTGTCGGCCCGATCCCCGGGGAGCGGCCCGTGCCGCTCGTGAAGCTGAGTGCGGCCTGGCTGATCGAGCACTCCGGGGTCTCCCGCGGCTTCCGGCTGCCGGGCTCCCGCGCCGCGATTTCCAGCAAGCACACCCTCGCGCTGACCAACACCGGTGGGGCCACCGCCGCCGAAATCGCGCAGCTCGCTCGTCTGGTTGAGGCTCGCGTGCAGTCCGAGTTCGGCGTCATCCTGCAGCCCGAGCCGGTGCTCGTCGGCCTCGACGCCTAGCCTCCCTCCCGCTCTCCCTTTTCCCGCGCCGCCATTTACCCGCTCTCGCGAGCCTGAAATCGGGGGAGGAGGGTGCCTGCAGCCGGTGGCGGTCAGCCGGCCCGGCGGAGCGCGGCGATGATGCCGATGACGATGAGCAGCAGTCCGATCACGATCACGCCGCCGAGCAGCCAGAGCGTGGGATCGGCGGGCGCCGGAATCAGCACCCCAAGCAGTATGTATCCGGCCAGGGCGAGCAGTATGACGCCCCAGATGATCGTGCCCAGCAGGGGGCTGCGGCGGGGTCGCACGGATGCCTCGGGGAACTCCGGTTCGGCGGCTCCGGCAACTGCGCCCCCTCCGGCGGGAACCGAGGCGGTCGGCGCGACCGGATACGGCGGCTCGGGGGTGAGGTGCGGTGACTCCGGGGGCAGCGGATGCGTCGGCTCCATCGTGTACTCGGGGATGGGGCCCGGAAAGGCGACCGTGTGTGCCACGGTTGCAGGGGTGGTCTCAATCTCCACCTCGGAGCTGCCCACCCCCGATGCCTCGGGCGCGGTGGGCACAGGGTCGAGTGCCACCGTTTCGGAGGTGACGACTGCCGTGGGCTGATCGTCGATTGGCTCGCCCTGCGGCGGGGCCTGCAGCTGGACCGAGGGCTGGTCCAGGTCGGGGGTCTCGGTCATGAGGGCCCCAGACTGGACGGGCCGACGACGGTGACCTGGCCGAGCACTAGCCAGACGCGGATGCGGGCCACAGCGCGGGTGGTGTTGTCGTTGACGGTGCGCGAATCGTGGAAGAAGACGCCGCCCTGCTGCACGGCGACCGTACCGCCGACGTAGTCGATCCCGCCGGCCAGCGCATTCGTCTCCACCTGCACGGGCCGGTCGCGGGGCAGGATCAGCTCGGCGACCCCGACCCCCATCCACACGTCGATCGTGCGGTCCTCCGCGCTCGCCGCGTCGAGGGCGGTGAGGTCGATGGTCGCCCTGCCGGAGAGCACGGCGTAGCCCGGAGGCGCGGTGTCGGCGTCGGCGCTGACCGTCCAGACGGGAGCCCCGACCGGGAAGAACGCGGTGCCGCCGGGGAAGAGGCCCAGCAGCACCAGGGCCACTGCCGCGAGGAAGGCGAACCCACCCACGGCGCCGCTCTGCCTTCCGCGGATGCCCGACGCGATGATGCCGAGGGCCAGGACACCCAGCGTGACGGATAGACCGACCAGTAGTGTGGCATCCGACCAGTTGCCGCCCGACCACACGCCGGCGGCCACGGCGCCGCAGAGCAGCGCCAGACCGAGCACGATCGCGCTGAAGCTGGCCCGGGCACGGCGGTCGCGCCAGGAGCCGACCCCGGCCCGAACCTCCACCGCGGTCGCGGGGCCGGGGCTCGACGACGACGACGTCGTCTGGCTCCTGGGCGTGTCGGTCATGCTGCCAGTGTGCTCGCGGTGCACCGAGCCGACAATGCCGGTGCGTCGCCTGGCTAGGTGTCCTTGCGGATCCAGCGGAACGTGACCCGGCTGAGCACGAGCCCCACCACCAGCCAGATGGCCAGATTCAGCGCAATCAGCGGGAAGTCCCAGGATCCGTTCTGCTCGAGGCTCGCGAAGCTGTCGGGCAGGAAGACCCCGCGCATGCCCTGCGCCATCCACTTCAGCGGGAACACGCTGGCGGCATTCTGCATCCATTCCGGCAGAAGATAAAACTGGAGGTAGACACCGGAAACGAACTGCAGGATCAGCACGATGGGGGTGACCACGGCGGTCGCACTCTTGCCGGAGCGAGGCAAGGCCGAGAGGGCGATGCCCAGAAAAGCGCTGGCGAAGACGCCCAGCAGGAACACCCAGGTGAAGGTCAGCCATTTTTCGGGGTCGGTCGGCAGGTCGATGCCGAGCACGACGCGCGCCACCAACAGCAGTAGCGCTGCCTGGAAGATGCCGGTGACCAGCACCTGCCCGATTTTACCGATGAAGTAGCTCAGCGGCGAGAGCGGGGTACCCCCGAGCCGTTTAAGCGTGCCGTCACTCTTCTCCCCGGCGATATCGACAGCGAGGTTCTGCACCCCCGAGAGCAGCATTCCCGCGGCAAGCATGCCGGGCAGGTAGTAGGCGCCGACGCTGATCCCGCCGGTGCCGTCCGGTGCGGTGCCGATGTTGCCGGAGGAGCCGAACGCGGCTGTGAAGATAGCCAGCATGATGAACGGGAACAGAAAGGTGAAGAACACACTGTCCGTGGTGCGGAAGTAGATCCGGGTCTCGTAGCCGACCCGGGCGATGCCCGCCCGCAGCATGGTGGCCGGTGCGGTGCTGGGCCGGGTCGCTCTCGGGGCGGTGGTCGTCGTGGTGCCGGGATTGACCGTGCTCATGCGAGAACCTCGGTGTCGTCCTCGAGAGCGTCCGCCGCGCCCGCATTCGCTGGCCGGCTACCGCGCACCAGGCCGAGGTAGATGTCTTCCAGGCTCGGCCGGATCACCTCGAGGTCGGCAGGCTCGGCACCGGATGCCGCCACGAGCTCGGCCACGAGGCGCGCCGGTTCCGGTGTGCGTTTTTCCCGGAGCACCCCCGAAGGCTCCCGCCAGCGAACGAGGGGCACCCGTGCCTCGGCCCCGCCGATCTCGTCGATGGCGCCGATGTCGATCAGGAGCCCGTTGTTGATCACGCCGGCCCGGTCGCCCAGCTGGGCGGCCTCGTCGAGGTAATGGGTGGTGAGCAGGATGGTGGTGCCCTCGGCCTTGAGCCGGCGCACGAGGTCCCAGAACTGGTGCCGCGCTTCAGGGTCAAAGCCCGTGGTGGGTTCGTCCAGAAACAGGAGTTCGGGACGGCCGATGATACCCAGTGCCACGTCGACGCGGCGGCGTTGACCGCCCGAGAGCTTGCTGATGCGCGTCTTCGCCTTCGATTCCAGGCCGACGGCCTCGATCACCTCGGCGACGCGGCGTGGCCGCGGGTACAGGCCGGCGAAGTGGGTGAGCTGCTCGGTGACGGTGACGTTGCCGCTTTCCCCGGTGGACTGCAGCACGATGCCCAGGCGCGACTTCCAGCCGAGGCCACCGGCCTGTGGGTCCACTCCGAGTACCCTCACCTCGCCGGAGGTGCGGTTGCGGTAGCCCTCGAGGATCTCGATCGCGGTGCTTTTCCCTGCTCCGTTCGGGCCGAGCAGAGCGAAGGTCTCACCGGCCTCGATATCGAAGCTGATCCCGCAAATGGCATCGACGTTCCCGTAGGACTTGTGCAGGTCGCGTACGCACACGACCGAGGGAGAAAGTTCCATGAGAGAAGAGTCCCATGTTCGCCCAGAGGACGCTACCGGTGTGCGGACTGTGAGGATTGCGCGTCGCAGGGGCGGAATCAGCTGCGCAGGGTTCGAAGCAGCTTGGCGCTGGAGATCATTGCTCCGCCGAGCACCGCCGGGATTCCGCCACCGGGGTGCACCGATGCCCCCACGCGCCAGAGCCACCGGCGTCGAGGGTCCCGGTAGGCAGGCATGTGGAACGGGCCGCTCTGCCAGAGCGGGCGGGTCGCGCCGTAGAGCGCACCATCCGTAGCACCCCAGCCCGCGAAGTACGCAGGATCGAGAATCTGGTACGTGCTGAGCAGCTGGCTGATGGGCTGGTCGAGTCCCATGACCTCGCTGATGCGCCCGACCTCCCGTCGCACGAAGGTGTCGTCGAGGTCATACCGGTGGCCGTCGGCGGGTGCGGTCAGCAGCAACGCGACGGTGGCCTTCTCGTTGGGGTAGATCTCGCCCGGACGGTAGTAGTTCACGAAGGCCATCGTCTGATCGGGTGGGAGCCCCGCCGCGAGGCTGCGGTGCAGTGCGGCCGGGTCGTCCGGCATCACCACGGAATGGGTCGCCGTGGCTTCCGGCAGAAGCTGGTCGAGTACGCCGTAGATGGCGACGCCCGAGCAGGTGAGACCTCTCGCCCGGGGCGGCCCGCCGTCCAGGAGCCGGGCGAGCACGCCTGGGTCGAGGGCGCTCACCACCAGGTCGGCCCGGTACTCGGCCGCGACCGTGCGCACCCGCGACTGCTCCACCGATACGACGCTCTCGCCGGTGTGCACCCTCGCACCGGCTTGGAGGGCAAGCCGGTGGAGGGCGAGCGGTAGCTCGTAGACCCCACCCTCGGGAACCCAGACGACGTCCCTGGCCATCACCGCGGGCATACTCGCGTAGAGCGCGAGGCTCCGGGTGGGCGGCACCCCCGCGTTCAGTGTGTGGATGGCGATCACCTCGCGCAATCCCTCGGGCATCCAGGTCAGGGCGTCGAGGAAGCGCTTGGTCGTGAGTCGAGTGCCGTACAGGCGTGCGAGGGCGCCCACCGCGGGAAGCGCCTTCGGGTCGATCGGATCGGCGGTGAGCAGCGAGGTGATCTGTGGTCCGAGGCCGCCGTGCTCACGATCGAAGCGCTCCCACGCGGCCCGCCAGGGGTGCCCCTCCTCGACCGGCAGTGTGACCGTCTGGCCGCCGTAGAAGTAGCGCCCCACCTCGGGCAGACGCCGCAGATGCAGCCGCCCCGCCGACGAGTCGCCCCCGGCATCGTCCGCACCGTTTGCGCCAAGCGCGTCGTAGCGGCGCATTAGTTCATCCCACACCGCCGGGAACGTGACGAGGGAGGGGCCGGTATCGATTTGCTGGCCGCCGACCTCGAGCCGCCTGCTCTTGCCGCCGACCCAGTCATTGCCTTCGAGCACTGTGACATCGTGCCCGGCCCTGGCCAGCAGCGCGGCAGCCGTGAGCCCGCCGATGCCGGCCCCGAGCACGACGATCCGCCGCGGTGTCGTCGCGGTCACGAATAGCCTCCGAGCAGCAGCGCAGCCACGATCTGGACGCCGGCAACCGAACCGGCCACATAGGGGAACGCGATCGAATACCGGTAGAGACGGCGGGCGCCGTTCGGGGTCGGATCCCGGCGCAGGCGCAGGAGCAGCCAGCCGGCGATCACGGCGTTCACAACGGCAACCGGGATGTTGACGAACGCTAAGCAGACGGTTGACACCGACCACCAGACGGCGCTCCACAATGCGGCCCGGTGCGGCCCCAGGTGCACCGCCGTGGTGACGATGCCGGCAGCTTTGTCCTCGTCGATGTCCTGCACGGCGTCGAAGGTGTGCTTGGCCACGCTCCAGGCCATCAGCCCGATGGCGGCACCCCAGACCGGGGACTCCCCGAAGGCGAGAGGCACGAACACGAGAGGGAACGCGTAGGCCGCGTTGCTCAACGCGTCTAGGTAGAACCTCGCTTTGAAGCGCAGCGGCGGTGCCGAGTACTGCACGAAGATGACGATGTAGGCGAGTATCCAGGCCAGTGCGTCCAGCGGCAGGGTAACGGCGAAGTAGACGACGAAGGGCACATTCGTCAGCACGACAGCGGCGAGGATGTGCCGGGACTCGGAGGCGGCGATCCGGGCGCCCTCGAGGCCGCCCTTCCGCGAATTCAGCGCGTCGGTCTCCTGGTCGAAGATGTCATTGACGCCGTAGATCAGGAGATTGAACGGCAGCGTGGCCCACAACAGCAGGGGGACGACGTCCCACCGCCACAGATCGCCCGTGAGCCACAGGGCGATCGCCGTCGTGCCGATCGTATTCACCCACAACACGGGTCGTGATATCAGAACCAGTCGACGGAGCACCTTTACAGAGTAGTGGTCTGCCTCAAACGAAACAGGCGTCGCGCTACGCGAACAGGCGCTGGAGGCGCTGCACGCCCTCGAGCAGGGCCGCGTCACCGAGCGCATAGGAGAAGCGCAGGTAGCCGCTGGGGCCGAACGCCTCGCCCGGCACGACGGCAACCTCGGCCTGGTCCAGGATGA
>JBBQDC010000097.1:0-10467 GCA_038319305.1 Actinomycetales bacterium | reverse complement strand
CATCAACTCGTACTGATGCATGACTAACCCACCTCCTTCGGACTAAACGGCTGCAGAATCTCTGCAACAGGAGGGTTGTGCATGTGTTGAAAGCGGAGGCCGGGAATCCGGCGCACAGACAACCTGCCAAGACTACCGGATGAGGCGGCCCTCCGCCACCTAACCCACCCGGTCTTCCCGACGAGTTCCATCTCTCTCCCGGCGCAGACGAGGGCGGCGGGAGAGGGGAAATCGGGATTGTCCACACCCGTGATGCTGGTGCGGCACGCTCGGCCCCTGCCGAGACGCGCACCGGACGGTGCACAACCGCACCAGCGTCATGCTGTGGAGGAAGCAGGCCGGGACCAGCCGAGCCGGACGTGCCTACTGCGCGCGCTCGGCCCACCAGGCGGCCAGGCGGCGCGTGGCCTCTTCTTCACCGAGCGGCCCGTCATCCAGTCGCTGCTCGAGCAGATACCGGTAGGCCTCGCCAACCTCGCGGCCCGGCCCCACGCCGAGGACGACCATGATCTGCTCGCCATTGAGATCGGGGCGCACCGCCGCCATCTCTTCCTGCTCGGTCAGTTCCGTGATGCGCTGTTCCAGGTCGTCGTAGGCGAAACCGAGCCGGTCCGCCTTGCGGCGGTTGCGGGTGGTGACGTCCGCGCGGGTCAGGATGTGCAGGCGCTCGAGCTGGTCGCCGGCGTCCCGCACGTAGCGCCGCACCGCGGAATCGGTCCAGGCACCCTCGGTGTAACCGAAAAAGCGCAGGTGCAGCTCGATCAGGCGTGCCACGGCGGAAATCGTGTCGTTATCGAAACGGAGGGCGCGCAGGCGCTTCTTCGCCAGCTTCGCACCGACGAGGTCGTGGTGGTAGAAGCTGACCACGCCGCCCGGCTCGAGCTTGCGAGTCGCGGGCTTACCGATATCGTGCAGCATCGCCGCCAGGCGCACGATCAGGTCGGGGCCGTCGAAGCTGCCACGGGACTTCTCATAGCCGATGGCCTGATCCAGCACCGTCAGGGTGTGCTGGTAGACATCCTTGTGGTGGTGGTGCTCGTCGACCTCGAGTCGCAGTGCCGGTATCTCCGGCATCACCCGGTTGCAGAGTCCGGAATCCACCAGCAGTTCGATTCCGACATGCGGGTTGTTCGAGCACAACAGCTTCGAGAGCTCGTCGCCGATGCGTTCCGCCGAGATATTTCGGATGCGGTCCGCCATCGATTCCATCGCTTCCGCGGTGTCGCCGTCGAGGGCGAATCCGAGCTGGGCTGTGAACCGGGCGGCCCGCATCATGCGGAGCGGGTCATCGCCGAATGAAATCTCCGGGGAGATCGGCGTGCGGAGAACGCCGGCCAGCAGGTCGCCGATGCCGTTCGCCGGGTCAACCAGAGTCAGACCGGGCAGGCGCAGGGCCAGCGCGTTGACCGTGAAATCCCGGCGCAGCAGGTCGTCCTCAAGGCGGTGACCGAAAACCACCTCGGGTTTACGCGTCTGCCCGTCATAGCTGTCGGACCGGTAGGTCGTGATCTCCACCTTTTCGCCGGCTATCTGAGCGCCGATCGTGCCGAAGGCGCGGCCGATGTCCCAGTGGGCGTCCGAGATCGGCTTCACGATCTGCAGGATCTGGTCCGGCGTGGCATCCGTCGTGAAATCGAGGTCGTTGATCGGCCGGTCGAGGAAGGCGTCGCGCACTGGTCCGCCGACGAGTGCCAGTTCGTGCCCGGCCTTCTGGAACGCGGTCGCCAGGCGGGAAACGGTCGGGGTGGCAGCCAGGTCACCCAGCCGCGTGAGGGCTGTCGCAACGCTCTGCATGACGTCCATGTTAGTTGCTCGAGCTGCACCGGCCGCCCGGTGCGGCGTGGTCCCGGTGCCGACGCCGTAGAATCCCCTACATGGTGGCCGAGTCTGTTCTTAAGCATCGGCCGGCGCTCCCCGAAGCGGTGCGCGGCCTCTGGTCACGCACGAAGACGCCGTTCGGAGCCGTACTGATCGGCCTGCTGGCCGGGGTTCTGCCGGTCGCCGCCGCCGGTCTGCCCGCATCCGCCACTGCATACCCAACAGCCCCCGCAGCCACAGAGGCCTTCACCGCGGCCGCAACCAACGCGGTCAACCTGCGCGTGGCGCCCACAACGCTGGAGCCCCTCAAGGCCGGCCAAGACCTCACCGTCACCGTCACCGTCGAGAACGCGACCTCCGACACCATTTCACCAGGCACCATCGATCTCTTCCTCGCGGAACGGGCGCTGATCAGCCGCAACGCTCTCAAGAGCTGGCTGGATCCCGAGAAGACCCAGAAGCCCGGCGATCTCATGCTGAGCGAGCCCATGACGGCCCCCATCCAGCCCGACAGCACCGAGATCTTCACCCTGACGGTGCCGGCCGGCTCAGTGGGCCTCACCAGCGGCAATGCCTGGGGTGCCCGCGGCCTCGCAGCAACCCTCAGCACGGGCGACCGGATACGCGCTGAGGGCCGAAGCACCTTCGTCTGGTATTCCAATGAAGAGGTCACCCCCGTCAACGTTTCGGTGATCATGCCGATCACCGTCCCCGCGCAGTCGACGGGTCTGATCACGGCGAAGGCCCTGGAGACATTCACGGCCCCCACCGGCGTTCTCAGCCGCCAGCTCGACGGTGTTTTCGACCGGCCGGTGACCATCGCCATCGACCCGTTGATCATCGTCTCCATCCGAATCCTCGGCTCGGCCGCACCGCCCAGCGCGATCGCGTGGCTGAACCGCCTGGACCAGGCTCCGAACGATATATTCCCGCTCAGCTATGCAGACGCCGACCTCGCGCTGCAGGCCCAGGCGGGTGCCACACCGTTGCTGGCGCCCACGACATTCGACCAGGCGATCGATCCTGCCCTCTTCGCCGCGACGGACCAGCCCACACCGCAGGCATCAGACCCCGCGACGCCGTCAGCCACCGAAACGACAGTGCCGTCGACGGATCCGCCTGCGCCCCCGAGTGACGGCACACCCCCGACCACGGAAGAGTTGCTCTCCTGGGAATATAGCGCCACAGACATCGGCTGGCCGGCCGAGGGCACCGTCGCGAGCTCCGACCTCGACGTCTTCACGGCCAGTGGCCTCAACACGACCATCCTGGGCGGTTCCAACGCGTCCGGGGCCGCCGGCGACTTCACCCCGAACGCATCCATTGATCTCGGTACCGGCAACGGTCTGGGTCTGGTCGTTGACGACCCGCTGGCCGAAGCGCTGCGGTCCGCCGCCGCGGCGAGAACGGATGACGCGTGGCGCGACGCCATGGCGCAGGTCAGCTCGCAGTTGGCGGTTGTCTCTGCCGAACGTCCCGGAACCGCACGCACCCTCCTGGCCACTTTCGACCGCGGCTGGCCACCCAGCGCGGACCGACTTACCGAGACCATTGACGCTTTGGCCGGGCTCCTGTGGTCCGCGCCGTCCACCCTGCAGGAGGTACGGGCATCCGTACCCGCCGACGAGGTCACGTTCGACAGCCAGGCCCAGCCGGAGGATCGTATCGCTACGGCCTCCGGACTCCTGGTCCGCGAGAAGGCGGTCACCGACTTTTCCTCCGTTCTGTCCAACCCGGTGGTCGTCACGGGCACGCAGCGCCTGGATCTGCTGGCCCTCCTGTCCAACTCCTGGATGGTCCAGGAGGCAAGCTGGATGGATGCCGTCGACACCAATCTCGCGGAATCCACGGCACTGCTGAACTCAATCACGGTCGCGACCAAGGGGCCCATCAACGTGGTCGGCAGTCAGGTCGACATCCCGGTGACCCTGGACAATTCCCTGGACCAGGCCGTGACGGTGATGGTGCAGGTCGTTCCTTCCAACGGGCGCCTCCTGGTCGGCGATGCGGTCGAGTCCACCATTGAAGCCCAGTCCGCCCGCACCGCAACCATTCCGGTGACGGCCGCCGTGGGAAACGGCGCCGTCACCCTGCGCGTGACACTGCTGACCCCGTCGGGAACGGTCCTCCAGCAGCCGGCCCTCATCCCGATCAACGTGCGCGCGGACTGGGAGGGCCTCGGCTCTCTGCTCTTCGCCGCGTTCGTCGTGTTGTTCTTCGGTTTCGGGGTCTGGAGAAACATCCTGCGGCGCCGGCGGGAGCGTGCCGAACCTGAGTCCCCAGACCACCGTGAACCAGAACCCGACACGGAACCACAGCCAGAAGCAGAAGTCGCCCCCGCACCCGAGTCCCGGCCCGCGGATACTGTGCCCAACCCGCTGGCCCCGCTCGGCGCGGCCGATGTCCCGACGGAGCCCCGTGCCTAAGACCGACAGCATCGGCAGGGCGAGCGCTTTCCTCGCCTCGGGAACGATCGTTTCGCGCATCCTCGGCTTCATCAGGCTGATCGTGCTCGCCGGGGTGATCGGCCAGGTCGGTCAGAGCACGAACGCCTTCGCGGTGGCGAATCAGCTTCCGAACACCGTCTATGTCATCGTGGCCGGCGGGGTACTGACGGCCGTCCTGGTGCCGCAGATCGTGCGCGCCAGCCTGCACGCCGATGGCGGCACTGCATACATCAACAAGCTCCTCACGCTGGCCCTGGTCATCCTCGCCGCGACAGCCATCGCAGCCACCGCGCTCGCTCCCGTGTTGACCCTGCTCTACGGTTCCAACATGGAGCCGGCTGCGCTGGCCCTGGCCACGGCCTTCGCGTTCTGGTGCCTGCCGCAGATCTTCTTCTACGGCCTGTACACAGTTCTGGGCGAGGTTCTCAACGCCCGCAAGTCATTCGGCCCGTTCACCTGGGTTCCCGTGCTCAACAACGTCGTGGCCATTGCCGGCCTGCTCCTCTTCGCGGCGCTCTACGGGGCCGACCCGGACGGTGCGCGGCTCGCCACCGAGTTCACGCCGGCTATGATCGCCGTGCTGGCCGGGAGTGCCACCCTGGGGGTCGTACTGCAGGCTGTCGTGCTGTTCTATTTCTGGCACCGCATCGGCCTGCGCTTCCGCCCCGACTTCCGCTTCCGCGGCGTCGGTCTCGGCGCCGCCGGCCGGATGGCGAGTTGGACCTTCGGAATGCTGCTGCTGACGACCGTGGCCGGCATCGTCGAGACCCGGGTGGTCACGCTCGCGGGTGACACCGACGCATCCGTCGCCGCGCTCAACACGGCCTGGCTCATCTTCATGCTCCCGCATTCGGTGATCACCGTATCGGTCGCCACCGCCTACTTCACCCGGATGAGCGAGCACGCCTCGGTCGGGAAGCTGGCTTTGGTGAGAACGGATGCCTCCTCCGCCGTGCGCGGAACCACCCTCATCATTGTGCTCGCCTCCGCCGTCATCGCCGTTTGCGCCTACCCGTTCGCCCGGATCTTCGTCTCCCCGTACGGCCAGGTGCAGAGCATCGGCAACGTCATCTTCGCCTACATTCTCGGCCTCGTGGCGTTCTGCATCCTGTTCATCATCCAACGCACCTTCTATGCGCTTGGCGACACCCGCACGCCCTTCTTCTTCACCCTGTTCCAGGTGACGCTGGTCATTATCGGCGTCCTGGCTTGCGCGCTCCTGCCCAGTGCCTGGATTGCCGCGGGCGTCGCGCTCACGGTCACCGTGTCCGGCATCGCGCAGGCCCTGTTGGCGGCGTGGCTGCTGCGCACGCGGCTGGGCGGCATCGACGGCCGGCGCATGCTGCGGAGCCTCGTCAAGTATTCCGTGGCGGCCGTGCCCGCAATCCTGGCCGGCGTCGCGCTCCTGTTCGTGCTTGGCGGCGCCCAGGAGGCGGGATTCGCCCTGTCCGGGAGGCTCCCGGCCATCCTGTCCATGATTGTCATCGGCCTGGTCATGTCGGCCGTTTACTTTGGCCTGCTGCTACTCCTGCGCAGCAGCGAACTCCGCGGCTTCATCGACCCGCTGCTGGCCCGCATCCGTCGTCGCTGACCGTTGACACCCTCAGCTGTCGCAACCTACCGCCAACGGCCCCCAGCCGCCGCGGAATAGCATCCGATTAGGATGTGTTGTACCCGGCAGCGAGGCAATCAAGCTCGCTTCCCCCACAACTTGAAGGAGTCTACGCGTGCGTCAGATCATCATCATCGGCTCCGGACCGGCCGGTTTCACGGCCGCGATCTACGCCGCCCGGGCGAACCTGCAGCCGCTCCTGATCGCCAGTTCGGTCGAGGCCGGCGGGGAGCTGATGAACACAACCGAGGTGGAGAACTACCCCGGCTTCCCCGACGGTATCCAGGGCCCCGAACTGATGGCCAAGATGCAGGAGCAGGCCGAGCGTTTCGGCACCGAGGTGCTCTACGACGACGTCACTGAGCTCGAGCTGACCGGCGACACCAAGACCGTCACGCTGGGTAGCGGCGAGAAGCACGAAGCCCTCGCCGTGATCTTCGCCACCGGCTCGGCCTACCGCAAGCTTGGCCTGCCCGACGAAGAACGACTGTCCGGCCGGGGCGTGTCCTGGTGCGCTACCTGCGACGGGTTCTTCTTCAAGGAGAAGACCATCGCCGTCATTGGCGGCGGCGACTCCGCCATGGAGGAGGCCACATTCCTCACCCGCTTCGCCAGCAAGGTCTACGTCGTGCACCGCAAGGACACCCTACGGGCCTCCAAGATCATGCAAGAGCGTGCGTTCGCCAATCCCAAGATCGAGTTCGTCTGGAATTCCGAGGTCATCGGCATCACGGGCACGGATGCCGTGGACGGCCTGGTCCTGCGCAACACCGTTTCCGGCGACGAGACCTCGCTCCCCCTCGGCGGCATCTTCGTGGCTATCGGAAACGACCCGCGCACGCACCTCGTGCACAACAAGCTCGATCTGACCCCCGAGGGCACCATCGCCGTCGCCGGCCGCAGCGGCAAGACCAGCCAAACCGGTGTTTTCGCCGCCGGGGATGTGATCGACCCGACCTATCGACAGGCCGTGACCGCAGCGGCATCCGGAACCGTCGCCGCACTCGACGCGGAGCACTACCTGGCTTTGCTCCCCGAGGACCTGCTGGCCGACGCCAGCGAACCCGCACTCGCATAAACCATCAACGAACTCGAACCATCACTCAATCAAGGAGTAACCATATGTCTGCACGCGCTGTAACCGACGCCACCTTCGATCAGGAAGTCATCAACAACGAGAAGACCGTTCTGGTGGACTTCTGGGCGGAATGGTGTGGCCCCTGCCGCGCCGTCAGCCCGATCCTCGACCAGATCGCCAGCGAGAACGCTGACAAGCTCGACATCGTCAAATTGAACGTCGACGACTTCCCGGCGCTGGCCGCCAAATACCAGATCACCTCCATCCCCGCGATGAAGGTGTTCCAGAAGGGCGAGGTCGTGAAGACCGTCATCGGCGCCAAGCCGAAGGTCGCGCTGGAGAAGGATCTGGCCGCCTACCTGGCCTAACCACCCTGCCTCCGTGGAGGCCCCTGACCCGTCCGGCTGCCGCCGGGCGGGTTTTTTGGGGTTCGGGCCGGGCGGCGCCAACCCCATACGATTGAAGCCTGACCAGATCGGAAGTGACGTGACAGCTCAGCGCTCCCCCCAGACCGGCAACAACCTCGACCCGTGGTATCACCACTACGCCGAGCGAGCCGCGGGGCTGCGCGCCTCCGAGGTCAGGGCCCTTTTCGCGGTGGCCTCCCGCCCGGAGGTCGTCTCACTGGCCGGCGGTATGCCCTTCGTGGCAGCCCTACCTCCCGACCTGGTCATCAACGCCATGGACCAGGTCATGCGAAGGCAGGGCCCCGTGGCGCTCCAATATGGCTCCGGTCAGGGAGTTCCCGTTCTGCGAGAGCAGATTCTCGAGGTCATGGCGCTTGAGGGCATCCGTGCGCACGCCGACGATGTCGTCGTCACGACTGGGTCGCAGCATGCTCTCGAACTTGTCAGCAAGCTTTTTCTCGACCCGGGCGATGTCGTGCTCTCGGAGGGCCCCAGCTACGTCACGGCCATGGTCATCTTCAAGTCATACCAGGCCGAGGTGGATCATGTGCCCATGGATGAGCACGGCCTGATCCCCGAGGCGCTCCGCCAGCACATCCAGCATCTCCGGGCCGCCGGCAAGTCAATCAAGTTCCTCTACACGATCCCCAACTTCCACAACCCTGCCGGCGTGACCCTGAGCTGGGCTCGCCGCCTCGAGATCCTCGAGATCGCCAGGGCGAACGACATCCTGGTACTCGAAGACAATCCCTACGGCCTGCTCTACTTCGACCAGCCGGCACCGGATGCGATGCGTTCACTCGAAGAAGACGGCGTCGTCTACCTGGGCACGTTCTCGAAGACCCTTGCCCCGGGCTTCCGGGTCGGCTGGGCACTGGCCCCGCACGCCATCCGGGAGAAGCTGGTGCTCGCCAACGAGGCTGCCGTGCTCTCCCCCAGCTCGTTCAGTCAGCTGGTCATTTCCGAGTACCTGGCGACGGCCGATTGGAAGGGCCAGATCAACACGTTCCGTGGGGTCTACCACGAGCGCAAGAACGCGCTCCTAGACGCCCTGGAGGAATACCTGCCTGACCTCACCTGGACTAATCCCAACGGCGGATTCTACGTCTGGGTCACTCTCCCCGAGGGTCTCGATTCCAAGGCCATGCTGCCGCGGGCGGTAAAGGAACTCGTGGCGTACACGCCGGGCACCGCGTTCTTCGCCGACGGCGACGGGCGCCGCAACATGCGCCTCTCGTTCTGCTATCCGACGCCGGATCACATCCGTGTCGGCGTGCGTCGCCTCGCGACCGTTCTCCGTGACGAGCTTGACCTGCTCGAGACCTTCGCCGGTACCGGGTCACTGAACCCGCTGCGCGAGGACGACCGCTTCAACTCCCCACCGCCTGACATCTCGTAATTCGTCTCCCCCGATATCCACACCTGCCAGAGCAAGGAAAACCCCTGACCATGAGCGATTTTATGCCCCTCGACATCGTTGTTCTCGCGGGCGGCATCTCGCATGAACGGGACGTCTCCCTGCGTTCCGGACGTCGGGTTGCGGATGCCCTGACGAGCCTTGGCCACACCGTCACCCTGCTCGACCCGCAGGCCGGCCTGCTCGCCGATCTGACCAACCGGAAACCCGACGTGATCTGGCCGGTCGTGCATGGCGCCACCGGTGAGGACGGCGCACTCCTCGCCCTGTTGGAGACCACCGGCATTCCACACGTCGGCTCGCGTGGTGGCCCGGCCCGCCTCGCCTGGTCGAAGCCGATCGCCAAGGAGCTCGTGCGCCGGGCCGGCTACGCCACCCCCGACTCGATCGCCCTGTCCACCGAGACGTTCCGGGATCTCGGTGCCGCGAGTGTTCTCGAGCACCTCCTGACCGCCCTGCCCACGCCACTCGTGGTGAAACCGGCCGAGGGCGGTTCGGCCCAGGGCGTCAACATCATCGATACGCCGGCCGACCTGCCGCGCGCCATGGTCGACGCGTACACGTACGCCGCGGTCGCCCTGGTGGAGGACAAGGTAGAAGGCACCGAACTCGCGGTCACCGTTATTGACATCGGAGACGGGCCCGTGGCACTGCCTGCCGTGGAGATCGTGCCCATCGATGGCATTTACAGCTTCGAGGCGCGGTACAACGCCGGCGAAACGCTGTTCTTCACGCCGGCCCGGATCCATGCCGAGATCGCCGACCGGGTGGCACAAACCGCCGTCGCCATCCACGAGCTGCTCGGACTGCGGCACATCTCACGCATCGACCTGATCGTTGACCCGGACGGCCTTCCGTGGTTCCTGGAAGCGAACGTGCTTCCCGGCCTGACGGAGACCTCACTGGCGCCCCAGTGCATCGAGGCGTCCGGGCAGTCCCTGGGCGCCGTCTACGACGCGCTCGCCCGTGCCGCCATCGCCGGCTCCTAGCTCACCTCGCGGTGACATGTTTCACGTGAAACACGTGTTCCGCCCCACCACGCTCCCCTGCCACGTTCCCCCACCACCGTGGGCCGACCCCGCGGTGGTCGAGCCCGTCGATACCCCCACACCCAACCACTCCCCCCACGGGCTCAGGCACCCCAGGCGCGCCACGCATCCGTATCCCGCCCACACACCCTGCCAGCATGGACGCCATGGCCTCCATGGATATCCTCGAATGCCCAGACTGAAACTACTCCGTTGGTAGCGGCTGGAACATTGGACGCCGACTCTCTAACCACAACACTGGAAGAGGAGAGGAATACACCTGCTCACGCTGGCCAGTGAAGCTCCTCCACTGTGAGGAGCACGACATGGTCAAGGATGCCTTCGCGAGAGAGAAACAGGTCCAGAGCGGGAGTTGTCGGAAGCAACACGCGACAAGTGAACGCATATGCCGGGACCAAGGTTTCACGTGAAACAAGTCACAGCAGCGCCACGCATCGGTCAAGTCCAAATGTGTGGTGTACCGAGTTTTTCCGCGTGATTCTTGGATTGTTAGGCGCTGAGGGCGCTGAGTTCGGTTGTGGGTTCCTCCTTCTCCGTCGGAATGAGGGTGAGGCGTGAGCGGCTGAGAACGTCGAGGCCGAGGTAGCGGCGGCCTTCGATCCATTCGTCGTGTTGTTCGGCCAGGACCGCTCCGACGAG
>JBBQDC010000096.1:0-10730 GCA_038319305.1 Actinomycetales bacterium | reverse complement strand
CCGATGGTCAGGCTGCGGCTGCCGGGAACATGCTCCGACACGATGCGCACACCGCTCGGCAGCACGCTGCGACGCACCAGAGACTCACCTGCCGCACGAAAAGAGAGTTCGGGCAGGTCCAGAGGGAATTCGACAGCACCGTTCATGACTCCTCCACCTTACGGCACGTCACGGACGCGAGCCGGGCGGTGACAGGGGCGGTGACGGGGTGGGTTTCAGGCCGAGACCCGGTCCAGGTCGACCATGTCGCTGCGGGTCAGACGGATGCCGGCCGCCGCAATGAGGGCATCGACCTGCTCGGGCCGGCTGGCGCTGGCCACCGGCGCTACGACCGGGCCCCGCGCGAGCAGCCACGCGATCGCGATCGCCGCGGGCGCCGCCGCGTGCTCCTCGGCGATGCGGTCCAGCACCGCCAGCACACGGAAACCGCTGCGGTTGAGGTACTTGGCGGCACGGGAGCTGCGGGTGGTCTTCTCCAGGTCGGCCTTTGATCGGTAACGGCCGGCCAGGAATCCGTGGGCGAGCGCAAAATAGGGCAGCACGGACATTCCCTGAGCCTGGGTGACGAGGGCCAGGGATGATTCGAATGACGTGCGGTGAACGAGGCTGTACTGCGTTTGCAGGGCCACGAAGCGGGGCAGGCCGTTCGCTGCGAGGACCCGGGCTTCCATCAGGCGTTCGGCGGAGAAGTTGGAGGCGGCGAGGTAACGCACCTGGCCGCGGCGCATGAGCACGTCCACGGCACCGAGGCTCTCTTCCAGCGGCACGGTCGGGTCGTCGAAGTGGAAGTGCAGCAGGTCGATGTAGTCCGTTCCCAGTCGTTCGAGGGAGGCGTGCACGGCACCGATGATGCTGCGGGAGGAGAGACCCGGGTTGTCGAGGTTCTTGCCGATCTTGGTGGCGATGACGGTGCTGTCGCGGGTTCTGCGGGATCGCAGCCAGGAGCCGATGATCACCTCACTGCGGCCGGAGGTGTAGCTGTCGGCCGTGTCGAGGAAGTTGCCGGCCAGGTCGCGGTGGCGGTCGAGGATGCGGTGGCTCGTGGCGCCATCGGCCGTCCACCCGAACACGCTCGTGCCGAGGGCCAGCGGGTGCACGGTGAGGTCGGTATCGGCCATTGTGCGACGCAGCGCGAGAGGGGAAGCGCCGGTCGCCGGCGGGGCCGCCACGCCGGGGTGCGCGGGCCGGGAGGGCCGGACCGCCGGGAGATCGGCCAGAGGTGCGGTCGGTCGGTCTGTCACTTCGACGGAGCGGGAGATCGGTGACGGGCCCTGCGTGTTCGAGCGGCGGGAACCGTGCAGGGTCAGACGCGGCATCCGTTCTCTCCCTCCGGTTTGAGGTGAGAGTATCCCCCGCGACGCCGGATTCAAGGGACTCGCCTGGACCGTTACCAAACCGTGCGCGCAGCCGGTACCGGAAGCGTAGAACCAGTTCCCAGAGTGTGAAGTTAGGATTGAGGAGAACCGATTCTTGAGTAGCGGCCGCCCAGGCAACGCCCCGCGCCTGCCCGAATCATCCGCGAAAGAAGGATCCATGACGCAGCTCGCTGGCGTGTCCACGCCCGAGGTACTGACCGAAGCGCGCCGACGACGCACGTTCGCCGTGATTTCGCACCCCGACGCAGGCAAATCGACGCTCACTGAGGCGCTGCTGCTGCACGCCCGCGCCATCACCACGGCCGGTGCCACGCACGGCAAGGCAGGCCGGCGCGGCACGGTCTCCGACTGGATGGCGATGGAGCAGGCCCGTGGCATCTCCGTGACCAGCGCGGCGATCCAGTTCGAGTACCGCGACGCCGTGATCAACCTGGTGGACACCCCCGGACACGCCGACTTCTCCGAGGACACCTTCCGCGTGCTCTCCGCGGTCGACGCCGCAGTCATGCTCGTAGACGCCAGCAAGGGTCTCGAGGTGCAAACCATGAAACTCTTCGAGGTGTGCAAGCAGCGCGGCCTGCCGGTGATCACCGTCATCAACAAGTGGGACCGTCCGGGTGCCGAGGCGCTGGAGCTGATGGACGAGATCCGGGAGCGCACGGGCCTCCTGCCCACTCCCCTGACCTGGCCCGTCGGTGTCGCCGGGGACTTCCGCGGCGTGATCGACCGTTCGTCGCACGAATTCATCCGCTTCACCCGCAACGCCGGCGGTGCGAAGACCGCGGAACCCGAGCGCTTGAGCGTGGCTGTCGCGGCCGCCGAGGAGGGCGCCGCCTGGGTCACCGCGACCGAGGAATCTGAGCTGCTCGCCGAGGAAGACCAGGACCACAACGAGGCCCGGTTCCTCGCGAATGAGACGACACCCGTTCTGTTCGCCGCGGCCGTGCTCAACTTCGGCGTGCAGCACATTCTGGACACCCTCGTGGACTTCGCGCCGGCCGCGGAAGCCCGGGAGGACGCATCCGGTGGCCACCGCCCCGTCGACAGCGCCTTCTCCGGTTTCGTGTTCAAGGTGCAGTCCGGCATGAACGCCTCCCATCGCGACCACGTCGCGTTCGTGCGGGTCTGCTCCGGCCAGTTCCGGCGCGGGATGATCGTGACCCACGCGGCCAGCGGGCGGCCGTTCGCCACCAAGTACGCCCAACACCTGTTCGGGCGGGAGCGCGAGGTGGCCGACGAGGCCTGGCCCGGCGACATCGTCGGCCTGGTCAACGCGTCCGCCCTGCGGGTGGGCGACTCGATCTTCGAGATCGAACCGGTCGAGTACCCGCCGCTGCCCATGTTCGCGCCCGAGCACTTCCGGGTGGTGCGGTCGGCGGACTCCAGCAAGCACAAGCAATTCCGTCGCGGCATCGACCAGCTCGACCACGAGGGCGTCATCCAGGTGCTGCGGTCGGAGCTGCGCGGCGACCAGGCACCGGTGCTCGGTGCGGTCGGCCCGATGCAGTTCGAGGTAGTCGAGGAACGGATGACGCACGACTTCGGCGCCGCCATTCGCACCGAAGCCCTGCCCTACCAGTTGGCCAGGCGCACCGACCGGGCGAGCGCCGAGATCCTCGGGCACGACCGTCAGGTTGAGGTGCTGATGCGCTCCGACGGCACGCTGCTCGCGCTGTTCAGCACCCCGTGGCGGCTGCGCAACACCGTGCGCGACCACCCCGAGCTGATGTTGGAAGACCTGGCCACGGGCAGCAACGAGGTGCCCGCCGCGTACTGAGCGCGGCGGGAGCTCGGCCTCTGCCCATCGGCAGGCCGGCCTGAGCCGTAGGTCAGCGGGTCATGCTGCGCGGCGGCTCCATGAACTCATCCCCGCCGTACTTGTCGTTGGCGACGCTCATCACCGCGGGCCACATCCGGTGCCGTGCGGTGGACACCTGCCCGCTGTCGAAGTATGTCTCCCGCTGGTCTTCGCCGACCCCGGACACGTTCACGACGCCCACGATGGTCGCGACCTTCGTGCTCGCGCCGGCCATCCAGGTGTCCCTGTTCTCGTCGGTGGTGCCGGTTTTGCCGATCATCGGCACCGTCGGATCGGTGTCGTAGTACGACGAGGTACCGGAGCCTCTGGTCATCACCCGCTCCATCGCGTAGCTCATCGCTGCGGCAACCTCCGGGGTGACGGACTGCGTGCAGGTCGGCTGCGGGGCAGGGAGCTCGGCCCCGTCGGGCCCGGTGATCCGGTCGATCACGATCGGGGTGCAGGTGAGCCCGTTGTTGGCGATCCCCGCGTAGGCGGCCGCCATCGTCAGAGGCGCGATCTCGTTGGTGCCCAGCACCGCGGACGCACCCTGCTCCAGCGCGCCACCATCGGCGCGGTGCACGCCGAAGGCTTCGGCCGTCTTCCGGATGCCGCAGAGGTCAAGCTCCTTGGCCATCCCGATGTAGCCGGTATTGATCGAGTCGATGGTCGACTCCAGCGGGGAGTAATAGGAATCGTTGTCCGACGAGGAGTCGTTGCCGGGGGCGAAGCTTTCGCCGTAGTCCTGAGGCCCGTTGCAGCTGTCCTCGAAGGTCCCCCACTCGTCGCGGTCCCGGGAGTTGACCGAATCGTCGAGCGAATTGCCCTGGGTGAGCCATTCGGCGAGGGTGAACACCTTGTAGGTTGACCCGGTTTGGAATCCGTTGGAGCCGCCCTGGCTGAGGTCGGTGTTGTAGTTGACGCCCGTGAAGTTGGCGCCGGTGTCGGCCGGGTCCTGGCTGTAGTCCTTGTTCTGGGTCATGGCCAGCACCCGCCCGGTGCCGACGCCCACGCTGGTGATAACGCCGCCGACATCCCAGTCCTCGAAGGTCTTGGGAACGTTTTCGGTCATGGTGGCTTCGGCCGCACTCTGCAGGTCCGGATCGAGGGTCGTGTACACGTTGTAGCCGCCGAGCCGGAAGTTGGCCAGGCGGGCATCAGCATCCGCGCCGAAGGCCGGATCGTTCCGGAGGGTCTGGAGGACCAGGTCGCAGAAGTAGGCGCTGCCCGCGGCGGTGCGGCAGCCCGTGCTCGGTTCGGTGATCGTCGGTTCGATCGGAGCGCCGATCGCGGCGTCGTGGTCGGCCGTGCTGATCTTCTCGTTCGTCAGCATCTCGCCCAGGATGTAGTCGCGGCGTTCCTTGTTGGCCGCGTACCCGTTGGCGGCGCCGTTGGTCGTGCTCTCGGGTTCATCGAGCTGGAACTTGACCGGGTTGTTCACGATCGCGACGAGGCTCGCAGCCTGCGGCAGCGTCAGCGCCGCGGCGGTCGTGTTGAAGTAGTAGCTCGCGGCCGCCTCGATGCCGTAGACGGATCCGCCGAAGCCGGTGATGTTCAGGTACTGCCTCAGGATGTCGTCCTTGGAGTATTTCTTCTCCAGTCCGACGGCGAGGCTCATTTCCTTGAGCTTGCGCCAGGGGCTGGTCTCCGTGGCCGCGTCGTAGCAGGTGCTGCGTTCCTCAGCGTCGGAAAGCGCTTCGCACTTCTGCACGAGCACGTTCTTCACATACTGCTGGGTGATCGAGGATCCGCCGCGGACGTCTCCGGTGAACAGGGTCGTGGCCGCGCCGGTGACGCTGCCCCAGATGTTCACGCCGCCGTGCTCGTAGAAGCCGGGATCCTCGCCGGAGATCGCCGCATCCTTCACGTACTGACTGATCGCGTCCGATCGAACTTCGACCCGGTTCTGGTCATAGAACGAGGCAAGCAGATAGGACGAGCCGTCACTCGAGGTGGCGTAGATATTGCTCTTCTGCGACAACCGACCGATCGACAGGTTGTCGGGCAGATTGACCACGACGACGACCGCCGTCGTGGCCACCAGGGCCACGACGACACCGAGCGCGATCAGCACGCGCGCCCGCCGTCGGGACCGACGGGCGGTCCTTCTACCGGGTAATTCAGTCATCATGAGCGCGCCGAGTCGTTTCTGGTTGCGGGAAAACGGGAGGGCCGCCAGGCCGAGCTGTCTGGCGGCCCGAAGGCCCGATCAGGCGTCGACGACGACCGAGGTGATGACCGGGATGCGGCGGTACTTGCGCTGCATCCAGCGAGTCAGGCTCTGCGTGAAGATTTCTTCAAGCTCTGCACCAGTGACGATCTTGACCTTGTTCGCGGCGCGCAGGGCATCATCGATGGACTTGGTCGCACCCTGGATCCACTCGTTGTCCTGCACGAAGCCGCGCGCGATGAACTCGACGGGCTCGGTGAGAAGGCCCGTGCGCGTGTCGAGGATGCCGAGGATCGTCACGGCGCCGTCGTTGGAGAGCTGCACACGGTCGGCGAGCGCCTCCTCGGAGCCGCCGCCGCCGACGGTCATGCCATGCACGAAGACGAGCTCCGCAGCCACCCGGCCGGTGACCTTCGCGACGCCGTCGACGAGGTCGACGACCACTCCGTCTTCGACGACGAGGACCTGGTCCTCGGGGACGCCGGTGCGAATGGCGAGATCGGCATTCGCCTTGAGGTGGCGCCACTCGCCGTGGTACGGCAGTACGTTCTTGGGCTTGACGATGTTGTAGCAGTAGACAAGCTCGCCGGCTGACGCGTGGCCGGAGACGTGTACCTTGGCGTTGCCCTTGTGCACGACGTTGGCACCCCAGCGGGTGAGGCCGTTGATGACCCGGTAGATCGAGTTCTCGTTGCCGGGGATCAGCGAGCTGGCCAGGAGCACGGTGTCGCCCTCGCCGATCTTGATGGTGTGCTCGCGGTTGGCCATGCGGGCCAGGGCGGCCATGGGCTCACCCTGCGAACCGGTGCAGATGAGCACGACCTTGTCGTCTTTCATCCGTTCGAAGGCCTTGACGTCGACCAGGAGACCCTTGGGCACCTGCAGGAAGCCCAGCTTCTCGGCGATGCCCATGTTGCGCACCATCGAGCGGCCGACGAAGGCCACCTTGCGGTTGTGGCGGGCGGCGGCGTCGATGACCTGCTGAATGCGGTGCACGTGGCTGGCGAAGCTGGAGACGATGATGCGTCGCGGTGCGGTGCGGAAGACGGCGTCGATGGCCGGCCGGATGTCTTCCTCGGTCACCGTGAACCCGGGCACCTCGGCGTTGGTCGAGTCGGTCAGGAACAGGTCCACGCCCTCTTCACCCAACCGGGCGAAGCCGGGGAGGTCGGTGAGTCGGTTGTCGAGGGGGAACTGGTCCATCTTGAAGTCGCCGGTGACGAGTACAAGGCCGGCCTCGGTGCGGATCGCGACGGCCAGGCCGTCGGGGATCGAGTGGTTCACGGCGAGGAATTCGAGGTCGAACGGGCCGGCCTTGCGGCGCTGCCCTTCCTTGACCTCAATCACGCGCGGCGTGATTCGGTGCTCTTCGAGCTTGGCGGTCACGAAGGCCAGGGTGAGCTGCGACCCGATGATGGGGATGTCCTTGCGCTCGCGCAGCAGGTACGGGACGCCGCCGATGTGGTCTTCGTGGCCGTGGGTGAGCACGATGGCCTCGATGTCCTGGAGGCGGTCACGCAGCGACGAGAAGTCGGGCAGAATCACGTTGATGCCGGGCTGGGTCTCTTCGGGGAAGAGAACGCCGCAGTCCACGATCAGGAGCTTGCCCTTGTGTTCGAAGACCGTCATGTTGCGGCCGATTTCACCGAGCCCGCCGAGCGGGGTGACGCGGAGGCCGCGGCGGGGCAGTTGCGGCGGCGTGGACAGGTCGAGCGGGTGCTTGGTCAAGAAAACTCATTTCTCAGTGTGAAAACGCGCGCGTGGCGGGCGTGTCTCGCGTAATGGACCGTTGTCGGGTCCTGGTGAACGGATGTCTGGTGATCAGATCGTGCAAAGTCTGGATTCGGGCGGCCGCGCCCGAGGCGGACGCTGGTGTCCGATCGGGTCGGAGTCGAGGCTGAGTCCGAAGGCGGTGGCGTCAGGTCCGTGGAGTCATCGACACGGCGGTCGAGAGGGCACGGATGATGCTCATGACTCCCCATTCTACCGCAGCCCGATCAGCGCCTCAGCCGCTCCCCCTGCCCAGCCTTCTCGAAGGCAGCCGCGGTAACGTCGCACGCATGTCAGCCCCAGCGCTCTACTTGACCCCGCTCACCCTCATCGACGGCACGGAAACGACTTTCGGCCAGTTCGCCGGCAAGGCTGTCCTGGTCGTGAATGTCGCCTCCAAATGCGGGTTCACCCCGCAGTACGCCGGCCTCGAAGCGCTCTACCAGAAGTACCAGGCTGAGGGACTCGTCGTGCTCGGCCTCCCCTGCAACCAGTTCATGGGGCAGGAGCCCGGCGCTGAGGCGGACCTCGAGTCCTTCTGCCAGATGAACTACGGCGTCACCTTCCCGCTGACCGTGAAGGTAGATGTGCGCGGCAAGCACCAGCACCCGCTCTACGGTCAACTGACCAAGTTCAAGTCAGGCCTGCTGCCCGGCCTGATCAAGTGGAACTTCGAGAAGTTCCTGGTCAGCCCCGAGGGCGAGATCGTCGATCGTTTCGCATCGACGGTCGAGCCCGAATCCGCTGAGATCGTTCAGTCGATCGAGAAGTCCCTCGCGGCCAACGCCGCTTAGTAGTCCACCGAGTCGGTCGGCGCCTCTGGCCCCGACGGGCCGGCCGCATCCCGCCGCAGCACCGCCTCGGCGTGGCGCAGCAGCGGTGCGTCGATCATGCGCCCCTGGTAGGCGAACACCCCCTCCTGCCCGGCGGCCGCCTCCAGGATCTGCCACGCCGACGCGACCTCGGCGGGCGTGGGCCGATAGGCAGCCCGGATAACGGGCACCTGGCTGGGGTGGATGCAGGCGGTGGCTCGGAATCCGCTCGCGACGGCATCTACCGCCTCGGCCTCCAGACCCGGAAGGTCAGGGAAAGCCAGGAACACGCCGTCCACGGCCGCCTTGTCATTGGCCCCGGCCGCCAGCAGCACCGCGGAACGCGCATAACGGGCGATGGCACGGTAGCTGCCGTCGGAGAACCGGCTCGAGCTGCCGCCGAGCGAGGCCACCAGGTCGTCGGCACCCCACATCAGCGCCACCACATTGGGCTCGGCCGCGATCGACGGCGCGGCGAGCACCCCCGCGGCGGTCTCGCAGAGCGCGATCACCTCGAACCGGGCGAGAGCGGCGAGGTGGGCGGCGCTCACGGCCTTCGGCAGCATCACGTAGCGGTACAGGGTGTCGTCGAGGGCGGCGAGGTCAAGCTCGAAGTCGGGCGTGCCGGCCGGGTTGACGCGCACGATGGTGCGCTCGGGGTCAAGCGGATGGCTGACCAGCAGCCCGCGGGCCCTCGCCCGGTTCTCGGGCAGGAGCGCGTCTTCCAGGTCGAGGATCACGGCATCCGCCCGCTCCGCCGCCTTGCGATAGCGGTCGGAACGGTCGGCCGGGCAGAACAGGAGGGCAGGTCCGAGGTCGAAGCTCATTGGCCGGCCTCCCGGCACCAGACCAGCACCGTGCGCTCGGCCGTGGCCACCACGTCGCCGTGCTGGTTCTGCCCGGTGTGCCGGAGTGTGACCAGTCCCTGGCCCGGCCGGGACTCCGACAGTCTGCGGGCCGTGACGATCGTGTCAGAGTAGAGGGTGTCGCCGTGGAAGAGCGGATGCGGGAACGTCACCTCCCCGAAGCCGAGGTTCGCCACGATCGTGCCCTGCGTCAGCTGCGCGACCGAACTGCCCACCAGCGTCGCCAGGGTGAACATCGAGTTGACCAGACGCTGTCCGAACGGTTGGGTGGCCGCCCACGCCGCGTCGAGGTGTAGCGCCTGCGAGTTCATAGTCAGCGTGCTGAAGAGCACGTTGTCGGCCTCGGTCACCGTGCGGCCGGGGCTGTGCCGGTAGCGGGCCTCAAGGTCGAACTCCTCGTAATACAGACCGCGCTGCAGGATCGTGCGTCGTTCGTCGTTCATCGACTTCCTGCCTAACCGGTGAACCCGAGGGCCCGCGAGATGACCATCAGCTGAACCTCGGTGGTGCCTTCGCCGAGTTCGAGCACCTTCGAGTCACGGTAATGCCGCGCCACCAGGTTCTCGTTCAGAAACCCGTAACCGCCGAAGATCTGCGTCGCGTCGCGGGCGTTGTCCATGGCGGCTTCGCTGCCCACCATTTTGGCAATCGAGGCCTCCATCTTGAAGGGGTGTCCGTGCACCATTTTCTGCGCCGCATCGTAGTAGGCGAGGCGGGCCGTGTGCACGCGCGCCTGCATCCTGGCGATCTTGAACGCAATGTGCTGGTTGGAGCCGATCGACCGGCCGAACACGTTGCGCTCGTTAGCGTAGCGGATGGCTTCCTCGAGGCAGCCCTGCGCGGCGCCCGTGCAGAGCGCGGCGAAGGCGATGCGCCCCTCGTCGAGCGTCTGCACGAAGTTGGCGAAGCCCCGGCCGCGTTCGCCGAGCAGGTTGGCCTCCGGCACGCGCACGTTGTCCAGGACCAGAGGATGCGTGTCGGAGGTGTGCCAGCCCACCTTGTCGTAGGCCGGCAGCGCTGTGAACCCCGGCGTCGGGGTCGGTACGAGGATGGCCGTGAGCTCCTTCTTCACCGAGCCGTCCGGCCGCTTCGATTCGCCCGTGACGGCGGTCACCGTGACCAGCCGGGTGATCTCGGAACCGGAGTTGGTGATGAACTGCTTCGTGCCGTTGATCACCCACTCACCGTCGGAGAGCTCGGCCGTGGTCTTCGTGCCGGCGGCGTCGGAGCCGGCGTCCGCCTCGGTCAGCCCGAACGCGGCGAGCGCCTTGCCGCTGGTCAGAAGCGGCACCCACTCCTGCTTCTGTTCCTCGGTGCCACGCCGGTAGACGGGCATGATGCCGAGGCCCACGCCGGCCTCGAGGGTGACGGCGATCGACTGGTCGACGCGGGCGAGCTGCTCGACCGCGAGGCAGAGCGCGAAGTAGTCCTGGCCCTGACCGCCGTACTCCGTCGGGAACGGCAGGCCGAACAGCCCCAGCTCCCCCATCTGCGCGATGATGCCGTAGGGCAGGCTCCGTTTGGTGTCGTACTCGTAGGCTGCCGGCGCCACGACCGTGTCGGCGAAGTCACGCACGGTGTCGCTGAGCTGCTGCTGTTGCTCGGTCAGTTCCTGTTTCACGTTGCGTCTCCCTTGACTGGTGTGGGTGATCGTGTGGTTTGCCTGGCGGTGGCCAGCGTGACGGTGGCGACGATCTGGTCGAGGCGCACGAGGTCCCCGAGACGCACATCCACAGTGAGCCGGCCATCCGTTTCGGCCAGCAGATGGTGCTCCATCTTCATGGCCTCCACCGTGAGGATGCGCTGGCCGGCAACGATCAGGTCGCCCGTGGCGAGGTGTACGGCGACGACGGTGCCGGGCATCGGTGAGCGAACCTCGGGCCGGGCCACCCCGGACTCTCCGTCGGCGCGGTCCAGGCCCGCCAGGCGGTCGGCGAG
>JBBQDC010000095.1:0-11140 GCA_038319305.1 Actinomycetales bacterium | reverse complement strand
CTCCGCGGTGGACGCGGCCGCCCGCGTCGGCTTGATGAACTCCGGAGTGCGCCCCGGCCAGGGCGTCAGCGTCGACGGAATCACCCGCCTCGGCAGCGCCTCACTGGACGCCCAGGTGCGCGGCACCGCCGCGGTTGCCGGGTATTCCGCGGTGCGGGCGAACGCGCTGAGCGCCATCGAGGCCTCGATGAAGGAGCCCGGCGAGAACGGCCTCTCGGCCCAGCTGCAGGAGTTCTGGGCCGGCTGGCACGATGTGGCCAACGCAGCCGGCGAGACCGCTCCCGCCGGGGTACTGCTGGCCCAGGCCGGCGCGGTCACGGCTCAGCTCGCAGAGGGCTACCAGGCGGTATCTTCCGAATGGTCCTCCCAGCGGGGCAGCGTCGACACGATGGTCGCCGAGATCAACGGCGCCGCCGGCCAGGTGGCAGCGCTGAACGCACGCATCCGTCAGAGCGTCGCGAGCGGCGGCAACGCCAACGAACTGATCGACCAGCGCAGCCAGCTCACCACGACCCTGGCGGCCCTCACCGGCGCAAACGTCGTCAACCGCACCGACGGCACCGTCGACGTGCTCGTGGGCGGCAATGCCCTGGTCACGGGCGACACCGCCCGCACTCTTGTCTCCCGTGGCGCCCGCACCCTCGACGGCCCGAACGGCCTCACCGCTCCGTCCGGCGCGGCCGGCGCGGTGCGGGTGGAATGGGCCGACCGGGCCGGCGCGATCGCCATCGACGGCGGCGAGCTGGCCGGTGCCCTCTCCCTGTTGACGGCAACGGATGCCGCCGGCACCGGCGGCGCTCTCGCCGAAGCCGCCGCCGCGTACAACACGTTCGCCACGGGCCTGGCCGACACGGTCAACGCGATCTACTCCACCGGCACGAACTCGACCCTCCCCGGCGGCGCCTTCTTCGGTACCGCTGCCACCGGGCCGGCGGCGCTGGGCCTGTCCGTCGTGCCGACGACCGCCGCCCAGCTCTCCACCGGGCTCCTCGTCAACGGCGCCCGCGACGGCTCCGTCGCCGACCGGCTCGCGCAGCTCGGCGCCGGCAAGACCGTTGACTCCGCCGGCAACCCGGTGCGGTCTCCCAGCACCGACTGGTCTGATTTCGTCACGACGCTGGCCGTGAAAACGAAGAACGAGCTGCGCCAGGCATCCGTCGCCGCGATCACCTCGTCAGCCGCCGTGGGCGCGCAACTCTCCAACTCCTCCGTCGACCTCGACGAGGAGAACGTCAACCTGCTCATGTTCCAGCACGCCTATCAGGGTGCCGCCCGGGTGCTGACCGCTGTGGACGAGATGCTCGACACCCTGATCAACCGCACCGGACTGGTGGGAAGGTAAGCCATGATTTCTCGCGTCACCACCCAAACCCAGATGCGCTCCGCGCAGACCAACCTGCAGGCCAACCTCGCCCGGATGGCCCAGCTGCAGGAGCAGGCCACCTCGCTCAAGGCCATCGATCGCCCTTCCGACGACCCAGCCCGGGCCGCCGACTCCCTCATGGTGCGCGCCGAGCAGCGCGCGGTCACCCAATATGCCCGCAACGTCGACAACGGCAACGGCTGGCTGACCACCGCCGACACGGCTCTGGCCGAAACGACCAACCTGCTCAACCAGGTGCGCGACCTCACCGTGCAGGGTGCCAACAACGGCGCCCTCTCCCCGGCCGCCAAGGAAGCCATCGCGGCCCGCCTCGACGGTCTGAAAGACAGCCTGCTCGCCCAGGCGAACGCCACCTACCTGGGCCGCAGCGTCTTTGCCGGGAATTCGGATGCCGGAGTCGCCTTCAACCCCGACTTCTCCTTCACCGGCACCGCTACCGCCAGCGTCGACCGCCGCATCGGCGCCGACACCACCGTGAAGGTCGACGCCGACGGCGCCGCCATCTTCGGAACGGGCCCCGATTCGATCTTCACCCTGATCGGCACCATCGCCAGCGACCTGCGCACCGGCGCTACGAACGTGGGCACGCACCTCACCGCCATAGACTTGCACATGAAAACCGTGCTCACGGCGCAGACCGATGTCGGTGTGCGCCAGGCCCAGATCCAGAAAGCTGGTGAAGCACTCGTGCAGCACAAGGGAAATCTCGAGGCCCAGCGGGCCGGAATCGAGGACATCGACCTCGGCCAGGCCATTTTGGACCTGAAACTGCAGGAGGTCAGCTACCAGGCGGCCCTCTCGGTCACCGCCCGGGTGCTCCAGCCGACGCTGATGGACTTCCTCCGATGAGCGGCGATGTAACCACCATCAGGCCGGTGACCGCCACCCTGAGCTTCGTGTCGCCGCCGCCCGGGCTTGACCCGCTGACCGAATTCTCACTGACCGAGATTCCGGGTGCCGACGGCCTGTTCACGCTGCAGTCCGCCGAAGACCAGCGCACCCGCCTGTTCGTGCTCGACGCCTCCGTCTACCTGCCGGACTACTCCCCCGTGATCAGCGATGACCACGCGGCCTCGCTCGAGCTGACCGGGCCGGAGGATGCCCTGCTGCTCGTGGTGACGAACCCCGGCGAAGACGGAACCACCGTGAACCTGATGGCGCCCATCATCGTCAATGCCGCTTCGGGGCGCTGCGCGCAGATCATCCTCGACGGCCAGGACTGGCCGCTCCGCGCCGAGCTGGGTGCCCGCTCGGCCTGACCGGAAAGCTCCACCATGCCGCGCTTTGACCTCAGCCTGCCCGAACTCCGGTCGTATCGGCCGACTGTCGCCGAACCAGACGACTTCGACGAGTTCTGGCAGAACACCCTCGCCGAGGCCCGGCGGTTTCCCGCGGCTCCCCGACTCACCCGGGTGGCGTCACCGCTGAAGCAGGTCGAGGTTTACGACCTGGTCTTCTCCGGTTTTGCCGGCCAGCCCGTGCACGCCTGGTACCTGCTGCCGGCCGGTGGTGTCGGCCGGCTGCCGGCCGTCGTCGAGTACAACGGTTACGGCCGCGGACGCGGCCTCCCGCACGAGCGGCTCTCCTGGGTTTCGGCGGGCTACGCCTACCTGGTCATGGACACCCGCGGCCAAGGCAGCGTCTGGGGCTCGGGTGGCGACACTGCCGACCCCAACGGCACCGGGCCATCCGCCCCCGGTTTCATGACCCGCGGCATCGAACGGCCCGCGGACTCCTATTTCCGTCGGCTCTACACGGATGCCGTGCGCGCGGTCGACGCCATGCGCACCCTCGACCGCGTCGATGCTGCCCGGGTCGCCGTCTGTGGCCACAGCCAGGGCGGCGGGCTGGCTCTCGCTGCGGCCGGCCTCAGCGCCGACCTGGTCGGGGTGATGCCGGACGTGCCGTTCCTGAGCCATTTCGAGCGTGCCGTCGGCATGACCGAGGAAGACCCGTACCAGGAAATCGTGCGGTACCTGTCAGTGCACCGCAGTCTGGTGGAGCAGACGTTCCGCACTCTGTCGTACCTGGACGGGGTGAACTTCGCCAGGCGGGCCACCGCGCCGGCGCTCTTCTCGGTGGGGCTGCTTGACCCGATCTGCCCGCCGTCGACGGTCTTCGCCTCTTTCAACCACTACGCCGGTGACGCCGAGATCGAGATCTACCCGTTCAACGAGCACGAGGGCGGCGACGGCCACCATTGGGAGCATCAGGCGCAGTGGCTGGAGCGGCAGCTGGCCTGAGCGGCGGGTCGCGGGTCTGCCCGGCTGCTAACCTTCGGTCGTGACCCAGGGCGCCGTTCAGCACCAGCACGGCAGCGTGCCGCAGACACGTGAGCATCAGACCAGCGCCGCCCGTGGCTTGGCGCGGGCGTTGGCCGCCTGGCAGCCGGTCGACCCGGCTCAGGGGCGGCTACGAACGGAATACGTCGGGTTTGTGACGGCCGACCTGGGGGCGCGCTTGACCGGGACGGCGGCGCCGAACATCTGACCGCGAGTTGCTTCGTCTTCACGCCGGACCGGAGTCGCGTGCTGCTCTGCTTCCACAAGAAGGGCCGGTTCTGGGTGCAACTCGGCGGCCACATCGAGACGACCGACCCCACCGTGGCTGCTGCCGCCCTGCGCGAGGCCCGCGAAGAGGGCGGCATCGCCGAACTCAGCCCGTTCCTCACCACCCTCGGCACTGCCGGTCCGGTCGACGTTCACCGGCACGCGCTGAGTTCTCGGTTCGGGCGCTGCACCACGCACTGGGACATCGGTTTCGCGGCCATAGCGGCAACCACTCTGCTCCCAGTGGTCAGCCCGGAAAGCGAAGACGTGGCCTGGTGGCCGACGGACCGGCTGCCCGAGCCGGTGCCGGCCGGATTCGGCGATCGACTCGAGGTCGTGCTCCGGGAGATGGAGCACCAGACGAAACAGGCAGATCGGACACTTCTGGGGTGAGCTGTGGACAGGTTCCGGGCGGCGCTGTCACGCCGCCCGGAACCTTTTCTCGTGGGAGCCGCAGCCGGGCTAGAGCATCTGCGAGATGCAGATGAAGTTGCCTTCGGTATCGCGGAACCAGGCCGATTTCATGTTTTCGGCCGTTGCTACGCCCTTCTCGGTCTTCATGCCGGGGAAGTCGTAGTCCTCGAAGATAACCCCGCCCTCGCGGAGCCGGGTCATCTCGGTGTCGAGGTCATCCGTGACCCAGCCCATCTGGGTGTTCTTGGCCGTGCCCGCATTGCTGGTCTCGTAGATCTCGAAGGCCGATCCCGATCCCACGTGGTACACGAGGACTCCCTCATGGACTTCGTCCGGGTCGAGGCCGAGCGCGTCGTGGTAGAACGATTGGGCTCGCTTGAGGTCCGCGGCCGGTAACACGGTGTGCAATTCCTTCAGCATTGTGAAACGCCTCCTTTGTGGCGCCTGTGAAGGTACAAAAACGGGAAGCCGCCACACCGAGCGGATCAAGGATCCCGCGCCGCACCGAATGTCGATGTGGGCGTGCTTCCGAGGCGGAGTGCCGGCCGTCGACGAAGCGGTGGGCGCGAACTGGCGCCGGAACTCCTCGCCCTCAGAGTATTTTTTCCACCCCGGTGGCGTTGGCTATTCGCTTATCAGTTCAAATATACGCCGCAGGTTACCGCCACTGAAGAGCCAGTTTCAGAGCCAATCAGTGCGCAACATCGACGATCTTCAACCCGACGACACACCCCACCAAGCCGACGATGAGCAGCACCTTGATCAGGGAAGCCGGCTCCGCGCCGAAGATCATGGCGTAGAGCACGGTCAGCGCCGCACCGATCCCGACCCACACGGCGTAGGCGGTTCCGGTCGAGATCTCCCGCATGGCGAAGGCAAGCCCACCCATGCTGAATATCAGTGCCACCGCAAAGACAACGGATGGCCACGCTCGGGTGAACCCCGCCGATTTGCCCAGGGCGGTGGCCCAGACGGCTTCCAGAACCCCGGACGCAATAAGAATGATCCACGACATGACTACAACTCCCGTGGCCAGTCTTGTCGCGTGCCGGGTACTGAACCGTCGTCCGGAGCCGCGTCGCGCGACCTTCCTCGACCGTACCGTCACTACCCGCGCACAGGCTGCGCAGCCGGCCCTCCCGCGTCTGCCCCGGGGAAAACGACGCGGCTACTCCGTGAGCAGGGCAGCCTCAAACGCCACCCACGGCAGCATGGCGCACTTGACCCGGGCCGGGTAGCGGGAGACGCCGGCGAAGGCTGAGGCGTCGCCGAGCACCTCCTCGTCGGGTTCGATCGTGCCGCGCGAGCGCAGCATCTCACGGAAGGTGTTCAGCAAGGCCCGTGCGCTCTCGACGCTCTCGCCACGCACGCTGTCGTGCAGCACGGATGCGGAAGCCATCGAAATCGAGCATCCGTCACCGGTCCAGACGAACTCTTCGATCACGGCGTCATTGGCTGGCTCGCCAACAGAACCGACCGCAGGCTCGCCAGCTGACTCGGTACCGCGTAGTCCGATGCGCACCGTGACCTCGTCGCCGCAGGTGGTGTTCACCTGGTGCGACTCGGTCACGCGCAAACCAGCAGGCAGACCCGCCGCGTGAAGCGGCGCCAGCCCCTCCGGCGGGGCACCGTGCCGAGACTTGGCGTGGTCGAGGATGATCTGCTGGTAGAGCTGCTGCATGGCGGTGTTGGTCATGATCTCACTCCGAAGACATGGCGGTGTTGGTCATGATCTCACTCCGAAGAACGGGGCCACCTCGGCCAGGGTGGCCAGGAACTGGTCTACCTCGTCGGTGGTCGTGTACAGGTAGGTGCTCGCCCGGGTCGACGCGGTCACGCCGAGCCGGCGGTGCAGCGGCTGGGCGCAGTGGTGCCCGACGCGCACGGCGATGCCGGCCTCGTCGAGGTATTGGCCCACATCATGGGCGTGCACCCCGGGCAAGTCGAAGCTGGCCAGTCCGATGCGTTCGATGCCGGCGGGTGGCCCAAGAACGCGCACCCCGGGGATCTCGGCGAGCCCGGCCACGAGCCGCTGCCCCAGTTCGGCCTCGCGCGCCTGGATGCGATCCATGCCGGTCTCGGTCAGGTAGTCGACGGCGGCGGCGAGGGCGATCGCCTGGGAGATGCGCTGGGTGCCGGCCTCGAACCGCTGCGGCGGGGCGAGGAACTCCGCCGTGTGCATGTCGACGGTGGTGATCATCGAGCCACCGGTGAGAAACGGCGGCATATCGGCGAGCAGCTCGGACTTGCCGTAGAGCACGCCGATGCCGGTGGGGCCGAGCATCTTGTGGCCGGAGAACACGGCGAAGTCCACGTCGAGCGCGGCGAGGTCCATGGGCAGGTGTGGCACGGACTGGCAGGCGTCCAGAAGCACGAGCGCACCGACCGCCCGGGCCAGAGCCACGAGTTCGGCGACCGGGTTGATCGTGCCGACCACGTTGGAGGCGTGCGTGAGCGCGAGCAGGCGGGTGCGGGCTCCGATGATGCTCGCCGCGGCGGCCAGGTCGAGCGTGCCGTCATCCTGAACCGGAATGAACCGCAGGGTCGCCCCGGTGCGCAGCGCCAACTGCTGCCACGGAATCAGGTTGGCGTGGTGCTCCATCTCGGTCACGACGATCTCGTCGCCGGCGCCGAGCGCGAAGCGCCGTGCGGCCGGGCCGCCGAGGCCCAGGGAGGCGTTGGAGAACGAGTAGGCCACCAGGTTGATGCCCTCGGTCGCGTTCGACGTCCAGACGATCTCGTCGGTCTGCGCGCCGACGAACGCGGCCACAGCTGCCCGCGCCGCCTCGAACGTCTCGGTGGCACCGAAGGCGAGCGTGTGGGCGCCGCGGTGCACGGCCGCGTTGCGCTGCTCGTAGAACTCCTGCTCGGCCTCCATGACGCTGAGTGGGTTCTGTGAGGTGGCACCCGAGTCGAGGTAGTTGAGCGGATGCCCATTGACCAACTGATCGAGAATCGGGAAGTCGTTGCGAATGCGGTCGACTTCCTCGTTCGTCAGTGGGCGAACGTTCACACGGGTGGACGGTGAAACAGAAGACGTCATATCAACCAGCGTATTCCCTCGCCCGGGCAATGCCCACCGGCAGCCTCACACCGAGCTGATCGGCGCCGGCGGACCGGCCGACAGGTCAAGTCCGAACGTGAGCGCGCGGGTGAAATCGGTCTGCGGATGCGCGAACACCGCCCGGGTCGGGCCCTCCTCGACAATGCGCCCGTCACCCAGAACCATCACCCGGTCGGCCAGCGCGAGGGCGTCGAGCGGATCGTGCGTGACCAGGATGACGGACCGATCGAGGAGAACCCGGTGCAGCAACTGGCGCTGCGCGGGCACGGCCGCCACGTCCAGCGCGGTCATCGGTTCGTCAAGCAGCAGCAGCCGCGGGCTGGCCGCGAGGGCCCTGGCCACCGCCACGCGCTGGGCCTGGCCGCCCGACAGCATGCCGGGGCGCCGGTCGGCCAGCTCGGAGACCTCGGCGGCGGCGAGCCACTCATCCGCCAGCAGCCGTGACGCCGCCCGGGACTGTCCGGCACTGCGCGGCCCGAACGCCACGTTGTCGCGCACGCTCAGGTGGGGAAAAAGCAGCGGCTCCTGGGCGAGCAGCACGGTGCGGCGGGCATGCGGCGGCAGGAAGACATCCGGCCGACCGCGGCTGGCAGCGTCGGCCGCCAGGTCGAACAGAACTTGGCCATCCAGGGTGGCCCGGCCGGAATCGGGTCGCAGCAGTCCCGCGCTGACCTCGACGATGGTCGACTTGCCGGCGCCGTTGGAACCCAGCAGCGCCACCGTCTCCCCCGGCCGCACCGTGAAGGAGACATCCAGTGCACGCCGGCGCAACACGGCGGCGAACTCGAAGGTCATGAGAGTCCCCGCGGCCGGTGGGTGGCCACCATGACGATCAGGGCCACGGCCACGAGCACGAGCGCCAGGGCGACGGCCGCATCCGCATCCGTTTCCCGCTGCAGGTAGATCTCGAGCGGGAGCGTGCGGGTGACGCCCTGCAGGCTGCCGGCAAAGGTGAGGGTCGCGCCGAACTCGCCGAGGGCGCGCGCGAACGCGAGCACGGCGCCAGAGATCAGTCCGGGCAGCACCAGAGGCAGCGTCACCCGCCGCAGAACCGTGCCTGGGGTTGCGCCGAGGGTGGCAGCAACCGCCTCGAAGCGCGCTCCGGAGGCCCGGAGGGTGGCCTCCACGCTCAGCACCAGGAACGGCAGGGCCACGAAGGTCTGCGCCAGCACGACCGCCGTGGTCGAGAAGGCGATCTGAATGCCGAGCACCTCGAAGGTCTCGCCGAGAAGGCCGCGGCGCCCGAAGGTCGAGAGCAGGGCGATGCCGCCCACGACCGGCGGTAGCACGAGCGGCAGCAGCACGACGGCGCGCACCAGACGCTGGCCGGGGAACCGGCTGCGGGCCAGGGCGAGAGCCATCGGCACGCCGAACAGCAGGCAGAGCACGGTGCTCATCGCAGCGGTGCGCAGACTGAGCAGCAGCGCCGCGACCGAAGCCTCCGAGGTGACCAGGGCGCCGAACTGGGACCACTCCACCCGCAGGCTCATGCCCACGATCGGCAGCACGATGAACAGGGCACCGACCGCAGCCACCGCGAGGGTCCAGCGGGGAACCCCGAGCGTCACCCGCTCGGCAGTGTGACCTGTTCGACGGTCCCGGGCGTCCCGGCGCGCTGCCACCTCACCGGGCACCGAAACCGGCCGCCCCAAGCACACCCTGACCGGTCGCTCCAGTCACGAACCGGGCGAAGGATGCCCCGAGTCGCGCATGCTCACTTCCCGCCACGACGGCGATCGGGTATTCGTTCGGTGCCTGCTCCGCCTCCGCGACCGGGATGCCGAGAACCGCGTCTCCCGCGGCGGCGACGTCGGTCACGTAGACGAGTCCGGCATCCGCCTGGCCGGACGTGACCTTGCCCAGCACGTCGGTGACGGCGTTCTCTTCGCTTACCGGTGCGAGCCTGACGCCCGCCGCGGCCTCGAGCGCCAGCCGGGCAGCGCCGCACGGCACCGCTGGTGCGCAGACCACCACGTCCACGCCCGGCGCGGCCAGGTCGGCGAAGGAGGCGATGTCGGCCGGGTTGTCTGCCGGCACGGCGATCATGAGGGTGTTGGTGGCGAAGACCGTCGGGTCGCCGTCGACGAGCCGGTCGCGGCTGAGCTTGGCCATGGTGGCGAGGTCCGCCGCCGCGAAGACGTCGGCCGGGGCTCCCTCTCGAATCTGGGTGACGAGATCGGCCGAACCGGCGAAGCTGAGCGCGACCGTCACACCCGGATTGGCGGCCTCGAACCGGTCGGCCAACTCGGTGAAGGTTTCCGTGAGGGATGCCGCGGCGAACACGGTGAGCGTCTCGGTCTGCTTCTCGGTGTGCCCCGTGGAACCCTCAGGTGAACGATCCGAGGCCCCGGCCGTTCCCGCGCAGCCTGCGAGCACGACGGATGCCGCCGCCAGCCCGAGCGCCACGCGCCCGGTCCGAAACCAGGTCACGACTGGCCCTTCGGAGTTTCGACGATCACGGTGGTGGCCTTGACCACGGCCACGGCCACCGACCCCGGCACCAGGCCGAGCTCGCGCACGGCCTCGGTGCTCATCAGGGACACCACCCGGTGAGGACCACACTGCAGCTCCACCTGGGACATCACCGGGTCGCTCACCACCCGGGTGACCAGGCCGACGAAGCGGTTTCGGGCCGAGCTCGCGCTCGTGGACGGATCGGCGGGTGTCAGTGCGTTCTCCCGGGCCAGCGCGGTCTCACGGGCCAGGTGGGCAAGATCGGACCCGTCGACGACCATGCGACCCGCGTCGTCGGTGCTCGCGGGGAGCACCCCGTTGTCGATCCAGCGCCGCAGGGTGTCATCGCTCACGCCGAGGTACCCAGCGGCTTCCTTGATCCGTATGTGCGACATGTTCTGCATCTTATTACCGCATCTGCGGATTGGGCAGCGGAAGGGAAGAAAACGCAGCACTCACAGTGGGGCAGGATGGAGCGCGTGACCGCCGCAGCGAACCATCCGTCGACTCCGTCCGCACCGACCGCGCCCACGCAGCCGCCCCAACAGCGCCAGCAAGCCGAACCCACCGAACCGACCGCGGCCCACCCGACCCGCACCGCGCAGGTCATCGTTGCGTCCACGCGTGCCGCGGCGGGTGTCTATCCCGACCAGACCGGCCCGGTCATCGAGGCCTGGCTCGGCGAGCGCGGCTGGACCCTTCGCGAGCGCCGTGTGGTTCCCGACGGCGACCCGGTCGGCGCCGCCCTGATCGCGGCCATCGACGAGGGCTGCGACCTGGTAATCACCACAGGCGGCACCGGCGTCAGCCCCCACGACCTCACCCCCGAGCAGACCCTCCCGCACCTCGACCGACTGCTCCCCGGGCTCATGGAGGAATTCCGCCGCCGCGGCGCTGCCTCCACGCCCCTGGCCATCATCTCGCGCGGCCATGCCGGGATCGCTCGAGGCCGCACCCTGGTCATCAACCTCCCCGGCTCCCCCAACGGAGTGAAGGATGGCCTGGGTCTCCTCGCCGAGGTGCTCGACCACATCCTCGACCAGCTCCACGGCGTGGACCACTAACGCCGCCCACTCCCCGCCCTCACCCTCACCTCCCCCTCACCTCCCCCTCACCTCACCCTCTCCTCTCCGTCGACCTCCTTCCACAGGGCTCCCCCGTCCGCGAAAGCGGGTGAATCGTCGGGTTGTGCAGCGCATACCGACGATTCACCCGCGTTCGCGCCCCGGGCGGCGTGGAGGACGAGGAGGAGGAGGAGGGCAAGTGGGGCGCGGG
>JBBQDC010000094.1:0-11176 GCA_038319305.1 Actinomycetales bacterium | reverse complement strand
GGCCCCAACCTAGCTCGAAATTTCCACAACAGCCCGGACTGGGATCTTGTCGCGATCTGCGACCTCGACCTGGACCGAGCCCAGAAGCTGGCCGACACGGTCGGCGGCGTTCGCGCGGTCACCTCACTCAATGACCTCCTGTCCTCGGACGACGTCGACGCCGTCGCGATCGCGACGCCGGCCCGCACTCACCACGGCATCACGCGGGCCGCCCTCAACGGCGGCAAGCATGTGATGGTCGAGAAGCCCCTCGCGGACACCGGATTGCGTGGACGAGACATGGTTCGCGCGGCCGCGGAACGAGGCCTGGTCCTGATGACCGACCACACCTATTGCTACACGCCCGCGGTCCTGAAGATCCGGGAACTCATCGCGGAGGGTGCCCTCGGTGAGGTCCTGTTCATCGACTCCGTGCGGATCAACCTCGGCCTCATCCAACCCGACGTCGACGTCTTCTGGGACCTGGCACCGCACGACCTGTCGATCATCGACTTCATCCTCCCCGGGGGCCTGCGACCGCGCAGCGTCTCGGCCAACGGCGCGGATCCCCTGGGCTCAGGGAAATCCTGCATCGGCTACCTCGTACTGCCGCTTCCCAATGGCGCAATGGCCCACGTGCACGTCAATTGGTTGAGTCCGACGAAGATTCGCCAGATGATCGTCGGCGGCACCAAACGCACCCTGGTCTGGGACGACCTCAACCCGCAACAGCGTCTCAGCGTCTATGACCGCGGCGTCGACCTGGAATTGCAGGCCCTCGACGGCGCCGAGCGCAAGGCGGCCACCATCTCGTATCGGCTCGGCGACACGTGGTCGCCGGCGCTGCCGGAACGGGAGGCACTGGGGGCCATGGTGGCCGAGTTCGCGGAGAGCATCCGCGAGGGTCGTTCACCGCGCACCGACGGCGAGGCGGGGCTGCGGGTGCTGTCCGTGCTGGAAGCGGCAAGCAAGAGTCTGGCGGCCAACGGGGCTGCGGTAGTGCTGAATGAAGACCGCGTGCCGGTCGGGGAGTTCTTATGACAACTTTGAGTGGGGCGCGCGTCCTTGTGACCGGTGGTGCCGGATTCATCGGCAGCCATCTGGTTGACACCTTGCTGGGCCGCGACGCCGCTGAGGTGCGCGCGCTCGACAACCTCAAGAACGGTACCCCGCACAATGTGGCTACTGCGCTCGAGGACCCGAGATTTTCCCTCATCGTCGGCGATATTCGTGACAGCGCGGTGCGAGAGCGCGCCCTGCGGGGCATCGACATCGTGTTTCATCTCGCCTGCTTGGGCGTGCGACACAGTCTGCACGATCCCCTGGAAAACCACGAGGTGAACGCCCTCGGCAGCCTCCTGATGCTGGAGAGCGCTCGCTCAGCGGGGGTGCGACGCTTCGTCTATGTGAGCACGAGCGAGGTCTTCGGCACGGCGCAGTACGCACCGATGGACGAACGCCACCCCACCTGGCCTGAGACTGTTTACGGTGGAAGCAAACTCGCCGGCGAAGCCTATGCGCGGGCATACTTTCGCACCTACGGGATGGACACCGTGGTCATTCGCCCGTTCAATACTTATGGTCCACGCAGTCACTTCGAGGGCGACAGTGGCGAGGTTATTCCGCGCACCATTGTTCGGTTGATCTCCGGCGAACGACCGATCATCTTCGGTGATGGAGAACAGACGAGGGACTTCATGCATGTGCTCGACACGTGCGCGGCCCTCGCCTTGCTCGCAGACGCACCCGGCCTCGCGGGGGAGACGCTCAACCTTGGGTCGGGCACCGAGGTGACAGTGAACGCGCTGTGCGCGGCCGTCGCCGCGGCCGTAGGCCGGCCGGACCTCACACCAGTGCACGACGTCGCTCGTCCCGGCGACGTGCGCCGTTTGCTCGGTGACCCGACCCACATGGCGTCACTTACCGGATTCGCGCCGACCGTGGAGTTCACCGCGGGCGTCGCGGACCTCGTTGAGTGGTTTCAGAAGTCAGCGGGAGCCGACCCGAACCGACTTTCTCACATGGAAGATCGCAACTGGGTCACAGCTGAGGCCGTCCGATGACGCGCCTCAATGTGATGCAACCCTGGATGGGTATGGAGGAGATCGCCGCCGTGACGGCCGTGATCGAGTCCGGATGGGTGGCACAGGGGCCTCGCGTTGCCGCGTTTGAGGAGCTGTACGCGGAGACCATGCAGATCCCGTTCGCCGTCGCGACCTCGAATTGCACGACCGCACTGCACCTGGCGCTGGTCGTTGCCGGAGTCGGTGCCGGGGACGAAGTGATCGTCCCGTCCTTCTCCTTCATCGCCACGGCTAACGCGCCCACCTACGTTGGGGCCGTGCCGGTCTTCATCGATGTCGACGCCGGCACCGGCAACGTCACGGCGGCCGGCGTCGCCGCAGCACTCACCGACCGCACGCGGGCCGTCATCGTCGTTGACCAGGGCGGCGTTCCAGTTAATCTCGCCCCGATTCGAGAGCTGTGCGATCCGTTGGGAATCGTGGTGATCGAAGATGCCGCCTGCGGTGCCGGTTCGACCTACCAGGACCGTCCCGTCGGGGCGGGCGCGGTGCTCGCCGCCTGGTCTTTCCACCCGCGCAAGCTGCTGACCACGGGGGAAGGCGGCATGCTGACGACCTCGAACCCTGAATGGGCTGCGCGAGCCAAACGGCTGCGCGAGCATTCCATGAGCGTGTCCGCGAGCGACCGGCAGGCGAGCGTGCTCGCGCCTCCAGAGGAGTACCGGGAGATCGGATTCAACTATCGGATGACCGACATCCAGGCGGCTGTCGGAATAGTGCAACTGGGCCGACTTCCCGAGATGGTGCGCCGACGTCGCGAACTCGCCAACGGATACACCGCGGCCCTGGCCGGCATCGACGGGCTGCGCCCGGTGCGGGACCCCGACTGGGGCACCTCCAACTTCCAGTCCTACTGGGTCGAGGTCGGTGAGGAGTACCCGCTCGACAGGGACGAGCTTCTGCTCCGACTCGCCGAGGCCGGGGTCTCCGCCCGCCGAGGCATCATGTCCTCGCACTTGCAACCGGCCTATGCCGGGTCACCGTCGCTGCGCGGTCCACTGCCGGTGTCCGAGCACCTCACCGGCACCACGCTGATTCTGCCGCTGTACCATCAGCTCGAAGCGGCACAACAGTCATCCGTGATCGACGCCCTGCTCGCTCCACTCGCGGTGGTCCAACATGGCTGACGTGCTGCTGGTGGCGGCGAGCGGCCTGGCCCGGGAGGCGCTCGCTGTGCTTCGGCGCTCCGGTGAGCACACCGCGATTGGCTACCTCGACGACGACGCGAGCCTGTGGGGCAAGATCCTCGACGGGCTGCCGATCCTCGGCGGAATTGTCAGCGCCATCGATCATCCGCGGGCGAGCCTGCTGGTCTGCGCCGGTCGCGGGGTCGCGCGGGCCGCGATCGTGGCCCGGCTCGCGGAGGACGGCCGCACCAAGGAGGATTACGTCACCGTCATCGACCCCAGCGTCATCGTGCCGGTCGATTGCACGGTGGGGGCGGGCAGCATCCTCCTCGCCGGCGTCGTGATGACCACGAATGTGGAGCTCGGCCGGCACGTGGTGGTGATGCCGAACGTCACGCTCACCCACGACGACCTCGTCGAGTCGTTCGCCACCCTGTGCGCGGGCGTCGCCCTCGGCGGTCACGCCTGGATCGGGGAGAGCGCCTACCTGGGCATGAACGCCAGCGTGCGGGAAGGCATTCGAGTCGGGAAGCGCGCGGTGCTGGGAATGGGCGCGGCCCTGACGCGAGACCTGCCGGCGGAGGAAACCTGGGCCGGGGTTCCGGCCCGTCCTCTGGCGGGAGTCCCCGCATGAAGGTTCCATTCCTCGATCTGGCCGCACAACAGGCCGAGATCGCAGACGAGGTGCTCCCCACCTGGCAGGCCCAATTCCTGTCCGCCGCGTTCGTCGGGGGCCCCGAGGTCGCCTCATTCGAGCGGGAGTACGCCGAGTACATCGGTGTCGAACACTGCATCGGAGTGGCCAACGGCACCGACGCCGTCGAACTCGCCCTGCGGGCCGTCGGCATCCGCCCCGGCGACGAGGTCATCATTCCCGTCAACACGTTCATTGCGACGGCCGAGGCCGCGACCCGCATCGGTGCCGTCCCGGTTTTCGTCGACGTCGATGACGAGTTCCTGCTGGTCGACCCGGCCGCCGTCGAGGCCGCGATCACCGCGCGCACCCGGGCGATCATCCCCGTTCACCTCTATGGCCAGACCGCACCGATGGAGGCGCTCTCCCCGATCGCGGAGCGACACGGGCTGGTGATCGTGGAGGACGCCGCGCAATCGCAGGGCGCGTCGTCGACCGTCGGCCGGGCCGGCTCGATCGGCCGGGTCGCCGCGACGAGCTTCTATCCGGGCAAGAACCTCGGAGCTGCCGGCGATGCCGGCGCCGTGCTCACCGACGACCCGACCATTGCGGAGTTCGTCCGGAACCTCGGCGCCCACGGCAGCTCGGTCAAGTACATGCACGACCGGGCGGGCATGAACTCGCGCCTCGACGCGGTGCAGGCCGCGGTGCTCCGGGCCAAGCTGCGCCGCCTCGACGGGTGGAACGCCGCACGTCGCGCCGCCGCCACCCGCTACACCGAGATGCTCGCCCACCTGCCTGGTGTGCGCCTGCCCCCCGTGCGCGAGGGCAACGGAGACGTCTGGCACCTCTACGTCGTGCAGGTCGCCGAACGCGACCGCGTGCTCGCGGAGCTCGGCGCCGCGGGCATCGGCGCCGGCATCCACTACCCGACGCCGTTGCACCTCACGGCGGCCTACGCCGACCTCGGTTACCGGACGGGCCAGTTCCCGGTCGCGGAAGCGGCGGCCCGTCGCATCCTCTCGCTGCCGATGTTCCCGCATCTCACTGCTCTACAGCAGGCGCAGGTGGCTGAGTCGCTCCACCGCAGTCTGGGCCCCGCAGCCGCCCAGCCGGACCTCGTCCAGTCGAGCGGTCTCGATCGATGACCGTGCGCCGCAGAATACTGGTGCAGGTCGGCAGCCTGGAGCTGGGCGGCGCCCAGATCAACGCCGTGCAACTGACCGCTGCGGTCGCCCAGCACGGATACGACAGCCTGCTTGTCGGCCCGCGGCAAACCTGCCCCCGCACGGGGCCATCCCTGCTCAACGTCGCGACCGACTACGGAGTGAGGCTCGAGGCCTACGACCGCCCCGCGTCGCTCTTCGGCCACGCGCGCGCTCTATCTGGGCTCGCCCGAACGTGGAACGCCGACCTGGTACACGCGTTCAGTGCCTCCGAGAGGGCCGCATACTGGGGGCCCGGACTGCTTGGTAGGCGCGCCCTGGTTCGCACCATTTACGAAATGTCATTTGATCCAAGGACGCATCCATCCGTGCCGGTGGTGATCGGCACGGGGTACCTGCGCGACGAGCTGTCGGGCCACCAGGGTGGCGCCACCCTGATCAGTCCCCCGGTCGACACAACCCGAGATGCGCCAGGCGTGACCGACCGGGATGAATTCCGACGCGGTCTCGGGATCGGCCCCGACTCGATCATGCTCGTCGTCGTCAGCCGACTCAGCGAGGAGATGAAGGCACACGGCATCGAGGATGCCATCAACGCCGTGGCCCGCCTGAATGACCCCCGTGTCCGTCTGCTCATCGTTGGCACAGGAGACGCCGAAGAGCGCCTTCGAGCATGCGCCGCGAGCGTCAATGCCCGGCTCGGGGAGGAGTCCGTCCTGTTCGCGGGCCCGCTCTCGGACCCGCGCCCCGCCTACGATGCCGCCGACGTCGTTTTGGGAATGGGGAGCTCGGCTGCCCGCGGACTCGCCTTCGGCAAACCGCTCATCGTGCTCGGCGAACGAGGCTGGAGCGCGGTGTTCCGGGAACCGGCCACGGACGCGATATTCCGCAACAGCTTCTGGAGCCCGAATGAGGTCGCTGACGGGGTCGGCCTGCTCACCGGGCACCTCCGCGCCCTGATCGAGGCTCCCTCCGAACGGGCACGACTCTCCGTCTCCGCCCGAGGTTTCGCCGAGGCCAACTTTGGACTGCCCGCCATGGCCAGCCGACTCGCGGAAGTCTACGAGAAAGCGCTGCACTCGACGTCCGCGCGCGCATGGGTCGGCGACCTGCAAATGGAGGCGCGGATCCTCGCGGCAAAGCTGGAGCGTACCGCCGACGCGGCCAGCGGTGGCCGACTCAAGCGCGGACGGCAGCACGCGATGCTGACTTGGGAGCAGCGCCGCCGCGACGAGACCCCACGGCTCAGAGAAGGGTCCTCGAAATGACGCTTGAAGCGAAGGTTGCCAAGGCATTCGGCATAGTCCGAAGTGACGGTCCGCGTGGGCTCGCGCAGAGGCTCACCCGATACGCGTATGGCCGACTCGGCGCGGCAGCCCTCGACCAGCCGTTATTCGATGACGACATCTCCGATTCGACGCGCCTTGACCTGGCAATTCCCGAACACCGACAGCCGCGATCGCAGCCGCTGAGGATCGGCTGGGTCATGACTCCTCCTCAGGCAGGCTCCGGGGGACACACCACTCTTTTCCGGATGGTGGAGGCGGTCGAGCGGGCCGGTCACAAATGCGACCTCTTCCTGTATGACCGGTACGGCGGAGACGCCCGCGGACACGAACGGGTGATCCGCGACTGGTGGCCGAACGTCCGCGCCGAAATCCACGACGCATCCGCCGGCATTTCAGGAGTCGACGCGTGCGTCGCCTCCTCATGGGATTCCGCCCACGTTCTCGCTCGTCGCGGTACCGGGCCGATGCGACGGTTGTACTTTGTGCAGGACTTCGAACCGTACTTCTACCCACGCGGGTCGATGTACTCCCTGGCGGAGGACTCCTACCGGTTCGGGTTCCGAACCATCGCCCTCGGCGAGATGGTCGCCCGGCTGCTACGTTCCGAGGTGGGGATCTCGCCGGACGTGACCGAGTTCGGGTGCGACACGTCGGTGTACCGGCCCCTGCACGGCCGGGTGCGCACCGGGGTGGTGTTCTACGCGCGCCCCGATGTGCCCCGGCGTGGTTTCTGGCTTGCCCGCCTCGCGCTGCAACAATTCCACGAACGTCACCCCGAGGTCGACATCCATTTCTACGGGGCCGAGGTGTCGGGGCTCACTTTCCCGGCCACCCAGCACGGCAGGCTCGCCCCTGCCGAACTCAACGAGCTATACAACTCCAGCATCGCCGCGCTCGCCATGTCGTTCACGAACATCTCCCTGGTGGCCGAGGAGATGCTGGCAGCAGGCGTAATACCCGTCGTGAACGACTCGCCGCACTCGCGAGCTGACCTGGTGAACGACCACGTCGCATGGGCGAACCCAACGCCGTTGTCACTCGCCGCCGCCCTCAGCACGGTCGTGACTCGGCCGGACCGCGAGGCCGCGGCATGGGCAGCATCGGAGTCCGTCCGGCAATTCGGCTGGACCCGGGCCGAGGCCGCCGCGGTGCGGATCATCGAGGACGAGGTGTACGGATCGTGACCCCGCTGGAGCAGCAACCCGCGGCAACCACGCAGGCCGCCCCGTCCGTCAGCGCGCAGACTGCAGCCGGCGTGCTCTGGCTCACGGTGCAGAAATGGGTTGTCCGCCTCTCAGGTTTCGTCACAATCGCCATTCTCACCCGATTTCTCAGCCCGGCGGAATTCGGCACGGTGGCGGCCGCGACCGTGGTGCTCCCGTTCTTTTATCTCCTCGCTGACCTGGGATTCACCGCCTACATCGTGCAGGCAGAGAGCACCGGTCGCCGGATGTTGAGCACGGGCTTCTGGTTCTCGATGCTGGCCGGGCTCTTGTTATGCGCCGCGGTCGTCGGGATCGCACCTCTGGTCGGGCTGGTGTTCAGCTCCGACGAAGTTGTGCCGGTCCTGCAGGTGCTGGCGCTGGCGGTGGTGCTCACCGCCGTCTCGTCGGTTCCGACCGCGTTGCTGCGTCGAGCCATGCGGTTCCGTGCGCTGGCGATTCAGGGGACCATCGCCGCCATCGCCGCGCAGGTGGTAGCCATCACGATGGTCGTGACGGGCTTTGGTGTGTGGGCGCTGGTCGGCCAGACGTTGACGGCACTGTTGGTCACGGCAGTCCTCGCGTGGGTCGCGGCAGCGTGGCTTCCCTCGTTGGCCTTCTCCCGATCGGAATTCAGCACAATGGCACGCTTCGGCAGCCAGGTGCTCGGAGTCGAATTCGTCAACGTGGGTCGCGCTCTGGCGGAGACCGCGATCATCACCGCCACCCTCGGCCTCACCGGGCTCGGTTATCTGAGCATCGCCCAGCGGATCGTGCAGATCGTGCAGGACCTGACCGGGGCGGCGCTGCTGCCCGTGTCCACCGTTGCGTTCTCGCGGATCCGGGATGCCGCGGAGCGCCTGCGAGCCGCTTACGTGCGCGCGCTCCGAATGACCTACGCCATCATGTCGCCGCCGCTGATCGTGGTGGCCGTGGCCGCGCCGCTGATCATACCCATCGTCTTCGGCGACGGGTGGGCCGACAGCGGCCGGGTGGCGCAAATCCTCGCCCTCGCCGGGATCATGGTAGTCGGGGCGACTCTCGATCACGGGCTGTTCTACGGACTCGGCAAACCCGGTCGGTGGTTCGTCTACGCGCTCATCATCGATGCGTGCACCGTCGGCACGACGGCCGTCATGGTGCAGTGGGGACTCGATGCCATCGCGTGGGGGTTCCTGGTGATCGCCGGCATCGCGACCGTCATCCGGTGGTTCCTGGTCGCGAAGCTACTCCAGGCCTCCGCACGGACCTTGGCCGGACCATTCGGCCTACTTGCCGCTCTGGCCCTGACCGGAGGTGGAACCGGATGGGTGGTCCTCGTTCTTTCGACGAGCTTGCCTCCGATGGTGAGGATCGCGCTCATCGGTCTCGCCGTGACGGTGGTGTCCATCGTGGTGATTCGGTTGCTCGCCCGCCAGATCATCGTCGAGGTGGCCGGGCTCCTTCCCCGATTCAACCGGGCGATCCGCGTCCGCATTGCGTCCGCACCGAAGGAGCAAGCATGAACCCCACGACGTCGTCGCCGCACGTGCTGATCATCGTGCAGAACCTCCCGGTTCCGCTCGACCGCCGGGTGTGGCTGGAATGCCAGGCCCTGATCAGACGCGGCTACCGCGTGAGCGTGATCTGCCCCAAGGGGCCAGGCGATCCCTCCCGCCAGAACATCGACGGGGTCGACATCTACAAGTACAAGCCCGCCCCGGAAGCCAAGGGGCTCCTGGGGTTCGTCTGGGAATTCGCATACAGCTGGCTGCGCACCGCCTGGCTGTCGCTGGCAGTGCGGCGCGCCCGGCCGTTCGACATCATCCAGGCCTGCAACCCGCCGGACACCTACTGGCTGCTGGCGCTGCTCTGGCGTCCCTTCGGCGTCAGGTTCGTCTTCGACCACCACGACCTGAACCCGGAGCTCTTCATCTCCCGGTTCGGTGAGGCCCGCGGCGGGTTGAAGACCCTGGAGTACCGTGGCTTGCTCTGGCTCGAACGGGCCACCTTCCGCGCCGCGCACCGGGTCATCTCGACGAATGAGTCCTACAAGGCCATCGCCGTGCGGCGAGGACGTCGCAGCCCCGCGGACGTGACCGTCGTGCGCAGCGGGCCGGACACCCGTCGGATGCGCCCGATCTACCCCGACCACCCACGTGCCGCCGACCAGATCAACCTGGTCTACCTTGGGATCATGGGGCCCCAGGACGGCGTCGACCAGGTGTTGCTCGTCGTGGACGAACTCGTGAATCGCCGAGGGCGCACCAACGTGACCGCCACGCTCCTCGGCTTCGGCGACTGCCTGGAAGACCTGGGGCTGCAGGCGACCGCATTGGGACTCAATGACCACGTGACGTTCACCGGCCGGGTGGACAAGGTGGCCATCGCCGAGCATCTCAGCCGTGCCGACATCGGCGTGTGCCCGGACCTGAAGACACCCCTGAACGACCTGTCGACCATGAACAAGACGATGGAGTACATGGCCTACGGACTGCCCTCTGTGTCCTTCGACCTGGTCGAGACCCGGGTTTCGGGGGGCGACACCCTGCTCTACGTCCCCTCCGGCGACGTCGAGGCGTTCGCCGATGCCGTCGAGACGCTGATCGACGACCCGGCGCTGCGCGCCACGCTCGGCCGCACGGCCCGCACCCGGGTGGCGACCCTGATGGATTGGCGCCCCCAGGCGGAGGCGTATGTGTCGGTGTACGACGACCTGTCCGGTTCGGCCCGGCCCGCGCCGCCCGCGCGGACCGACGAGGACGAGACGCGCGAGGACACCGACCCGGAAGGCCGGCGCTACGTCGACCTCGATGATGCCGAGGAGTTCGGCCGGTATCTGCGGGAGCGCAGCGCACGAGCCGAAAGGACCACCCGCTGATGCCCACCCGGACGAGCGTTCATCATCTGCTCAGCCAGGCGGCCACCGCCACCCCGGATGCCCCGGCCCTGAGCTATCGCAATGCCACGCTCAGCTACGCCGAGACCTGGCGGAGCGCCCGCGCCGCCGCGGCCCAACTGCTCTCCGTGGGTGTTCAGCGTGGCGACCGGGTGGCGATCTACCTCGAGAAGCGGTTCGAAACCGTCGCGTCGATCTTCGCCGTGTCCGCCGCCGGAGGCGTCTTCGTCCCGGTCAATCACGTGCTCAAGGCGGCACAGGTGCGCCACATCCTCGCCGACAGCGGCGCGGAGGTGCTGATCACGTCCGCCGACAGGCTCACCCAGCTCGACGAGGTCCTGCCGGACACTCGGATCGCGCACGTGATCGTCGTCGGTGCCGCGCTGCCGGACCCCACGTCGGCCTGGCGACTGCACGGATGGGACGACGGCCAGGCGGCGGCGGGAGAACCGGGCCTTTCGCCCGCGATCGACCTGGATCCGGCCGCGATCCTCTACACCTCCGGCAGCACCGGCAAGCCCAAGGGCGTCGTGCTCAGCCATCGCAACCTGATCGTCGGTGCCGAGAGTGTGAGCACCTACCTCGCCAACACCAGCGACGACGTCATCCTCAGCGTGCTGCCGCTGAGCTTCGACGCCGGCCTGAGCCAGGTCACGACGGCGTTCTCGGTCGGGGCGCACTGCGTCCTGATGAACTACCTGCTGCCGCGGGAGGTGGCGAAGCTCTGCGGGCAGTATGGCGTCACCGGCCTCACCTGCGTGCCCCCGCTCTGGCTGCAGCTGGCCGAGGTGAACTGGCCGGAGGCGGTGGCCGGCAA
>JBBQDC010000093.1:0-11286 GCA_038319305.1 Actinomycetales bacterium | reverse complement strand
GATGGCGGCAACGTATGGGCCGTTTAGGCTGACCAGCACCTGGCTGGGCATCCCGCCTCCAATAATGTTCGGCAGCGGCGTCAAGGCCCATCCGTAATTGACGAAAGCGTTGCCCGAAATGGTCTCACCCTGGTTCGGCGTCATCACCCCGCCCCTCGGCGAACCCTACGAATTCGTCTATGACGTCGTTGTGGTGACGGCCGGTGCCGTGTCCCGCACATTCCCGATCCCGGGTGTCGCAGACCAGGCCATCGGCCTGAAGACCATCGAGGAAGCCATCGCTATCCGCGATCGTGTTCTCACCAACTTCGACAGGGCAGCCCTGCTGCCGGCCGGCCCCGAGCGTGACCGCCTGCTCACCTTCGTCGTCATCGGCGGCGGCTTCGCCGGCATTGAGGTTTTCGCCGAGCTGCGTTCCTTCGCATCATCGCTGCTGAAGTCTTACCCTCAGATCGGGTTCGACGACACCCACTTCCATCTCATCGAGGCGATGGGGCGCATCATGCCCGAGGTTTCGTTGCCGACCAGCCTCTGGGTCATCAAGCACCTCGACGAGCGTGGCGCGCAGATCCACCTCAACACGCAGCTCACCAGCGCGGTCGACGGCAAAATCGAACTGTCCACTGGTGAGAGCTTCGAGACCGACCTGATCGTTTGGACCGCCGGGGTCATGGCGAACCCGGCCATCGTGCGCCACACCGACCTGCCGATCGAAGATCGAGGCCGCCTTCAGGTGCGCCCCGACCTGCGCGTCGGAACCGACGACCAGATCATCGCCGATGCCTGGGGTGCCGGCGACATCACCGCCGTCCCTGACCTCAGCGGTGGGGGAGTGGGTGGCTTCTGTGTGCCCAACGCCCAGCACGCGGTGCGCCAGGGCAAGCTCCTCGCGAAGAACATCGTCGCGGTGCTGCGCGGCGAAACTCCCAAGGAATACCTGCACAAGAACCGCGGCGCCGTCGCCGGCCTCGGCATCGGTTCCGGGGTCTTCCAGTCCGGCAAGATCGCCATCACGGGTCTGCCGGCCTGGTTCGCCCACCGCGGCTACCACGGCCTGGCCATGCCCAGCTGGGAGCGCAAGCTGCGAGTCGTCTGGGGCTGGGTGAACAACTTCTTCCTCGGTCGAGACATCGTCTCGCTGGCCGCTGTGGAGAACCCGCGGGCCACATTCGTGGAGTTTGCCTCCCGTCCCAAGCCGGCAGCGGATGCTGCCGCGCCGGCCAAGGCGCCGGCCAAGGCGCCGGCCACCTCCGCCGCGCCAGGCACGGTTCCCGCCGTCAAGGCAGCGGCACGGGAACCCCGCGCCCCACGCAAGTCCGCGGCCGACAAAACCGCGGAGACCGTGAGGACCGCGGAGACCGCAGCCGCCAAGTAGCAGCGACTGCGGGCGTCAACGGTTGAAACCGAAGACGCCCGCAGCACCTACGCTTGAGGCGTTCGGATTCACCGAGCGCGCCCCCGTAGCCCAATGGCAGAGGCAGACGACTTAAAATCGTCACAGTCTGGGTTCGACCCCCAGCGGGGGCACCACACACCACAGACCACGCACCTGACGGCTGCCGGTTTCATCTGACGCGGACTTTCCGCCCCTGTTTTATCGCGCTGACATCTGCGAATGAAACGGCCGTTGCCTCCTGCCACGTGCCATTCTCCGATGGAGGAGCAGCACAATGAACTTTTTGGCAGCAACGTGGGACATCATCTGGTTCTTCTTCTGGACCTTCGCCTTCATCGCCTACCTGATGGTGCTCTTCTCGATCATCGGGGACATCGTCCGTGACCAGACCCTCAACGGCTGGAGCAAGGCCGTCTGGATGTTGTTCCTCGTCTTCGTGCCGTTCCTGACCGCCCTGGTCTACCTGATTGCACGGGGTAAGGGCATGGCTGAGCGGCAGATGAACGCGGCGCAGCGGAACCAGGCCGCCACAGAACAATACGTGCGCTCGCTTGCCGACTCCGGCTCTTCGGCCGAAGAGATCACCACGGCGAAGGCGCTGCTCGACAGCGGCACCATCACCGTTGATGAATACGCGGCGCTCAAAGCCAAGGCGCTGCGGTGATCTGAGTTAGCTGCGGGGGCGCGGCGCTACTCCAGGTGGTCCAGGTACCTCAGGATGATGCCTTCGCGCAGTGCCCACGGTGACACTTCCAGCTCGGTCACGCCGAATGCGGCCATCGCTGCGCTGAGGACGATGCCGCCGGCCACGATCTGAAAGGTGCGGTCGGCGGTGATGCCGGGGAGCGCTGGACGGGCCTCGGCCGGGATGCGGGCCAGCCGGGGGACCCAGTCGCCCAGCTGGGAGCGACTCAGCTGCATCCGTTCGCCTGAACCGAAACCCTCCGAGGTGGAGCCGGCCAGTTTGGCAAGGGAACGGATGGTCTTGGACGACCCCACGACGTGGTGCGGCATCGGGAGTCCCTCGAAGGCGACCAGAGCCTTCTGGAGTACGGTGCTCGCATGCTCGCGGAGGGCGGACACCTGCGCGGGCAGCGGTGGGTCGTTGTGCAGGAAACCGATGGTCGAGCGCCCGGCGCCCAGCGGCAAAGACAGCGCGACCGCAGGTACCTCGTTCGCGCCCGCGGCGATCTCCAGGGAACCGCCCCCGATGTCGAAGAGGAGGATGTCCCTGGCTGACCAGCCGTACCAGCGCCTGACGGCCAGGAACGTCAGGCGGGCCTCGTCCTCCCCGGACAGGACCTGCAGGGCGACCCCGGTTTCCCGCTCGACCCTGGCGAGAAGTTCGGGTCCATTCGCGGCCTCACGGAGGGCGGAGGTGGCGAACGAAAGGAGATCGTCGACCTGGTGATGGCGAGCCATCGCGGCCGCGTTCCGCACCGCCTCGAGAACCGCGGTGCACCCCTCGTCGGTGATGGCGCCCTCGGGGGTGAGGTAGCGCATCAGACGCAGAACGGCCTTATCGGAGGCCATCGGCACCGGTTGGGCGCCCGCGTGCGCGTCGACGACCAGTAGGTGGACGGTGTTCGAACCGACATCAAGGACTCCGAGGCGCACTCTTTCGACGATAGCGTGCGGGAGAGGTCTCCGCGGCGCCGCTACGCGGCCATGGTGTGCCGGGTCGTCGTCAGGGTGCCGTCCACCATGGTGTGCACGGAGTCCATCAGCGGCAGGAGCCGCTGGTCGTGGGCTCGTCGACGACCAGCACGGTTGGGTTGTTCATCAGCGCCCGGGGATTGTTGAGCCGCTGGCGCTGTCCGCCGGAGAGCTGCGCGGGCCGTTTGCCTGCCTGATCGTGAAGACCCACGGCATCCAGCAGCTCGTCGGCACGGATGCCGTGGCTCGCCGGGCACGCCGCCCACGCCGCCCTCCGCCGAGTTCGCCCATCACCACGAGTTGTTCCCGGGTCGTCAGTGCCGGCAATAGGTTCGACTGCTGGAAGACGATGCCCAGCCGGTCTCGGCGCAGCTCCGCCTTCTCGGCCGGGGTGAGCAGGGTCGCATCGACGTCGCCGATGAGCACGGACCCGCTGTCGGGCGTGATCAGGGTGGAGGCCACGGCCAGCAGGCTGGACTTGCCGGAGCCGGACGGGCCGGTGATTCCGATGATGGAGCCTCGGTCGACCTGGAGGCTGACGTCGTCGATGGCGGTGACGCTGTCGACGCCATCGGGGAAGGTGAAGGTGATGCGGTCGAGCTGGATCATCGGTTGCTCCCGAGGGCGGTCAGTGGGTCGGCGGAGGTGACGGAGCGGAGGGCGAAGGCGGCACCTGCGAGGCCGAGGGCGAACATGGCCGCGACCAGCATGCGGCTGGAGGCGCCGAGGGCCTTCAGCACAGCCACGTCGGGCTGGCGCTGGATGCTCCAGACCGTGAAGAATGCTCCGACGACCATCGCGGAGATACCGAAGAGTATCGCCACCATGAGCAGCAGCGAACCGATCTCCGAGCGGAACGCTTCCAGGGCGGTCAGCGATTGGAGCACGCCGGTGGAGGATGTGCCCACGACAAGGTCGGCGGCGGCGACGTCGGCCGCGGCTCCGCGCACGGCCAGGACGCTTGCGTAGATTCCCGGACGCCCAGACACTGCGGCCACGTCCTGCCAGTCGGTGAGCGGCAGCCACACCACGGGAGTGTGGGAGGACCAGGAGTCTGCGGTCACGGAATCGACAGTGAACGCCGACCCGGCGAGATCGACGGTGTCGGCGGCCGGAGCCGAGAAGACGATCCGGTCGGCGTGCAGCTCGGTGAGGCCCGATACGTTCTGGTCGGCCAGACCCTGGGTCAGTCCGGAGAGGAATCCGACCAGCAGGGTGATGAGGGCAACGACGGTGCCGATCAGCACGAATCGCCCCCGGGCAAATTTCAGATCGCGCCATGCAACGAACACTGTGAAGCTCCTCGGGTCGGTCGGGTTGGGTTGGGTTGTGATGTGTGCGGCACCGCCAGCGGCGTTTTCCGGGCACTGTCAACTTTCGCCGGCAAACCTCGGCCGGTCATCGTGCGGGCTGACCATCTTCGGCACCCCTAAGGCGGAGTATCCGTTCCACCTTTCGGAGGATGACGGCCGGGCAGCAGGCCAGTAGCTTGAAGTGGTGATCATCGCGTGACCGGACCCACGGGCTCCGCCCTCAACCCCGTCTTCGTCGGGCTCCGGATCGGGCTGCACGGCCTTGTCGTGGGACTGGTGGCCCTCGTCGTTGCCACAGCCGGGTCAGCCGGGATGCCGGGTGCGGCGGTGATCGTCTGCCTTGCGGCCATTTTTCTCGGCACCTACGCCGCCGGATCGCCGCTCGGGCGCAACCTCGACGGGGTGCACCCCCGTCTCGGCGCGGCCTGGGTGGCCGCGCTCAGCCTCGAATGGCTGGCCCTGGCTTCCGTCAGCGCGGAGGCAATCTACCTGTTCTTCCCGCTCTTCTTCCTCGCCCTGCACTTCCAGCGTGGCTGGCGCGGGCCCGCCGCGGTAGCCGTGGCGACCCTGCTGGCCATCGCCCTGTTCGGGATGCACCGGGGATTCGGCGTGGCCGGGGTGGTCGGCCCGCTGATCTGAGCGGCTGTGGCCGTGGCGATCGGTCTGGCCTATCGGTCCCTGGCTCGGGAACCCGCGGAGCGGGAGTGCCTGATCACCGAGTTGTGGGCGACTCGCACGCAGTTGGCCGCCGCCACCCAGGCGCTCGCCGAAACCAGGCAGTTCATCGACGAACTGTCGCCGCCGGCCCTGCGCGAGGCGACGCTGGTCGAGGCCCTGAGGCGACTGGCGGTCCAGACCGGCGACAGCAGTTGCATCCCGGTGGGCGTCACGATCGCCGGCAGCGTCGAAGCGCTGTCCACGCCGGTCGAGACGGCGCTGCTTCGGATCGCGCAGGGGCCCTGTCGAACGCCGTGCAGCACGCCGACGCCACCCGTATCGACCTCACCCTCAGCATGCTCGACTCCGAGGTGATCCTCGACGTCGTCGACGATGGAATCGGCTTCACCCCCACGGCGCCGCACCAGGCGACCTGGCCGGCACGCGTACGGCATTTGGGCTGCACGCCATGCGGGAGCGGGTCGCGCACTTGGGCGGTTCGCTCACCGTGGAGAGTGAACCCGGCCAGCGGGAGCCGCAGGGTGCGGCCGTGGCTCAGAATCGGGCGGGCGTGACGAATCGCTGCCAGGCCCAGGCCCCGACGCTGAGGGCTGCGAACAGGGCGCCCACCACCCACCAGAGGCTGAGGGTGTTTCCCTGGTGCCAGTGGTCCAAAGTCGGGGACAGCACACCGAACATGATCGTGAAGGCGAGAACGGACAGGCACCCCCAGATTGGCGGTGACCAGGCCAGGATGCTGCGTCCGCTGGTGCGTCCGATCGGGATCAGCACCAGCGCGGCCGAGCCGATGGCCGCCAGCACCACACTGTTGGCGGTCTCGGCCGCCAGTGACCTGAGGAAGCCGTCCGCGGGCGGCAGCAGGCCCAGCGTCAGCCAGCCGACCACGGCCAGCCCGATCAAGCTGCCGGCCCGCACCGCCGCAAGCGGGCCGCGCCTTGGTGTCAGCACCTCGGGGGCCACGGTGACGCTGCCGAGCAGCCCGAAGACCAGGGCAGGGTGAACGTCGAAGGCCCGGGAAGCCAGGGCGGTCAGAGCGACCAGCAGCAAGTAACGGGGCAGGAAGGTGACGGATGCCTTCGTCCGCCACACGCGGGAGCTCCACCAGAGCGGCACGAGCGCTCCGACCGCGTTGACGATGATCAGGGCAAGCGTGACGGCCAGGAGCAGCCGCAGGTAGGCCGGCTGGCTGGTGACCGGGCCGGACAGCATGACGAGGGTGGCCGCAGCCAGCACGGCGGCACCGGCCACCAGTCCCCGGTGCAGTGGCAGCTCGGGAGCGGTCTCGAATTCCTCGTGGGACCGGTTGCGGCCCGCGATCGGCATGCTCTGCCAGAGCGGGCGGCCGTCGCGGGCGCGGGATATGGTCCCGCCGAGCAGCCGCGCGGGGACGCACAGGAGTAGGAGGGCGCCGAGCCCCAGCAGCGCTGCCCGGAGCCAAGCGAGGTCGGGAGTCGACCACGGCGGCGGCAAGGCGGTGGCGAACTGGGTGGGGTCGTTCCAGCCGCCGGGCAGAGGTATGGCGAGGGCGACATCCGGGCGGTCCGCCTGCGGTTTTGGTGATGCCGGGGCCGCAGAGCCAGGTTGGGTTGCCTCCGGGGTCGACGTCGACGAAGGAGGGGCGGTAGGTGCGTCGGCGGGAGGCGCGGCCGTTTCGGGGCGTGCAGTGCTGGAGGAGGTCGGGGTTGGGGCGCCGTAGCGCACGTCGACGCCGGGGCTGCCGGGGCTGAGGTTGCCGGCCCGGTCGAGTTGCACCGCGATCACTCGGTGGGAACCGGCAGCGACTCCGTCGCCCGAGCAGTTCCAGGATCCCGCCGCGACGACGGCGCGGCAGACCGAATACGGCCCGGCGAAGACGGTCACGGTGGCCGCCTCCTCACCGGTACCGGCATAGCCGGCGCTGGTGAGCGGCATCCGGGCGCCGATCGCGGGCGTGGTCAGCGTCGGCGCCGCCGGCGGGTCGAAGTCGAAGTCGAGCACGACCGGCAAGCTCGAGTTGGACCACGAGGGACTGCTGTATGTCGTCTGCTGGCTGGCTGAGACCTCAGCCTTCCCATCGGCGAGCTCGCCGGCGAATGTGCACGACCAGGCGCCCGACGCGTCGGCGGTGGCCGTGCAGCGGGGTCCGCCGCTCGCCGTGACGACGACCGAAGCCCCCGGGTAGCCGGTGCCGCGCACCGTGCCGTTGGTCAGACTCCCGCCGTTGGGACCGCCCGTCACCTCGGGGGCCGCCAGCACGGCGATGGTGTGCTCACGGGCCAGATCGGTGGCGCCGGTGACGACGACGCGGAGAGGAATGGATGGCCCGCTGGGCAGGGACACCGCGGCGCAACTCCACTCGCCGGTGTCGTCGACCCTGGCGAAGCAGAGTGGGTCCTGGCCGTCGACGGGGGAGAGCAACTGAACCTCCTGACCGGCTTCGCCGGTGCCGGAGACGGTGGTGGTGCCGCTGCCCACGAAGATGCCCGGCGGTGGACTATCGATGGTTGGCGCGGTCATCGGCGCCGTCATGGGGTCCCGCTCGCTGGTGGGCGTAGGTGTCGGCTCGGGAGTCGGTGCGGCGAGCGCCGCGACCGGCGCGCCGACCGACAACAGGCCGACCAGTGCGACGAGGGCGATGAACAGAGGCAGGCTGCCGCGCATTTGCCGTCGGAAAAGGAGCCCGGGCGTTGCGCCCGAACCGGCCAAACCTGTCCCGAACATGATTCCCCCTGTGACCATTTCACGGGCCAGAGCCGGGAAAGTCAACGTGCGGCACACAATATGACGGCGATGGCACCCATTCGTGATCGGCGGCGGCCTGGGGCATACTGGCGCTGGGCCACAAGTTCCGCTGCTTTCCCGCTGAAGGGTGAAGGGCGTGTCGTGGCTCTGGTTATCGCAACGGGCATTCTCGGTCTCGGCTACGGCTCCTGCGGCGTGACCCGAGTGAAAACGGTGCGTTGATGCTCGACCTCTCCGTTCGTCCCTCCAGCCGGCCGTGGCAGACCCCAGGGCAGTTCTGGCCCGAGCTCACGGCCGCGACGGCACACATGGAAGCCCCGGTCGCCGCCCTGCACCTGGGCGCGCTGCGCCACAACGCACACGACCTGCTGGACCGTGCGTGCGGCACCTCACTCCGGGTCGCGTCGAAGTCGATCCGGGTGCGCGGCGTGCTCGAGGCCATCCTGGCCCTGCCCGGCTATCGGGGAGTGCTGGCCTATACCCTGGCTGAGGCGCTCTGGCTGGCGAAGACGGTGACGGATGTCGTCGTCGGCTACCCCACGGCCGACCGGGCCGCGATCGTGCAGCTGGGCCGCTCGCCGGAGCTGGCCAGGGCGGTCACCCTGATGGTCGACTCGCTCGCGCACCTCGACTTCATCGACGCTGTGCTCCCGGCCGGAAGCCGGGCCACGATCCGGGTCTGCCTCGAACTCGACGCGGCCTGGGACACCCCCGTGCTCGGCCACCTCGGCGTCTGGCGTTCACCCGTGCACACGCCCGACGAGGCCCGTCGACTTGCAGCCGCCATCGTCGCCCGCCCCGGCTTCTCCCTCGTCGGCGTGATGTCCTATGAGGCGCAGGTGGCCGGCATCGGTGACAAACCAACCGGGAAGCCGCTCCGGGGGCTGGTCACCCGCTGGATACGGCGCCGGTCTGTTGGCGAGCTCGCGGAGCGGCGCAGCGCGGCCGTCGCCGCAGTGCGGGAGGTCGCGCCCCTTGAATTCGTGAATGGGGGCGGAACCGGCTCGATCGAGAGCACGCGCGCCGACGCCTCCGTCACCGACATCGCTGTCGGCAGTGGTTTCTTCGGCGGTCATATCTTTGACAACTACGCGAGCTTCCGGCCAGCGCCGTCGGCCGCGGTCGCCTTTTCGGTGGTGCGGAAGCCCAGCCCTGACACAGCCGTGCTGCACGGCGGCGGCTGGATTGCCTCCGGCGTGCCGGGGGCCGACCGGGTGCCGCGACTGGTCTGGCCGGAGGGTTTGCGCCTGGTGCCGCGGGAGATGGCCGGCGAAGTGCAGACGCCTGTGACCGGGGCTGGCGCGGCCAGGCTCCGCGTCGGGGACCGCGTGTGGGCGCGGCACAGCAAATCGGGGGAGCTGAGCGAGCACGTGAACGAGTTCGCGCTGGTCGAGAATGGGAAGGTGGTCGACGTCCTGCCGACCTACCGGGGTGAGGGGAAGGCTTTTCTGTGAGTGCAAGCGGAGCGATCTGGCGTAATTGGGCCCGGAACCAGTCGGTGCGGCCGCTGCGGGTCGAGCGGCCCTCGAGCGTCGCCGCCGTGCAGCGGGCCGTGGTCTCGGCCGGAAAGGCGGGCCTTCGCATCAAGGCGGTCGGCTCCGGGCACAGCTTCTCGGGTATCGCCCTGGCGCCGGGGGTGCAACTCGACCTGCTCGACCTCGCCGGTCTGATCGGTGTGGACACCGTGGCCGGGCAGGTCACTCTGGCCGCGGGCACCCGCCTGTTCGAGCTGCCCCGGCTGCTCTGGCCCTACGGCCTGGCGCTGCCGAATCTGGGCGACGTTGACCGGCAGACGATCTCCGGCGCCACGTCCACCGGAACCCACGGCACCGGAGGTCGGTTCGGCGGCCTGACCACCCAGATCGTGGCCCTGACTCTCGTGACCGGCGACGGCACCCTGATGCGTGTGAGCGCCACGGAGAACCCGGAGCTGCTGCCCGCGGCCCGGCTCGGGCTCGGCGCGCTTGGAATCGTGGTGGACGTGACCCTGCAGTGCGTCCCCGCGTTCCTGCTGCACGCGGTGCAGACGGCCGAGCCGCTCGAGGAGGTGATCGAGGACTACCTTGATCGGTCCGACCAGAACGACCACTTCGAGTTCTTCTGGTTCCCGCACACCCAGACCGCCCTGACCAAGACAAATACCCGGCTTCCCCTGGAGTCCGGCCGGTCGCCGCTCGGCAGGGTCTCCCGCTGGGTCGACGACGAACTGCTCGCGAACGGGGCCTACCGCGGCATCTGTGCCCTGGGCGCTCTGGTGCCGGCGACCGTACCGGGATTCAACCGCCTGGCATCAAGGCGGAGCGGAAAACGCGAATTCACGGATGTCTCCCACCGGGTGTTCGTGACGAACCGCACGGTGCGTTTTCGAGAAATGGAATATGCCCTGCCACGGGCTCTGGTGCCGGCCGCGCTGCGGGAGATACGGGCACTGATCGAGGCGCGCGGCTGGCGTATCTCGTTCCCGATCGAGGTGCGTTCGGCCGCGGCCGACGACGTGTGGCTATCGACCGCCACGGGCCGGGACACCGGCTACATCGCCGTTCACCGGTACTACAGGGAGGACCCTGCCGCGTATTTCCAGGCGGTCGAGGCCATCATGCGCGCCCACGGTGGGCGCCCGCACTGGGGCAAGATGCACGACCGGGATGCCGCGAGTCTCCGCTCCGCTTACCCGCACTTCGACGACTTCCTCTCGGTGCGTGACAGGCTTGACCCGGAGCGTCGCTTCAGTAACAGCTATCTGGAAAGAGTATTGGGTCGATGAGCAACAGCAACACCCCCGCGACACGCGCCTGGGAACACCGGGCGGGGGAGCTGGGTGACCGACTGCCCGACGGCTTCACCCTGGGCGTGGCGACCTCCGCGTTCCAGATCGAGGGTGGTGCCCGGGAGGGCGGTCGCGGCGAATCGAGCTGGGACCCCTTCACGGCTACCCCGGGGCGCATTCGGGACGGTTCCAACGCATCCGTTTCGACCGATCACTTCAACCGGCTCGACGAGGACGTCACACTGCTGAGTGAGCTGGGCGTCGACGTCTACCGGTTCTCCCTGGCCTGGTCCCGGCTGCAACCGGATGGTCGCGGCTCGCTCAGCCGGGCCGGGCTGGCCTTCTACGATCGGCTGCTCGACGGGCTCCTGGTCGCCGGGATCAGCCCGATGGCGACCCTGTTCCACTGGGACACCCCGCTTCGGTTGCGCGGCGGTTGGCTGAACCGGGACACCGCGATGCGCTTCGGCGACTATGCGCACCAGGTCGGCGAGGTATTCGGGGACCGGATCGACTCCTGGCTGACCCTGAACGACCCCGCGACGGTGACCCTCAACGGTTACGCCCTCGGCACGGATGCCCCGGGGGAGGCCCGGCTCTTCGGCGCCCTGCCGGCGGCACACCACCAGCTGCTCGGCCACGGCCTCGCCGTGCAGGGACTGCGCGCCGCCGATGTGCGCGGCCGGATCGGGATCGCCAACACGCATTCGCCCGTGCAGGCCGCCAGCGGTCGCGAAGCCGACGAGGTCGCAGCC
>JBBQDC010000092.1:0-11529 GCA_038319305.1 Actinomycetales bacterium | reverse complement strand
CCTTCGACCCGATGGAGCTGCCGCGTCTGGTGTCCGAGTCGCTGGGATGGGGACCGTGACCGACGCGGTGGACGGTTTCCTCGTCGAGATGTGGGAGCGGTACCGGTACCTCGCCGACCAGCGCGTCGCGGCACTCGAGCGATACGTCGAGGCCGGAGGCGGAGACAGCTCGGGCGACGTGCTGGCCGACGAGGCCGAGTCCGCCGCCCACAAGCTCGTCGGCGCGTTGGGCAGCTACCGCCGGCCCGGATCGGAGCAGGCCGCGGTTATCGAGCGGCTGGTGCAGTCACGCGCTCCGCTCGACGAGGTGTCTGCGGCCGTGCGCGAGCTACGCGGGCTGGTCGGCTGAGCCCCAGCGCCGGCCAGCCTGTCCCTCTTTTACTCCAGTTCCGGACGTTTACCGGTCCCGAGGTCCATGCGTGGTTATGCATGTCAGCAGTTGTGGAGGGTGCCTGCCGTGCTTGGACGTGTCCTCCCTACTAGGGCCAGCGGGGGGCACCGATCCGTCCCGGGTCAGATGCGTCCGCAAGCCGATCCTGCCACGAGAGGAAGATCAGCCCGGGGGCACTCGGCTGGAGCGTCACCAAACACGTCCGAAACCGGTTCGGGTTATGGGCGCGAGGTGGCGTAGGAGTTCAGAGGCCTCGTCATGACCAATCGGGGCCAGTGGTGAAGGCCATGGTCCACTTCAGCCGCGACGATCTCACGAATGGTTGCCGTCCACTCAGCACTGGGTACTGGGTGGAAAACCCGTCGCGCGTAGAACGGCGCGTTCCACGGGACAGACTCGAATGTCGTTAGCGTCACGCTGCTCAAGTCGCGCATGATCGACCAATTGTCAACTTCTGCGATGAGGGCTGAGCCGAGCCTTTTTCGCGCATGGGACGGATCGACCGTCACCTGCTCGATGTGCGTGGTGTGGTCGATCTCGTCAGCAATGATGTATCTGACCGGGATGTCTATGAGAACGCACGCCACCCAGGCGCGGGCGTCTTCCTGATAGCTGCCCAGGGTTTCAATGGCCATCGGTTCGTCATCTGCGATCAGTTCCATGCCTATGTTCCGGAAGGCAGCGCCCGCGGCTCTCTCGATCTCACGCAGGCGTTCGAGGTCATCGGTTCTCGCCAGTCTGAGCATGGTCCATCTAATCAGTCGTCATCTCAGATCGTCAGGAAGGGGTTCCACTTCCGGCTTCCGCAGACGATCGGTTGGGCTCGGCCGATCGCGCAGTAGCGTCTACCCCATGACCCGTCCTGGGCCGATCACTGTCTCCGCGACTTCGCCCACATCCGCGGAAGCCGAGGACATTTCTCTCCGCTGCTAAGAAGACATCGTGGGTCGCTACCACGGGGCGCCCGCCGAAACGAGGGAACGGAGTGGGAAGGCTCCTCATGGAGGACTTGGAGCGCAAGTCAGCCGGGCTGGCACTCAATACCTTGCCGTTGGACACGCGCTCCGCCCACCTCATGCTGGAACAGATCGGAGTCGGTCGGAACTGGATCACCGGCCCACTCGATGCTCCACTCGGTCGCGGAATCAACTTTCAGATCAATGTCCCGAGCATCACACCTCTGGTCTCCGCCCTCGCGCAGCAGGTATCGACCTCCTCATGCAGCCCGAGACGAAGTGGTACCGCGTCGGCAGCGAAGAGGCCGGAGTGGAACAGTTCCTCGTTACCGACCCCGACGGCTACCTCATCCGCTTTCAATCGTCTTGCGGCCGCCGATCTGTGTCTCGTTCGCCCGTCTAACGTGCACGCACTTTCGATGGCGCTCAGGTATCGTTCAGCGAGACGTAGCCACGGGCTTCGCGACCTCGTCGCGGCGATGATCTCCGCGGATTGCGGCTGATGGCATCGGCTATGCCCTGCTGTCACCTACCGCCAGTATTGATTCATGACCTCAACCACGACCGGACGAACCCGGTCGCAGCGCCTCGACGCCCTGCCATGGACACGCAAGCACTCCTCTCTACTTGGTGGCAGCGGTATCGGGTGGGTCCTCGACGCGATGGATGTCGGACTCATCTCGTTCGTTATCGCCCAACTGGTTGTGGTCTGGAACGTCGAGGCCGCCGACCTGTCCTGGGTCGCATCCGCTGGGTTTCTCGGCATGGCGATCGGGGCGAGTGTCGGCGGACTGCTGGCCGACAAGCTCGGTCGGCGCCAGGTGTTCGCGCTGACTCTCCTGGTCTATGGCGTATTCACCGGGTTGTCGGCACTCGCCTGGTCGATCGGTGCCCTCGTCGCCCTGCGGTTCCTGGTGGGTCTCGGGCTCGGCGCCGAACTACCCATCGCTTCCACGCTGGTGAGCGAGTTCGCTCCCGCCCGCATCCGCGGTCGCGTCGTCGTGATTCTCGAGTCGTTCTGGGCCGTCGGCTGGACTGCTGCGGCACTCATCGGCTACTTCATCGTACCCACGAGCGATGACGGATGGCGCTGGGCTCTCGCGCTCGGGGCCATACCCGCGGTCTACTCGATCGTCGTGCGGCTCCGTCTACCCGAATCAGTGCGTTTCCTCGAGGCCAAGGGCCGGTACGCCGAGGCGGAGAGGATCGTGCGGGACTTTGAGGATTCCGCGGACGTGCCCGCGCCGCCCGAGACATCCGCAGCTCTTGCACCTGATGTCACGGTGGACGAGCCCAAGCCCACCCTGTTCGGAGCGGTATTGCGTCGGCGCACGATCTCGCTCTGGATCGTCTGGTTCTGCGTCAACTTTGCGTACTACGGCGCCTTCATCTGGCTGCCGACACTCCTCGTGGCGCAGGGTTTCTCTTTGGTGCGTTCCTTTGAATACACGCTCATCATCACGCTCGCGCAGCTGCCTGGCTACGCGGTGTCGGCCTGGCTCGTGGAGAAGTGGGGACGACGCCTCACCCTCTCTGCCTTTCTCTGCGGGTCGGCGATCTCGGCGGGATTATTCGCGACCGCCAGCGATGTCACGGCCATTCTCATCTACGGTTCGATGCTGTCGTTCTTCAACCTCGGTGCGTGGGGAGCGCTCTACGCGGTCACGCCAGAGCTCTATCCCACGCGGGTGCGCGGAACCGGGGCCGGTTGGGCCGCCGGTTTCGGCCGGTTGGCGTCGATCATCGCGCCGCTGTGCGTTCCTCTGCTTCTGGCGATCGGGGGCGTGGCACTGCCCTTTGCGGTGTTCGCCGCGGTGTTCGCTGTGGCGGCGATCGCGGCCCTCACCCTGCCCGATCTGCGAGGTCAGGCGCTCGAGGACTGAGGCTGTGAGCTACGGGAGAGAATCATCCCTCGCCCTACACGGCACGGATCGTTTTCTCGGTGGCCTCAGCAGGTCACGATTCCAGCAGCGTTCCCGCTTTCGGGCAATGGTGCAGGTAGTCGCGATCAACGTTCGGCTACTGGGCGCCGAGGGCGTGGCTTGTCAGAGTGACGAATGCCGCAGGGTTATCGACCTAGGGGAAGTGGCTCGATCCGTGTTGCACGACCAGGTCCGCGGCGGGGAAGAGCGCTGCTAATTCGTCCATGGCGTTGATGGGAAGCCCGATGTCGACAGCCCCGGCCAGAATCGTGACCGGTACGTTGAGGACAGCAAGCGCGGCGCAACCAGCAGGTAGACGTTCCCTCTGTCGTTACAGAGAATAACTGACAGGGTGGGGAACGTGGAACCCAGGACACGTGTCATCGTCGGAGATCTCGTGTCCGCACTGTCGCCAGCGGTCATTGTCCTCGTCGTCATGGTTGTTGGGGGCAGCTCGACTACCGACGCCGCAAGAATCCCCCTTGCCGTGTTCGTGTTTTCATTGCTCATCATCTGGATACGTCGACGCGATATTGACAAGGATGATCCACGACCACGCGGTCAATGACAAGCCAAACGAGACTGAACTGCAAGAGGTTGGTTTTCGAGACAGCGACGCTATGTGAGCACGCAGTCGGTGCTGCAGTCTGGCCCCAACCGGCAAGGCCGAGAGTCCTTGAAGTCTCGTTCAGTGATGAATCGACAATCGCTCCGCTGCCCCGCGGGCACAGAGGTGACTTCGTTGATTCTGTGGCAAGGGCATATCATGCGAATGTAGCAATGTGATGCTACATTAGCGTAGCGTTCAGGCGATACAAGAGAGTGAAGGGTCGCAGCGCATGACGTGGTTGTATCTGTTGGTGTTCGGCTCCTTCGTCGCGGGCATCATTCTCGCGTTGGCGTGGTGGCTGATTTGGGGGCGCAGGGCCGGGCTGCCATTCGGTCCCGCGAGCGGGTTCACAATCACCGCGGGACTTCTTGTCCTGGTGGGTGACATCGTGAGGCGTCTACTTGACGCGTCGATGCTGCTGCCTTTCGACGTGCCGCGTTTCCTGAGCGATTGGTATTGGGACTACCGGTTCACTGTCCCGCTACTGGTAGGTATTCTCAGCGTGGTGTTCCTCGCATTCCCGGTTCATGCGCGTGGCGGGCGGGGTACGGCGGAGCTCACCCGACGTTCGCCGGTATCGTTCGCGCGAGCGAAGTGGTTCCTTGCCCCAGGCGTTCTCCTCGCCCTCATTCTCCTCATCACAGTCGTGGCGGGGGCAGCGTCTGAGCCAGACTCTGTGACGGGTCGCTACACTATGTACTCCGTGGATCTCGGCGGGGAGCGGGGAATGGGAACCAGCATCTACGGATGGTTCTTCTCCATTCCGGCCCTGATTCTCACGGGCGTCCTGATCGTGATCAGCATCGTCGGCCTGTCTCTCATCGCCCGGCCAGCACTGGCCGAGGATCAGGAGCGAGATATCCGCGTGCGCACTATCCGCACCCGCAACATCGTCGTCGCAGGAACAGGCGCGCTGCTGTTGCACCTGGGACTCATCTTCAGCTCGCTCGCCGGGACCGCATCGGTGCGCTCAATATTCCCGACCTCCGAGGGGCCCGTGGCGTTTTGGACCACGTTCTCCGCCCTCCAGCCTGTGTTCACTGCCGCGTCTATGCTGTGCGCCGCGCTCGGTATCGCACTCTGGGCTGCCATCGCGCTGTCAGCCATTCCGTCGCGTCGCCGCGTTCCGGTCATGGTCGGGTCATGATTATCACCTTGTCCGGATCCGCGCCACCGACGGATCAGATTCACGACCAGATCCACGGGCTGGTCGCGACCGGTCGGCTGGCGGCGAACGAGCGCCTCCCCTCAGTGCGCCAGCTCGCCAAAGACCTCTGTGTTGCCCCGGGTACCGTCGCAAAGGCCTACCGAGCGTTGGAAGCCGAGGGCTTCCTCGTCAGCCGAACCGGCAGCGGAACCCGCGTCAGCCCCACCGCGTCCACGACAGCCCAACCCGTGCTCGAAGCCGCCCGCCGCCTCGCTGGTGCCAGTACCCGTGCCGGCACCAGCCTCGACGACACGATTCGTATCCTCCGCGCCATCTGGACGGTCCCACCCGGAGCCGACACGACGAAACAGAACAGGTCATGAACCCCGCCACCACCAAGTCAACAAGATGACAACCGGACTCAATCAGAGAGTACGAATGCGCTAGCCGGGACCTCTGCGGACGTCCGGTGAGGGTTCTTGCGGGCGCTCGATCGGGTCGATATTGCGTTTCTTGGGCCGCTGCGCGCCAAGCTCGTGGGCGCGATTCTCAATGGATCCAAAACATTGACGACCATAATGGGCATGGAAGACGAGGCATTCCCTCGGGCAGGCACACGGCAATTCCTTGCCACACTCCTCAGGCTCGGACTCAGACGAAGCGCTTTGCCAGCAATACGTGGCCGGCAAACGCCAGAGCCGCCGAGATTCCGAACGTCAGCCCGAGCAAACCATCGAGAGGGTCGGTGTTGGAATAGTCGAACACGGCCAGAACGGTCAAGGTCGCAACTGACGCCGAAGCGCCGACGACAACCACGCCGACAGAGCCACGAGGTCCTGCTGAACTGCTCAGGCGATCGTTCCCGTTCATGGCACCATCTTCGTGAGCCGTGTCGTTGCTTGCCGAAGCCACGTACAGTATCCGCATTCGACATCGACATCGACATCGACATCGACAGCGACGGCGCACATCATCGAAGCAGCGAAGCTGCAGCCCTGTCGGTATCCGACGTAATCCGCTGCCACTGCCACCTGAACCAACCGGACGAATCCCAGCACAGCGCCTTAATCTATGCCGGATCGGTGGAATAGCGCGCAGTCGCCACAGAACGCAGCTGTCGGCCGTCCGGCAACGCCAACAGCGGCGCGATTCCCTTCCTGCGAATACCCGATCAAGAGCAAAGCTCGATCTCAATCACGCGTTCCTGAGGCCCTGAAATAGCAACCGCGGACCGTTGGTCGTACGAATCGGTCACCGACTGTTCGCTCGGCACGATTCGGTTCGAACTACTTGGCGGGCGGTGTCAGTCGCAGGCCAAACGGATGTGGACCGGCGAAATACCACACGGCCGCACCTATTACGGGGGCACCCAACAGAGCCACTATCCACACAATCTTCTCGATGTCGGCGAGTTGCTCGGTGCGGACGATCTGCACGAGGGCGTAGGCGATCGCCGCCACGTAGGCAGAACCAACAACGAGCGCGATTACCAGGGCAGCAGTCCCGTCCACAGCGCCTCCTCAGGTTGGCCTCAATCTAGGCCCCGCGGCACCGCGTGGTCAACCAACGACACTCGGCCAGCACACCGAGGCAAGTCGGTACGACCAGCAGAGGTTCCGGTTACCGTTCCCACCAGGCTGATCTATGACGAACCCATTTCGGAGAGAGTAAGCCGATCGTCCATTCACGTCCGTCTGTACGCGGTACCTGAGGTCGTGCGTTCGAGGAGGTCGGCGTCAACGAGATACCGCCGAAGTACCGCATATTCTTCAGTGAAGCGCTTCAGGCGCTCATTGATCTCCCGCTCGTCAAGCGTCTCATGCGGGTGTAGGGCCTTCCCGGCGACCCAGACGAGAAGCTCTCTCCTGTCGGCCGTGTTCGCGGGGTACTGCAGGATGCGCTCATCGCGCAGGAACCGGCTCACCCCGGTCGCGACGACCGGGGTTGGATGCAGCGCGAGCATCACGTGGAAGACCTCCTCCGAGTCGCTAACCGTTCCGTCCTCGTTCAGCCGGAGCAATCCCGAATCCACTAGAGCGGACAAAATCTTCTTCCTGCGCGCCGGGCTGAGATGCGCGGCGATATCTTCTGGCCGATGACCGAGCACGGCCTGGGCATACGCGAAACGCATATCTGCGTTTGCGAGAATTGCGGCGACCCGCCGCGGGTCACCCACGCTCTTTTTACTCATTGCCGCACCCCTTCGCAGGTGATGTGGTTGTCGGTGTCAGTCGAGGCGGACTGAGTCAGGAATCGTCGTGTGCAGGTACGCTCTCCGCACCATTATCCGCGGTTTGAGGGAGAAAAGGTGGCGCATACGCCAACGCCACCCCCGGATTGCTCGCTGTGTCTGGGCCGGTCATGGTGCTGTCCATCGTGTCGCCGATGAATCCAGCGAGGCCGGGTACTTCTAGCCGACCCAGAACATGATGTCGGTGAGCGTGATCATGGTTTCCCGGCGATTGACCCGCTGAAAGCGCTCCGGTTCGGGTTCCGCTTCCGGTCGGCACAGTGCCGAGGGTGAGGGGTGCGCGGTGATGAAGTGGGAGATCGCGGTCTTCAGGCTGGGGAAGTAGGTGTATTCGACGGGGCCGATGAATTCCATGACGTCGCAGATGCCGTGATGTTTGTCGATGAAGCCGAGGAGCATCATCCCCAGTCAAGGGCGAGGATCCACCCGTCGGCGTCTCGCCTCAGGTCATACCGGCGTTGTTCCTCGCCTCCGCGGGATGCGTCTACCCGCCACAGCTCGGTGTCGATCCGGGTCGGTGTGCCCGCGTTCTCCCACCAGCTGGTGCGGGTGCGCACCGCTTGCGGCTGGCCGATGATGGTGTGCTCGAAGCGGTTCCAGATGAACGCGCACGGGTCAACGTCGGCTGAAAGCTCCGCGTCTACGCGGGTGTCAATGATCTGCGGTATGCGGGACTCCCTCCCTTTATATGGAACGAATATTTGATATTTAGGAGTGAAGGTCTGGGCTCCGACACTCACGCCGGCTGCCCACGACCGGCAGAGGTCGCAGACGCATCATCTCCGTCGCAGGAGCCGAGGAGCCGAGGAGCCGAGGAGCCGAGGAGCCGAGGAGCCGATACCGCCGAGCGTTCGGCCAGCTCGACCGCAGCACGCGCGTCCATCCCCTCCTGGGTCACATACCTCTGTGGGTGCGTCCGGGCAACCTTGAACAGTTCCGCCACGGCACCGACCCGGAAGAGATTCTCGCGGACGGCTTTCCACGCCCAACGAACCACGATTTCGGCGAAGTCCTGACCGAAATCATCCAATTAAGCCAGCCGATCGTCATAGTCCATAAACGGGTCACCGGGCGTGCCGGGAACTGGATCCACCAGGGTGCCGGACGTCTTGTCCATGACACCGGTTTAGAACATGAATGCGAATAAATAAAGAGGTATTCTTATTGTAAGTGGTACATCTGATCCAACTCCTGGACGCCGCAGTCGGTGATCTTCACCTCTGCCGTCAGCCCAGAGCGCTTCGCTGACCAGCAACATCCGTCGAGTATCACGAACGTCATGACGCGGTACAGCGGGGTGCTCACGATACGCTGAACCCACGTATCTGAGGAGTGACCGTGTCGAACCCGTCGAACACCCGCGCCAAGCCCAAGCGGGTGCCCTTGCACGTCTACTCCGCCGAGTTACGGCGCCTGCAGACCGAGCTGGTCGCCATGCAGGAATGGGTCAAGGAGTCCGGAGCCCGCATCGTCGTAATCTTCGAGGGCCGGGATGCGGCCGGTAAGGGGTCCGCGATCAAGCGGGTCACCGAGTTCCTCAATCCCCGCGTCGCCCGGATCGTCGCCCTGCCGGTGCCGACCGAGCGCGAGCGCGGCCAGTGGTACTTTCAGAGGTACATCGAGCACCTGCCATCCACGGGGGAGATCGTGCTGATGGACCGGTCCTGGTACAACCGCGCCGGCGTCGAGCACGTGATGGGATACTGCACCCCCGACGAGTACCGCCGGTTTCTGCACCAGGCGCCCCTCTTCGAACGGATGCTGGTCGAAGACGGCATTCTGCTCGTCAAGTACTGGTTCTCGGTGTCCGACACCGAGCAGGAGAGGCGTTTTCGGTCGCGGCTGAACGACCCGATGCGCCGCTGGAAGCTGTCCGGGACCGACCTGTTCTCGATCACGAAGTGGGTTGACTACTCTCGCGCCAAGGACGAGATGCTCGTGCACACCGATCTGCCGGAGGCCCCGTGGTGGGTCGTCGAGAGCGAGGACAAGCGGGCCGCGCGCCTCAACATGATCAGCCACCTTTTGTCGATCGTTCCCTACACGCATCGCGAGCCTCCCCTGGTGACCATCCCCTCGCGTCCCGCCGGCGCGGAGTACGAACGCCCTCCGCGCGAGCTGAACCACCCCGTGCCGGACATTGCGACCACGCTGGGGGAGCCCACGGCGAAGCCCAAGGGCAAGGCCAAAATCAAAACCAAGTTGAAGAAGAAAGCGAAGAAGAAGGTGAAGACGGCCGCGAAGGCGGCGAAACAGGAGACGGCGTCGGCTGGATTAACGGTCTGACCGGCTCAGCTGCGACGGATGCCCTTCAGCACGGCATTCAGCAGCAGCATGGGCCTGGCCAGCCGCTCGAAGTCGCGGCCGGTGCGCGGCAGCTGCACGAGACCCGTCGCCCGCGCAATGGTGACCGCATCCACGAATCGGAGCAGTCCCTCCGGGCCGTTGCGGCGACCGAGGCCGGACTGCTTCAGGCCACCCATCGGGGCGGCCACCGAGGAGAACGACCCGCGAAAGCCCTCATTGATGTTCACACTGCCGGCCTCAATGGCACCGGCCACCCGCAGGGCCCGCCGCACCGAGCCGGAGAACACCGAAGCGTTGAGTCCGTATTCGCTGTCATTGGCGGCGAGGATGGCCTCCTGCTCGGAGTCGATCACGGTTACCGTCACCACGGGGCCGAAGGTCTCGGAGGCGAAACACTCCATCTCGGCCGTGACGCCGGTCAGAACAGTCGGTTCGTAGAAGAACGGCCCCAGGTCGGGCCGGGCCCGGCCGCCAGCCGCCACCGTGGCACCGCGGGCGACCGCATCGGCCACGTGTGCGCTCACCCGGTCCAGCTGCGCCTGGGAGGTGAGGGAGCCGACATCCGTCGAATAGTCGTAGTCGGCGCCGAGTTTGAGCGACCGGGTGACGGCGACGAATTCGCGCAGGAACGCGTCGGCCACACCCCGCTGCACGAAGATGCGCTCGATCGACACGCAGAGCTGGCCCATCGCCGTGAAGCAGGCCGTGGCGGCTTCGGCGGCCGCGCGAGCCGGGTCGGCGTCGTCGAGCACGATCAGCGGGTTTTTGCCGCCCAGCTCAAGTGAGACGCCAGTCAGGTTGCCGGCCGCTTGGGCGGCCACCGCCTTGCCTGTGGCCGTCGACCCGGTGAAGCAGATGTAGTCGGCCTGTTCGGTGACCGCCCCGCCGATCTCCGCACCGTCGCCGGCGACCACGGCCCAGAGGTGCTCGGGAACGCCGGCGTCGATGAAGGCCTGACGCAGGGTGAGGATGCTCAGCGCGCCCTGGTTGTCGGCTTTCTGCACCACGCCGCAGCCGGCGGCGAGTGCCGGCACGACATCCATGGCGGCGAGGCTGAGCGGGTAGTTCCACGGGGTGATCACACCGGCGACGCCCTTGGGTCGGTAGCGCACGGTGGTCGTGATGACGAGCGGGATCGCGGAGCGACGGCGACCGCCGCGGAGTACGCCCCGGGCGGCGAGGGCGTTGAACCGGGTGACGCCGGCAGCCTGAAAGACCTCCTCGAACGCCTGGCCGCGGGTTTTTCCGGTCTCCGCCTGCACCGTGTCCTGCAACAGTGCGCTGCGCTGGAGGATCAGGTCGTGCGCGCGCAGCAGGATCACCCGGCGCCGGGCGAACCCGGCCCGGGCCCAGGCCAGCTGGGCCAGGTGGGCCTGCGTGTAGGCCTCCTGCACGTCAGGTACCCCGCTGAGGGGAAGCTCGTGCAGCACCTCCCCGGTGAAGGGCGCGATCACGGGGATCGCCGCCTCCGTCGTGGAACGAATGACTCCGGTGAGGTTCTCTATTCCGACAGGGTCGAGGGGAGAGGCAGGCATGCACGAAGTCTAGGTGGGCGTGGCGCGTGCGCTGCGCCCACCTATGGTGGCGGCGCTACTTCGGGGAAATGCCGAGGCTCATCCCGGAGAGGCCGCGCGCCCGGGTCGCGAGCCGATCGGCAACCAGACGGATGGCCACGGCGGCAGGGTCGTCCGGGTCACCCAGGACCACAGGCACTCCGGTGTCTCCGCCGGTGCGGAGCGGCACGCTCAGGGGCACCTGGGCGAGCAGCGGCACGGGGGATTCCTGCCCGGCGCCGAGCCGGCGCGCGACCTCGCTGCCGCCGCCCGAACCGAACAGCTCGAGCACCGTGCCGTCGGGCTGCACGATCCCGGCCATGTTCTCGATCACGCCGTAGATGGTCTGGCCGGTCTGCCGGGCAACGACGCCGCTGCGTTCGGCGATGTCG
>JBBQDC010000091.1:0-11616 GCA_038319305.1 Actinomycetales bacterium | reverse complement strand
TGCCCGTTCCGGTCGAGGGTGACCGGCGGAACGGTCACTCTGGAGCGGAACGGGCATCCGGGGTCGGGTGTTAGCGGGCGGCGAGCTCCTCGGCGACCAGGAAGGCGAGCTCGAGCGACTGCATGTGGTTGAGGCGCGGGTCGCACAGCGACTCATAGCGCGTCGCCAGTGCAGCCTCGTCGATGTGCTCGGAACCACCCAGACACTCAGTCACGTCGTCACCGGTGAGTTCGACGTGGACGCCGCCCGGATGGGTGCCCACGCTGCGGTGTGCCTCGAAGAAACCGCGAACCTCGTCGACGACGTCGTCGAAGCGTCGGGTCTTGTACCCGGTCGGGGTGGTGACACCGTTGCCATGCATCGGGTCGGTGACCCAGAGCGGCTTGGCCTCGCTGGCCTTGATGGCCTCGAGCAGCGGTGGCAGGGCGTCGCGCACCTTGCCGGCACCCATCCGGGTGATGAAGGTGAGGCGGCCGGGTTCGCGGTTCGGGTCGAGCTTGTCGACCAGGCGCAGCATGTCGTCGGTGGACGTGCTCGGGCCGAGCTTGACCCCGATCGGGTTGCGCACCCGGGAGAGGAAGTCGACGTGAGCACCGTCCAGGTCGCGCGTGCGCTCCCCGATCCAGATGAAGTGCGCTGAGGTGTTGTACGGCGTGCCGGTGCGCGAGTCGATCCGGGTCATCGGCCGCTCGTAGTCCATCAGCAGACCCTCATGGCTGGTGTAGAACTCCGTGCGGCGCATGGCCTCGAAGTCAGCCCCGCAGGCGATCATGAACTTGATCGCGCGGTCGATCTCCTTAGCCACCTTCTCGTAGCGCTGGTTAGCCGGGTTGGCGGCGAAGCCCTGGTTCCAGCTGTGCACCTGGCGCAGATCGGCGAAGCCACCCTGGGTGAAGGCGCGGATCAGATTGAGGGTCGAGGCGGCCGTGTGGTAGCCCTTGACCAGGCGGGCCGGGTCAGCCTCCCTCGATTCGGGGGTGAAATCGTAGCCGTTGACGATGTCGCCGCGGTAGGCCGGCAGGGTGACGCCGCCCCGGGTCTCGAAGTCACTGGAGCGAGGCTTGGCGAACTGGCCGGCCATCCGGCCCATCTTGATCACGGGCATCGACGCGCCGTACGTCAGCACGACCGCCATCTGCAGCACGGTCTTGACCCGGTTGCGGATCTGTTCCGCGGTGGCGCCGCTGAACGTTTCGGCGCAGTCGCCGCCCTGCAGCAGGAAGGCGTGGCCGCTGGCGGCCTCGGCCAAACGATCGCGCAGAATATCGACCTCGCCGGCGAACACGAGCGGAGGCTGGGTGGACAATTCAGCGGAGGCCGCGGCGACCGAATCCGCATCGGGCCAGGTGGGCTGTTGCTTGATCGGGAGCGTGCGCCAATAGTCCAGGCCAGCAACCACAGATCGATCTGCGAGGACAACTGGTTCGGTAGGGTCTACCACGGGACTATTCCTTTTTTCTCTGGTCCGGCGCGAAAAATAACCGCGAGCCGGGCTGTGGGGTTAGGGCCTGTCGGCCCCAGGGCAACCCCATGATTCTATCGGGTTAGGCTGGCTCGCTTTTCTTTCACGCTGGTGGCGTAGACGTCCACGTACTCCTGCCGGCTCAGGGCCTGCAGCTCATACATCAGCTCGTCGGTGACTGACCGGAGCACGAACCGGTCGCCCTCCATGCCGTCGAACCGGCTGAAGTCGAGGGGTTTGCCGATCACGATGCCGATCCGGCGCACCTTGGGGATACGGGTGCCGGTGGGCATGGCCTTCTCCGTGTCGATCATGGCCACTGGGATGACCGGAACCTCGGCCTCGAGCACCATCCGCGCCACACCAGTGCGACCTCGGTACATCTTCGCGTCGGGGCTGCGGGTGCCCTCAGGGTAGATGCCGAGCACGCCGCCGGCGCCCAGAACGCGCAGGCCGGTGTTGAGGGAATCCTCGGACGCCTTGCCTCCCGACCGGTCGATCGGCAGCTGGCCGGTGGCCTTGAAGAACTGGCGAGTCGCCCAGCCCTTGGGCCCTTTGCCGGTGAAGTATTCGCTCTTGGCCAGGAAGACGACTCGCCGCGGCACAACCAACGGCAGGAAAACCGAGTCGATGAACGACAAGTGATTACTCGCGAGAATGACGCCACCCTCTTTGGGGATGTTCTCGAGCCCGATCACCCAGGGCCGGAAGATAGCCAGCAGCAGCGGGCCGATGACAATGTTTTTCATGAGCCAGTAGAACATCGTTGCTCCCTCGGTAACCCGGAAAGCCTACTGCGCCAAGACGTTTCTCCGCGCCAGATCGGCCGCGCCGACGACACCGGCATCGTTGACGAGCTGTGCGATGGCGAATTCCGCCTCCGGGTGGAAGCCTCTGGCCGGCAGGTTTTCGAGGTACGCAGCGCGGATGGGCTCGAGCAGTAGTTCGCCGGCCGCGGCGACTCCCCCACCGAAGACGAAGATCTGCGGGTCGAGCACGGCCGCCAGGCTCGAGCAGGCCTGCCCGAGCGAGCTGCCCAGCTGCCGTAGGGCGGCCAGGGCGCCGTTGTCGCCCTCCTGGATCAGGCGACCGACCTCCTTGCCGGTGAGCTTGCCCTTCTGTTTCCGCGCGGCCGCGAGGCCAAGGCCGATTCCGCCGGCATCCGCCATCTCAGTGGCAATTCGGAGCAGGGCACGGCCCGAGCCGTACTGCTCGATGCAACCGTAGGCACCGCAGCCGCAGAGGCGGCCGCCCGGCACCACCCGCAGGTGCCCGAGTTCGGCGGCACAGCCGAAGCCGCCGCGGAACAAGCGGCTGTTGGCGACGATCGCCCCGCCCACACCCGTGCCGATGGTGAGGGTGACCATGTCGCTGTAGCCGCGGCCGGCACCGAAGCTGAATTCCGCCCAGCCGGCGGCGTTCGCGTCGTTCTCGATCAGGATGGGCATGTCGAGCCGGGCTTCGAGGGTGGCCCGGAGCGGCTCGTGGCGCCAGTTGACGTTGGGCCCGTAATACACGGTGGACTGCGCGGCGTCGATGAAGCCGGCGGCAGCGATGCCGGCCGCAACGACCTCCTGACCTTCGGAGAGGTCCGTGATCATTTCCACCACGGCGTCTTCGATCCCGCGAGGATCGCTGGCGGTGGTCGGGCGTCGATCCGAACGGATGATCGTTCCGAGTTCGTCGACCAGGGCAGCGGCGATTTTAGTGCCGCCGATGTCGATTCCAATGGCGTGCACGCGGACTTCTTTCGTCGATGGATGAAGCGGAACGCTCTGCGAGGCGAACTACGAAGCCGGTGCGTCCCCCATAGAGTGTAGTGAATCAAGACACTGCCAGGCTAAACGTGCGCTTCTACGTACCGACGTAGATAGAGTGGGGCAAAATGCCCGCCCGGTACCAGAGGAGTTACCGTGAAACAGTTTGATATGCCCGCCATCGTTCCCACAGACCCGCAAGCCAACGTCACCGATCTACTGATCAACCGCCTCACGGCGACGCCCGACTCCGTGCTTTTCTCACTGCCGAGAAACGGAGCCTGGACCCCCGTCACCACGACGGAGTTCCACACTGAGGTCGTCGCGCTGGCCAAGGGGCTCGTTGCGGCCGGAATCCAGCCCGGCGACAAGATCGGCTTGATGTGCAAGACCCGATACGAGTGGACGCTGATCGACTTCGCCACCTGGTTCGCCGGTGCCGTGCTCGTTCCCGTCTACGAGACCAGCTCTCCCATGCAGATCCAGTGGATCCTCGGCGACTCCGACGCGGCGGCGGTGATCGTCGAAACCGCCGAGCACTTCTCCCGCTTCGACGAGGTCCATCCCGAGCTCGGCAGCGTGCAGAAGGTGTGGCAGATCGATCTGGGTGACCTCGACAAGCTCGCGGCCGCCGGGGCTGACGTGCCGGATGCCGAAATCGAGCGCCGCCGCTCTCTCGCCGTGGGTTCGGACATGGCCACCCTGATCTACACCTCGGGTTCCACCGGCCGCCCCAAGGGTTGCGTGCTCACCCACTCCAACTTCGTCGAAACGTCGCGCAACTCGGCGGTGGCCCTGGAAGAGGTACTCACCGATGCGAATGGCGCGTCCACGCTTCTGTTCATCACCACCGCGCACGTTTTCGCCCGGTTCATCACGGTGCTCTGCGTGCACGCCGGAGTGCGCGTCGGCCACCAGCCCGACACCCGGAAGCTGCTCGAATCGCTCGGTACCTTCAAACCGACCTTCTTGCTCGCAGTGCCACGGGTGTTCGAGAAGGTCTACAACTCCGCCGAGCAGAAGGCGCTGGCTGCCGGCCGAGGCAAGATTTTCGAGACGGCCGCCCAGGTGGCCGTCGACCACTCGATGCTGGTCGATCAGGGCAAGAGCGTCCCGCTGATGCTCAAGCTCAAGTTCACGCTCTTCGACCGTCTGGTCTACAGCAAGCTGCGCGCCGCCATGGGTGGCAACGTGAAGTACGCCGTCTCCGGTTCGGCGCCCCTCGGCATGCACCTGGGCCACTTTTACCACAGCCTGGGAATCAAGATCCTGGAAGGCTATGGCCTCACCGAGACCACCGCGCCGACCACTGTGGGTCTCGCCACCAAATTCAAGATCGGCACCGTGGGTCCGCCTCTTCCCGGCGTCGCGGTGCGCGTCCTGGACGACGGCGAGATCGAGGTCAAGGGCCTCAACGTCTTCAAGGAGTACTGGAAGAATCCCGAGGCCACCGCAGCGACCTTCCACGACGGCTGGCTCCGTACCGGCGACATCGGCGCCATGGACAGCGACGGCTTCCTCACCATCTCCGGGCTCAAGAAGGAGATCATCGTCACCGCCGGCGGCAAGAACGTCGCCCCGGCGGCGCTCGAGGACCCGATCCGGTCCAACCCGCTGATCGGCCAGGTGGTCGTCGTCGGCGACCGCAAGCCGTTCATCGCCGCGCTGATCACGCTCGACTCCGACATGCTCGCGGTCTGGTTGAACAACAACGGCGAGGATGCGGGAATGACGCTGGCCGAGGCATCCGTCAACCCGAAGGTGCTCTCCGAGGTGCAGCGCGCCATCGACCACGCCAACGACCACGTGTCGCGGGCGGAGTCGATCCGCAAGTTCACGGTGTTGACGACCGAGCTGACCGAGGCTGCCGGGTACCTGACCCCGAAGCTGAGTATCAAGCGGGACATCATTCTGCGAGACTTCGCCGATCCGATCGAGGCGATGTACGCAGGTGCCCCGGTGACCGGGACAAACACGGTCATCAGCTAGAGCGCTTCAGGTCAACCAGACCAGACCCCGTCGTCAGCACGACGACGGGGTCTGGTCTGAGTCGTGCGGCCGGCTAGGTCAGAACCAGGTCGACTCGCGGACCTCCTTCATCGCGGCCCGCCGGTTTTCCGTGTCGAGGCGGTCCAGGTAGAGCAGGCCGTCCAGGTGGTCGGTCTCGTGCTGCAGGGCCTGAGCCATGATGCCGGTGCCGGAGAGTTCGATCTCGGCGCCGTCGAGGTCGATGCCGGTGACCCGGGCGAACGGGTACCGCTTCGTGGGATACCAGAGGCCCGGCACCGACAAACAGCCTTCGTCGACGAGCTCGGGCTCGCCCGAGACCTCCACGAGGACCGGGTTGAGGATGTACCCGACCTCGCCATCGACGTTGTAGCTGAACGCGCGCAGATTAACGCCGATCTGGGAGGCCGCGACGCCGGCCCGCCCGGGGAGGCGCACGCTGTCGACCAGGTCCTCAACAAGGCTCCTCACCCGGTCATCGATCGCGCCGACCGGATCGGAAACGGTTTTGAGGACGGGATCTCCGAGGAGACGGATCTGACGCTCGGGCAAGGGACAACTCCAAGTTGTTGGTGCTTCGGTGCACGGCTAGTCGCGCTGTGGTGTTTCGGTGCGCTTTGGTTGGATGCGGTGCGGTGCCTGACCGGGTCAGACTCCGCGGTCGGCCGGCAGACCCTCGACGACCACGGCCGCGAGGGTGCGGGCGGAAAGCCGGGTGATGGGCTTCAGGTCGTCGAAGGAGATGACACTGCCCGCGGCGAGCTGCGGGTCCCAGGGGATGCGCACGATCTCCCGCACCCGCGAACGGAAGTGCGATTCGATCTCTTCCAACTTCACCAGGTTCGTGCCCTGCGTCGCCGTGTTGAGTGCGACGACCGCGTTGCGGACCAGGTCGCCGTACCCGTTAGCTTCGAGCCAGGTCAGTGTTTCTGACGCCAGTCGGGCCTCGTCGATGCTGCCCCCGGAGACGATGACGATCGAATCGGCTCGCTGCAAGGTGGCGCGCATGACGGAGTGCACGATTCCGGTGCCACAGTCCGTGAGCATGATCGAGTAGTACCGCGCGGCCAGGTCGGCGACGACGTTGTAGTCGTTCTCGTCGAACGCTTCGGAGAGGAGCGGGTCGGTGTCGGATGCGAGGATATCGAGCCTGGTGCCGTCGCGGGAGACCAGCGCTGAGAAATCGGTGTAGCCGCCGATCGATGCAGCCTTCGTGACCACGTCGCGCACGGTGGACCGGGTCTGTTTCGTGACCCGCTCGGAGAGAGTGCCCCGGTCGGGGTTCGCATCCACGGCGATAATGCGGTCTTCACGGGCGTCGGCCAGAGCCATTCCGAGGAGCGCGGTGACGGTCGTTTTGCCGACGCCACCTTTGCGGGTGAGGATCGGAACGAAGCGGGTACCACCCTCGAACTCCTTGCGAATGCGCTCGTCGAGTTGTTTGTGGGCGCGAACCTTGGCCGAATCGCCGAGGTTCACCAGGTGCAGGGTCGCCGTGTAGACGAAACTGTTCCAGGCTCCGCGAGGCGGCGGCTTGGTGCGGCGGTTGACGGCCAGCAGACGATCGGGCGTGAGCATGGCGGCGGACTCGGGTGCCGTTCCCCCGTCGGCCCGCAGGCTCTCCCGGCGGGACGGGTGCGCTCCGTCGCTCACGGACGCACCGGACAGTGCCCGCACAGCCCCCGTGACGGCCGCGGACAACCGGTCGGTGCGCGCCACGGCCGGGGTGCTGATCTCGATCGTGTGCGTGGCAGGCCGGGCGTCCGGACCTGCAGGCGGCTCCGTGGACCGGGTCAGGCCCGACGGGCGCGCCGCGGTACCAGGCCGGGTGCGGCGAGCGTGAGCATCGACCTGATCATTCAGATTTCCGGGCAGGGACGCCGCCAGGTTCACGATCGTGTGCGGCGGCAGCTCGCTGTGGTATTCGTCGCCCGGTTGGGTCGTGAGAGGCTTCGAGGAGGCGTCCGGACCGGACGCCTCGGCGCCTGTGCGCTTATCTGACAAAAATGATCAGTCCCTTCGTCGAAAGATCGCACCTAGCCTAGCGCGGCCGCACCACCACCAGCAGATCGCCGGCGTCGACCTGCTGGGTTCGCGGCACCGCCACCCGTTCGATGTAGCCCGCGATGGGCGAGGTGATCGCGGCCTCCATCTTCATGGCCTCGATCGAGGCGACGGACTGCCCGGCATCGACGGTGTCGCCATCCTCGACCTTGAGGGTGACCACTCCGGAGAAGGGCGCGGCGATCTGGCCCGGCCGGTTCGCATCCGCTTTCTCGGCGATCTTGGTGCTGACGGTGATGCTGCGATCTCGCACGAACACGGGCCGCAGCTGGCCGTTCAAGGTGGTCATGACGGTACGCATACCCTTGTCATCGGCCTCGCCGATCGCCTCGAGCCCGACGTACAGGCGAACGCCCTTGTCGATCTCCACCGCGTGCTCGATGCCCTGCTGAAGACCGTTGAGGTAGTCCACCGTGTCGAGCACGGACAGGTCGCCGAAGAGTTCCCGGATCTGCTCGAACTGACGTGTGGGTGCTGGGAAGAGCAGCTGATTCAGCATCATTCGGCAGGTGAGGCTGTCGCTACCCAAGGCCGCGCGTTCGTCCTGAGTGAGCTCGGTGATTCCGACGCGAACGTTGCGTCCGGCGAGCACCTTGCTGCGGAACGGCTCTGGCCAGCCGCCGGGCAGGTCGCCCAGCTCCCCCGCCATGAAGCCGATCACGGAGTCGGGTACGTCGTAGTTGCCCGGGTTCTCGGCGAAGTCGGCCGGGTCGGCGCGCACGGCGGCAAGGTAGAGGGCAAGGTCGCCGACCACCTTGGAGGACGGCGTCACCTTCGGCACCCGGCCGAGGATGTCGTTGGCCGCGGCATACATGTCCTCGATCAGTTCGAAGTCATCGGCGAGGCCGAGAGCGACCGCCTGCGTGCGCAGGTTGGACAGCTGGCCACCGGGGATTTCGTGCTTGTAGACGCGGCCGGTGGGCGCGCGCAGACCGGATTCGAAGGGGTGGTAGACCCGGCGCACATCTTCCCAGTACGGCTCCAGATCGCAGACGGCCTGCAAGGAGATTCCGGTGTCGCGGTCGGTGTGGGCGAGGGCGGCCACGAGGGACGACGCCGACGGCTGGCTGGTGGTGCCAGCCATCGGGGCGCTGGCCACGTCGACCGCGTCGGCACCGGCGCGGCTGGCCGCGAGCAGCGTGGCGAGCTGGCCGCCCGGGGTGTCGTGCGTGTGAACGTGCACCGGGAGGTCGAACTGATCTCTCAGGGCGGCGACGAGCTTCTCGGCTGCGGCGGGGCGCAACAGGCCGGCCATGTCCTTGATCGCGAGGATGTGCGCGCCGGAATCCACGATCTGCTCCGCGAGCCGGAGATAGTAGTCGAGGGTGTATAGCTTCTCGGCCGGGTCGAGCAGGTCACCCGTGTAGCAGAGCCCGACCTCGGCGATGGAGGAGCCGGTCGCCAGTACGGCGTCGATGGCCGGCCGCATCTGCGAGACGTCGTTGAGGGCGTCGAAGATGCGGAAAATGTCGACGCCGGTCTTGGCAGCCTCGCGCACGAACGCATCGGTGACCTCGGTCGGGTACGGGGTGTAGCCGACCGTGTTGCGACCGCGCAGCAGCATCTGCAGATTGATGTTCGGCAGGGCCTCCCGCAGCGACGCCAGACGTTCCCAGGGATCCTCGCCGAGGAAGCGCAGCGCCACGTCGTAGGTCGCACCACCCCAGGCCTCGACCGACAGAAGCTCAGGGGTCATCCGGGCCACATACGGGGCCACGGCGACGAGGTCGCGGGTACGTACCCGGGTCGCCAGCAGCGACTGGTGGGCGTCGCGGAATGTGGTGTCCGTCACGGCCAGGGCAGTCTGCGCACGCAGGGCGGCGGCGAAGCCGGCCGGGCCGAGCAGCTGGAGCCTCTGGCGGGAGCCGGCCGGGGCCAGCACGGACAGATCGAGCTTCGGCAGTTTCTCGGCCGGGTTCAGAAGAGTAAGGGGTACACCGTTGGGCTTATTGACGGTCACGTCGGCGAGCCAGTTGAGAATCTTCGTGCCGCGGTCCTTGGAGGGGCGTCCCCGCAGCAGCTCCGGTCGCTCATCGATGAAGGAGGTGCTCAGGTTGCCGGACGCGAAGTCCGGGTCGTCGAGCACAGCCTGCAGGAACGAGATGTTCGTAGACACGCCACGGATGCGGAACTCGGCCAGGGCGCGTTTGGATCGGGTCACTGCGGATGAGAAGTCCCGGCCTCGGCAGGTGAGCTTGGCGAGCATCGAGTCGAAGTGCGGGCTGATCTGGGCCCCGGGGTTGATCGTGCCGCCATCGAGCCGGATGCCGGCGCCGCCGGGCGAGCGGTAGGTGGTGATTTTACCGGTGTCCGGGCGGAATCCCATGGTGGGGTCCTCGGTGGTGATCCGGCACTGCAGGGCTGCCCCACGCAACACGATCTTGTCCTGCGTGAGTTCGAGGTCGCGGAGCGTCTCGCCCGCGGCGATGCGAATTTGGGACTGCACGAGGTCGACATCCGTCACCTCTTCGGTCACGGTGTGCTCAACCTGGATTCGCGGGTTCATCTCGATGAACACGTGCTGGCCGGCACGTTCGCCGACCGTGTCGAGCAGGAACTCGACCGTGCCGGCGTTGACGTAGCCGATCGAGCGGGCGAACGCGACCGCGTCGGCGTAAAGCCGTTGGCGGATCTCATCGGAGAGGTTCGGCGCCGGGGCAATCTCGATCACCTTCTGGTGGCGGCGCTGCACGGAGCAGTCGCGCTCGAACAGGTGCACAGTCTCGCCGGCCGCGTCGGCCAGGATCTGCACCTCGATGTGGCGCGGCCGCAGCACGGCCTGCTCGAGGAACATGGTGGGGTCGCCGAAGGCGCTGTTCGCCTCACGCATGGCTTCCTCGAGGGAGCCGCGCAGTTCGCTCATCTGCGCCACGCGGCGCATGCCGCGCCCCCCGCCGCCGGCGACGGCCTTGGCGAAGATCGGGAACCCGATGTCTTCGGCCGCGGCGATCAGCTCGTCGACGTCGCGCGACGGTGCGCTCGACCTCAACACCGGAACGCCCGCCGCGATGGCGTGTTCCTTGGCGGTGACCTTGTTGCCGGCCATTTCGAGTACGTGCTCACCCGGGCCGATGAAGGTGATGCCGGCCTTGCGGGCCGCCAGGGCCAGCTCGGGGTTCTCCGACAGGAAGCCGTAACCCGGGTAGATCGCGTCGGCGCCGCTCTCTTTGGCGACCCGGATGATCTCGCTCACCGTCAGATAGGCGCGCACCGGATGTCCCGGCTCGCCGATCTGGTAGGCCTCGTCGGCCTTCAGGCGGTGCAGGGAGTTGCGGTCCTCGAAGGGAAAAACCGCCACCGTTTTGGCACCCAGCTCATAGGCAGCCCGAAAAGCCCGGATCGCGATTTCCCCGCGGTTGGCAACAAGAATTTTCGTGAACATGCAGACCTTTCAAGCGTGACGCCGCGCACAGCTGACGGTTAGGTTCTCCAAGACTAGTGAAGGTAACGTAGCTACTTGTGCACGTACTAAGCGTTAGCTCCCTCAAGGGAGGAGTAGGCAAGACCACAGTGACCCTGGGTCTGGCGTCTGCTGCCTTCGCCCGCGGCGTACGAACCCTGGTTGTGGACATCGATCCACAGTCGGATGTCTCGACCGGGATGGACATCGAGGTTTCCGGGCACCTCAACATCGCCGATGTGCTCGCCTCACCCAAGGAAAAGGTCGTTCGCGCGGCCATCGTTCCCAGCGGATGGACCCGCGGCCGCCCCGGAACCATCGATGTGATGATCGGCAGCCCGTCTGCCATCAATTTCGACGGACCGCACCCCAGCATCCGCGATATCTGGAAGCTGGAAGAGGCTCTTTCCACGGTCGAAAAGGACTACGACCTGGTTCTGATCGACTGTGCGCCGTCCCTGAACGCCCTCACGCGCACCGCCTGGGCCGCCAGCGACCGGGTCGCCGTGGTCACCGAACCCGGACTGTTCTCCGTCGCCGCGGCCGACCGTGCACTGCGCGCGATCGAGGAGATCCGCCGCGGGCTCAGTCCCCGGCTCCAGCCGCTCGGCATCATCGTCAACCGCGCCCGTGTGGCGTCTCTCGAGCACCAGTTCCGGATCAAGGAGCTGCGCGACATGTTCGGTCCTCTCGTGCTCAGCCCGCAACTGCCGGAGCGCACCTCGCTGCAGCAGGCCCAGGGTGCGGCCAAGCCGTTGCACGTGTGGCCGGGCGAGTCCGCGCAGGAGATGGCCCGCAACTTCGACCAGCTGCTGGAGCGGGTCATGCGCACGGCGCGCATCGGGGACTTCGCGAACGAGGGCGCGTAGGTCGCTTCGTCGCTGTCTCGGCGCACGGCACTCGCGGTACTCGCTCCGTCCCGCCCC
>JBBQDC010000090.1:0-11666 GCA_038319305.1 Actinomycetales bacterium | reverse complement strand
TCATCGGCCCGGAGAAGGACATTCCGGCTCCCGACATGGGCACCGACGAGCGCACCATGGCCTGGATCATGGACACCTACTCGGTCAACGTCGGCTACACCGTTCCCGGAATCGTGACCGGCAAACCGATCAGCCTCGGCGGCTCGCATGGCCGGGCCAGCGCCACCTCGCGCGGGGTCACCCACATCGCCCTCGCGGCGCTGACGCACCGCGGCATCCGTGTTCACGGTGCCACCGCGGCCGTGCAGGGCTTCGGCAAGGTCGGCCACGACGCCGCCGTGTTCCTCACCGCCGCCGGCGTTCGGGTGGTGGCCGTCAGCGACCAGTACGGAGCGGTCTACAACGCGCAGGGGCTTGATTTCGAGCGCCTCGGCGCGCACGTCGCGGCCACCGGACGCGTCGTCGGCTTCGACGGCGCCGAACCATTGGCCGGCGACCTGCTCCTCGAACTCGACGTAGACCTGCTCGTGCCGGCCGCTGTCGAGGGAGTGCTGCACGCCGGGAACGCGGCCCGGGTCACGGCACGCGTCATCGTCGAGGGTGCCAATGGCCCCACGTCGCCTGCGGCTGACCTCGTCTTCGCTGCGAACGGGCAGCTCGTCGTGCCCGATATCCTCGCCAACGCCGGCGGCGTCATCGTGTCCTACTTCGAGTGGGTACAGGGCAATCAGGCATACTGGTGGAACGCCGCGGAGGTGGAGCAGAAGCTCGCCGAGCGGATGCTGGCCGCCTGGCGCCAGGTCGTCGACTACGCGGCCGCCCGGGATCTGTCCCTTCGCGCCGCAGCCACCGTGCTTGCCGTCGAGAGGGTGGCGGAAGCGCACCTGTTGCGCGGCCTGTACCCCTGAGCATTACCCGCATGACATCCTTCCCACCTCCCGCATCGCATCGGAAAGAGACTCATCGTGTCCACTCGTGAAACCGAACTCCTCGCCCGCGTCCCGGACGGCCTCTACATCAACGGCACCTGGCAGCAGGGCGGCGGCGAGGCCATCGAGGTCACCGACCCGGCGACCGGTGTTGTGCTCAAACGCATCGCGAACGCGGATGCCGCCGACGGCATCCGTGCCCTCGATGCGGCCGTCGCGGCGGCCGAGTCCTGGGCGGCCACCGCGCCGCGAGCACGGGCCGAGATCCTGCGCCGAGCCTTCGACCTGATGCAGGAGCGCCGCGATGATTTCGCGTTGCTGATGACCATGGAGATGGGCAAGCCTCTCGCGGAGGCCAGTGGAGAGGTCACCTACGGCAGTGAATTCCTGCGCTGGTTCAGCGAGGAGGCCGTGCGCATCAGCGGCCGCTTCGGGCTGAACCCTGAGGGCACCGGAACGATGGTCGTCTCGCAGCACCCGGTCGGTCCCTGCCTGCTGATCACCCCGTGGAACTTTCCGCTGGCCATGGCCACCCGCAAGATCGCCCCCGCGCTTGCCGCCGGCTGCACGGTCGTCGTGAAGCCCGCCGAGCTGACACCGCTGACCACCCTCTTCTTCGTGCAACTGCTCGAAGACGCCGGAGTGCCGGCCGGCGTCGTCAACGTGATCACCACGTCGACTTCCGCTGCCGTCGCCGGGCCGATCATCGCCGACCCCCGGTTGCGCAAGCTCAGTTTCACCGGCTCGACCGTCGTGGGTCGCAAGCTCATCCAGCAGGCCGCCCAGGGCGTGCTGCGCACCTCGATGGAGCTCGGCGGCAACGCCCCGTTCGTCGTCTTCGACGACGCCGACCTGGACAAGGCCGTCGACGGCGCGATGCTCGCCAAATTCCGCAACATCGGCCAGGCCTGCACCGCAGCGAACCGCTTCATCGTGCACAAGTCCATCGCTGCCGAATTCGCCCGCCGCATCACTGAGCGTGTCGGCCAGCTGAAGATCGGCCGCGGCACCGAAACCGGCGTCACCATCGGCCCGCTCGTCAGCGAGGCTGCCGTTGCCGGCACCGACGCGCTCGTGCAGGATGCTCTGGCCCACGGCGCCACCCTGCTTGCCGGCGGCAAGCGGCCCGAAGGTCCCGGCTCCTTCTACGAGCCCACCGTGCTGACCGGCGTGGCCCCGGCCAGCGCCATCCTGACCGAGGAGATCTTCGGCCCGGTCGTCGGCATCGTCACGTTTGCCGACGAGGCAGAGGCCATGCGCCTGGCCAACGCCACCGAATACGGGCTGATCAGCTATGTCTTTACCCAGGACCTCGCCCGCGGGCAGCGGATGATCGCAGGGCTCGAAACCGGAATGATGGGCCTGAACACCGGTCTGGTCTCCAACGCGGCAGCACCGTTCGGCGGTGTCAAGCAGTCCGGTCTGGGTCGCGAGGGTGGGCTCGAGGGGATCCAGGAGTACCTGTCCACCAAGTACACCCTCATCCCGGTCTCCTGACCTTTCGCACCACCCGCGCTACCGCAGTCTCTTTCCTCTCACACCAGCAGAACGCAATGGAGCACTCCTTGAGCATCATCGAACGTGACATCGTCATCATCGGCGCCGGCGCATCCGGTCTGACCGCCGCGACCGAGCTGCGGAAGGCCGGTCTGACCGTGGCCGTGCTCGAAGCGCGTGACCGCGTCGGCGGCCGGCTCTGGACCGACGACATCGACGGCGCCATGCTCGAGATCGGCGGCCAGTGGGTCTCACCCGACCAGGACGCGCTGAAGGAGACCATCGCCGAGCTGGGACTTGAGACCTTCGCGCGTTACCGCGATGGCGACAGCGTGTACATCAACGCGGCGGGGGAGCGCACCCGGTTCGAGGGTGAGATGTTTCCGGTCTCGGCCGACACCGAGCGCGAGATGCTGGCACTGATCGCTATCCTCGACGAGCTTGTGGCGCAGATGGACCCCGACCGCCCCTGGGCGCACCCGCGGGCGGTGGAGCTCGACCAGATCTCCTTCCGCCGCTGGCTCGAGCAGGAGAGCGCCGACCAGGAGGCCCGCGACAACATCAGCCTGTTCATCGCCGGGGCCATGCTGACTAAGCCGGCCCACGCCTTCTCCACACTGCAGGCACTGCTGATGGCGGCCAGCGCCGGCAGTTTCAGTAACCTCGTCGACGCCGACTTCATCCTCGATGAGCGGGTCGTCGGTGGGCTACAACGGGTGCCGATCCGTCTCGCTGAGAACCTCGGCGACGACGTCTTCCTCGGCCAGGCCGCACGCACCGTTCGCTGGGGCGACGCCGGCGTGAGCGTGCTCACCGACGACCTCGAGGTACGCGCACTCCGTGTGATCGTCGCCGTGCCGCCCGTGCTGTACACCCGGATCTCCTTCGACCCGCCGCTGCCGCGCCGCCAGCAGATGATGCACCAGCACCTGTCGATGGGGTTCGTGATCAAGGTGCACGCGGTCTACGAGAATCCGTTCTGGCGGGAGGACGGCCTCTCCGGCACGGCCTTCAGCCCCTACGAGCTCTCCCACGAGGCCTACGACAACACCAACTTCGGCGACCCGCGCGGCACTCTGGTCGGCTTCGTCTCCGATGAGGCCGCCGACGGCGTGTTCACCGTGTCGGCCGAGGAGCGTAAGCAGCGCATCCTCACGTCGCTCTCGCACTACTTCGGCGACAAGGCCCTGACGCCCGTTGTCTACTACGAAAGTGACTGGGCCACCGAGGAGTGGACCCGCGGCGCCTATGCGGCCAGCTTCGACCTGGGTGGGCTCGCCCGCTTCGGCGCGGACCTGCGTGTCCCGGTCGGCCCGATCTTCTTCTCCTGCAGTGACCTTGCCGGAAAGGGCTACCAGCACGTCGACGGCGCCATCCGGATGGGACGCCAGACGGCCAAGGAGATCGTCGCCGGGCTCGACCAGTAGGGCTTACGCGTCGAAGGTGTTCAGCATCGCGAAGGCGGCGCGCTCGAGGTAGTCCCAGAGCTGGTCTCGCTGTAGCGGGGGCAGATCGGCCTTCTCGACGGCGGCGCGCATGTGACTCAGCCAGCGATCGCGGGCATCCGGGTTCACCGTGAACGGCTGGTGCCGCTGGCGGAGTCGCGGGTGACCTCGCTGCTCGCTGTAGGTGCCAGGGCCGCCCCAGTATTGCTCGAGGAACATGGTCAGACGTTCGGCGGCCGGGCCCAGGTCGTCCTCCGGGTACATCGGCTTCAGGACCGGGTCGGTGGCGACGCCGCGATAGAACTCGTTCACGAGCTCCGCGAAGAAGGGCCGACCGCCGACCTGCTCGTAGAACGTGGTGCCGATCGCGGCACCGTTCTCGCCGTCGCGCAGGTGGACTGCGCCGGGAGTGGCAGGCGTGGGGGCGGGGGCGTCATTCGTCATCGCGGATCTCCGGATCGGGTGCGGTGTTCTTGGCTGGTTCGGTTTTCTGCCGTTCGGGCTTCTGCGGTTCGGCCTTCTGCGAGTCGAGCGTCGCGGAGTGAGGCGTGGGTGCGGAGGATGCACCGGTTGACTTCGTGCGGCGGGGCGCCCGCGGTGCCTTGGCCTTCTTGACCGGTACCGGTGCGGTGAACGGGCTCGTTTCGGTGTCGGGCATGGCCGCGGCGGCTTCCGCGGCAGCGTCGCGGGCGTCGTCGGTGCCCGGGGTCGTGCCGGCGTTGACCGAGCCATCCGTACCGGCCATGACGACGCTGTTGAGTGGGGTCAGGCCCATGCCCAGCCCGTCGAGGGCCTTCTTGAGGTGCAGACGCAGGTCGCGGGCGAAGTCCCACTTCGCTGCCACCCGGGTCTTCACCACAAGGCGCACGACAAGGGCCTCCGCGGAGATCGATTCGAGTCCCCAGATCTCCGGCTTCTCCAGGATGACGGGGCGCCACTTGCGGCTGGAGGCCAGAGCCTTCGCGACCCGGAGCAGCTCATTCTGCACGGCCTCGACGTCGGACGCATACGGGATGGCGAGGTCGATGATGACTCGGGCCCACCCCTGGGACATGTTGCCGACTCGCAGGATCTCGCCGTTGCGCACGAACCAGAGCGTGCCGTCGATGTCCCGCACCTGGGTGACCCGGATGCCGACTGTCTCGACGACGCCGGATGCGAAGCCCACGTCGACGATGTCGCCCACACCGAGTTGGTCCTCCACGACCATGAACAGGCCGTTGAGGATGTCCTTGACGATGTTCTGCGCGCCGAAACCGAGGCCGGCGCCGAGTGCGGCCGTGAGTAGGGCGAAGGACCCCAAGATGTCCCTGTTGATGACGTTGACGATCAAGAGGATCGACACGATCAGCAGGGTGACATTGAGGATGTTCGAGAGCACCGAGCCGAGGGTGCGGGTGCGCTGAACCACGCGCACGGCGGCCAGAGGGGAGACGCTCAGCGCCTGCGTGTCCAGCACGTTCTGGTTCTTCTTGACCCCGGAGACGATCTGCCGTACGACCCGTTCGATGACGATATGCAGCACCCACCGTATGGCGAGTGCGGCGGCGATGATCGCGACGACATTGATGGCCTTGAGCCACACATCGATGGTGAAAAATTGGATAAGTTCAAGCCAGATTGCGTCAAAGTCCATAACGCGTCGAGTCTACAGAGCCTCGATGGCAAAGCCTGAGGCCCCTGCCGCAGTGATGCGGTAGGGGCCTCAGATCGTGCTGGTGATGTCGGCTACTCCGCGTCGCGGGCCTGGGCTGCGAGGGCGCGTTCGACCCCAGCCAGGCTCTCAATCACCAGGCGGCGCAGGGCTAGTGGATCCGGGTTGGCGTCGAGCCAGGCGTGGGTCGCGGTGACGAGCGCCTGGTTCGCGAGTGGTGCCGGATACAGGCCGAGCACCAGCTTCTCCGCGATCGAGAAGCTGCGGGCGGCCCAGACCGGCTGCAGCATGGCGAAGTACTGGTCGACGAACGGCTCTAGCAGCGTGGTGTCGCCTGCGCGCAGGAAACCGGCGGCCGTGACACGCACGATGGTATTCGGCGCGGTGTCCACATCGATCAGCGACGACCAGGCGGCCTGCTTCCCGTCCAGGGTGGGGAAGGCGGCGCGGGCCAGGGCTGCCGACTGGGCACCGGTCGCGGTGTTGTCCGCGGCCAGGGCTGCATCGATCTCGGTCGGGCCGGCCTTGCCGCCGGCGACGAGGGCGATCAAAAGCTCCCAGGCTAGGTCGGTGTCGATCTCCAGGCCGTCGAGCGGTGCCGTGCCGTCGAGGAGCGCGGCAACGGATACGAGCTGGCTCTCGGTGGTCGCGATGGTGGCGAAGAACTTCACGAACTGGAACTGCTCGTCGCTGCCGGCCTCGGCATGGCGGGCGAGGGACCACAGCGCGTCCCCGACCTCCTTGATCGTGGTCGTGCGGAATTCCGGGGCGACGTAGTACGTGGCGGCGAGCACAACCTGGCCGAGCACGGTGCGTAGCGTGGTCGATTCGGATTCCGTCGCGACATTGCCGAGCACGAGCGTGATGAAGTCGCGCGCTGCGGTCTCGGCGTCGCGGGTGGCGTCCCAGATCGCACCCCAGATGATGGCGCGGGCCAGTGGGCTCTCGATGGCGGAGAGGTTCTCGAGGGCCACTTCCTGCGATACCGGGTCGAGGCGGATCTTGGCATAGGCCAGGTCGTCGTCGTTGAGCAGAACGAGGTCAGGGCGCGTGCGGCCGAGAAGTGACGGGACATTCGTCTGCTCGCCGTCGACGTCGATCTCGATCCGGTGCGTGCGCACCAGCACGCCGTCGGCCAGGTCGTAGAAGCCGATGGCGAGTCGGTGAGGGCGGATGGTGGGGTAGTCGGCGGTGGCGGTCTGCAGCACCGTGAAACCGGTGATGGTGCCGGCGTCGTCGACGACGATCTCGGGGCGGAGAGTGTTCACTCCGGCGGTCTCGAGCCACAGCTTCGTCCATTCGGTGAGGTCGCGGCCGCTGGAGGCCTCGAGCTCGACCATCAGGTCGTTCAGCTCGGTGTTGCCCCACTGGTGCTTTGTGAAGTATGCGGCGACACCGGTGAAGAATTCGTCGCGGCCGACCCAGGCCACGAGCTGCTTGAGCACGGAGCCGCCCTTGGCGTAGGTGATCCCGTCGAAGTTGACCTGCACGTCTTCGAGGTCGGTGATCGTGGCGGTGATCGGGTGGGTGGAGGGCAGCTGGTCCTGCTTGTAGGCCCAGCTTTTCTCCATTACGGCGAAGGTGGTCCACGCTTCGGTCCATTCGGTGGCCTCGGCTGTGGCCATGGTTGACGCCCACTCGGCGAACGACTCGTTCAGCCACAGGTCGTTCCACCACTTCATGGTGACCAGGTCGCCGAACCACATGTGCGCCAGCTCGTGCAGCACGGTGACGACGCGGCGCTCCTTGATGGCGTCGGTGACCTTGGAGCGGAACACGTAGGTTTCCGTGAAGGTGACCGCGCCGGCGTTCTCCATGGCGCCCGCGTTGAACTCCGGCACGAACATCTGGTCGTACTTGTCGAAGGGGTACGGGTAGTTGAACTTGCCCTCGAAGTACTCGAAGCCCTGGCGCGTCTTCTCGAACAGGTAGTCCGCGTCGAGGTACTCGAACAGGCTCTTGCGGCAGAACAGGCCGAGCGGGATGGTTCGGCCGTCGCTGGAGGTCAGGTCGCTGCGCACGACGGCGTACGGGCCGGCGACGAGGGCCGTGATGTAGCTGGAGATGGTGTGGGTGGGGGCGAACGCCCAGGTCTTGTTTCCGTTGCCGGCATCCGTCGGCACGGGCGTGGCGGAGTTGGAGATGACCTCCCAGGCGCCGGGAGCGGTGACGGTGAAGGCGAACGTGGCCTTCAGGTCGGGCTGTTCGAAGACGGCGAAGACACGGCGGGAGTCGGGCACCTCGAACTGGCTGTAGAGGTAGACCTCGTTGTCGACCGGGTCGACGAAGCGGTGCAGGCCCTCGCCGGTGTTCGTGTACTCGGCGTCGGCGACCACGGTGAGCGTGTTCTCGGCGGCAAGGCCGTCAAGCTGAAGCCGGATGCCGTCACTGACGGCCGCCGGGTCGAGCGCGGCCCCGTTGAGGGTCACTGAGTGCACTGTGCGGGTGATCGCGTCGATGAAGGTGGAGGCGCCGGGCGTCGCGGTGAAGTGAACCGTGGTCTCGCTGCCGAACGTTTCTGGCCCGGTTGTGAGGTCGAGGGTGATCTGATAGCTCTGCACGGTGATGAGCGCTGCGCGCTCCTGGGCTTCGATCCTGGTGAGGTTCTCTCCGGGCAACGGTTTCTCCATCTCGGTTTCGCGGTCTGAGCGCACGCTGGCGCTTGTGACGCCGCGCGCAGTCATTCAGCCTAGCCAAGGATTGTGGTGTCTGCATGAGGGCCAGCACAGACCCGAGGGCCGCCTCGGGCGACCGGTACCGAGAGTTCGCCGACGTGGAGGCGCGCGGCATGAGCGCCTGCTATGAGGCGTGGGCCCAAGGCGTGGCGGATGACCCTGCAACCATTGCCCTGATCGATCGGCTTCCCGCACCGAAACGGCAACCGAACCTGGTGTTCAGCGCGGCGCGGTTCCGCGGTGCCCCGGTCTCGGACTACCAGGAGTTCGCCGCCTGGCTGGCCGCCCCCTGGGTCGAGGTCGAGGCCATCTGCCTCACCCATGCCACCCAGACCAACGAACCCGGCCGGCATCGACCTCAACCCGCTCAATCTGAACGACGAGGGCGACGTGGCCTGGCTGGACGCGCTGATCTGGCCGGAGCACGCCGATCGCCGGGCGAGGCTGCGTTCCGCCGTGGAAGTCGCCCGGGTGGACCTGGCCCCGATCGTGCCCGCTGTGACGGAGCGGTTGCGGGCGGAATCGGCCGCGTCGACGGACTTCGTGCTCGCCCTCGATGCCGAGCCTCTCGGGTTCACCCAACCGCACGGCCGGGCGCTGCACTGGCTCGGCGAGCAGGGCGCGCTGCCTCGATAATGTTCAACTCGGTACGGTGCCGAAGACCGCCCGACCGGGTTTTCGATCGAGCGGGAAAATAAACTGCAGGGTCGTCGCCAATCGTGTCTCTGACGTGTCGTGCCGGGTGATGGTGTGTCGCTTGATCGCGTCCGTCATGCGGGTGCGTGATGTGGTGGCACTGCGCCACTGGAGCCGTTACAGACCACAGGAGCCGTTACAGATCAGGTCCGTCACGATCTTCATCGGAATCGGGGCCTCGACCCCGTCGATCCAGCCGATGCCGCGGCCCCGCCCGAAATCGGCGTTCAGATCTTCTTCCCGCGCACGCCCGAGCGCGGCAGCGTGGCCCCGATTTCCACGGCGAGGGCCTCAGATTGTGGAGAACAATTCTCGGAGGTGGATATGCGCGTGGCGGGCAGGTCGACCCTGCGGGCCCTCGAGGTCGCACCGGGCGCAACACACCTAGAGTGAGTGGCAATGACAAACATCGGCGTTCTCCGTGCCGCATACGATACCCAGCTGCGCCGGGTGGTGCCCACCCACCGGCCACCGGGCGTCCGCTATGAGCTGCTAGGACCGGTCCTGCGCGTGGTGGGCCGAAACCGGGGGTTCCTCGAGACCGGTCCCCGGGTGGGCGTGGCCGGTGCTGAACTCGACGCCCTGATCACCCTGCACCGGGACTTCTTTGCAGCACGGGGAGAGACCGTCGAGTGGAAGACGCGCAGCCATGACGAACCGGCCGCCCTGACGGCCCGGTTGCTCGCGGCCGGCTTCGTTCCCGAGGACCGGGAGACGGTCGTCGTCGCGGAGACCGAGCGCCTGAGCACCGAACCGGTGCTGCCGGCGGGGGTTACCCTGCGCCGGGCCGTCGACCGGGCCGACTTCGACCGAATCGCCGTGATGCAGACACAGGTTTGGGGGGAGGACCACACGTGGCTGGCCGACGAACTCGAGTCCAGTGTGCGCGATGCCCCGCACGACGTGCTCGTCTTCATCGCCGAGGCCGACGGCCTGGTTGTCTCGTCCTGCCGACTGGAGTTCGTGCCTGGCACCGAGTTCGCGGGCCTCTGGGGTGGGTCAACCCTGCCCGATTGGCGCGGCCTCGGCATCTACCGGGCACTGGTGGCGCACCGCGCAGCGCTGGCCGCCGCTCGCGGAGTGCGCTATCTGCAGGTTGACGCCTCCGACGAGAGCAAACCGATCCTGGTTCGGCTCGGTTTCCAGGCCATCACGACGACGACCCCTTACGTCTTTACGCCGTCGAGATGCTGAACCGACACCGTGAGCCAACGGTTCGGAATCGAGCTACCAGGTGCCGGGCTTGTAGTCCTTGAGGAAGACACCGCAGAGGTCTTCGCCTGCCTCGCCGCGCACAATCGGGTCGTAGACCCGGGCCGCGCCGTCGACCAGGTCCAGCGGGGCGTGGAAGCCCTCCTCGGCGAGACGGATCTTGGTGGGGTGCGGCCGTTCATCGGTGATCCAGCCGGTGTCAACGCTGGTCATCAGAATGCCGTCAGACAGCATCTCCTTCGCGCTCGTGCGGGTGAGCATGTTCAGCGCGGCCTTGGCCATGTTCGTGTGCGGGTGGCCGGGTCCCTTATAACCGCGGCCGAACACGCCCTCCATCGCCGACACGTTCACGATGTAGGTGCGGCGGGCGTCGGATGCCGCGAGCGAGGCCCGCAGGCGGCTCACCAGCAGGAACGGGGCCGTGGTGTTGCAGAGCTGCACCTCGAGCATCTCCAGCGGGTCGACGTTCTCTACGTTCGCGGTCCAGCTGTTCACGTCGTGCAGGTCAGGCACGAGCCCGCCGGCGTCGATCGCGGTGCCGGCGGCGAGGCGCTCCAGCGACGAGGAGCCCGGTGCGAGGGCCAGGGCGGTGAGGTCGTCGGCGGTGAGCGCGCCGGTGGCGCCGGCCGCGGCGGCCAGGATCGGGTGGCTGGTGACGGATGCGGCCAGAGCGGTCGGGTGTGCGTCGCTGGTGTGTCCGAAGCTGACGATCTCCGGGATGCTGCCCTCCGGAAGCGGTGATGACTCGGCCTCGACCAACATCGAGTAGGAGCCGGGGGAGCGGCGCACGGTCTGGGCGGCGTTGTTGATCAGGATGTCCAGCGGTCCAGCCGCGGCAACGGAATCGGCCAGGCCGATCACCTGGGCCGGGTCGCGCAGGTCGATCCCGACGATGCGCAAGCGGTGCAGCCAATCGGCCGAGTCGGGCATGGCGCTGAAACGGCGCACCGCGTCGCGCGGGAACCGGGTGGTGATCGTGGTGTGGGCACCGTCTCGCAGCAGGCGCAGGGCGATGTACATGCCGATCTTGGCTCGGCCGCCGGTGAGCAGGGCGCGCTTGCCGGTGAGGTCGGTGCGCGCATCCCGCTTCTCGTGGCTCATCGCGGCGCAGGCCGGGCAGAGCTGGTGGTAGAAGGCGTCGACGAGGGTGTATTTCTGCTTGCAGATGTAGCAGGCGCGCGGCACGAGCAGCTCGCCGGCGGACGCCCGGTCGGTGCCGAGGCGCAGCTGGGCGCCGATGGTCTCGTCGTCGATGCGGGTGGGGGCGCCCGTCGCGGTCGCAGCGATGACCTCACGGTCGGCATCCGCGATCGCCTGCCGCTTTTCGCCGCGACGCACCATCTTGACGGACTTGAACATCTTGGCGGTCGCCTGGCGCACGGTGACGAAGTCGGGGTCTTCGGGGTCGATCTCGCTGAGCGAGGCGAGCACGCGCAGGGCGATCGCCATTTCGGCAGGGTCGATTGCCGGGGCGGACTCGGCCCTGGGAAAGGGCTCGGTCGGAGGCGTCGTGATCATCAGATAATTCTACGATGGCCCCCGTGATGCTCCGACCGGGCACTCAAGACCGGTGGCCCGGCGTGGCGGGTACCCGGGGTCCGCACGCCGGGCCACCGGG
>JBBQDC010000089.1:0-11706 GCA_038319305.1 Actinomycetales bacterium | reverse complement strand
TGCCGCACCTTCTGCGCCTGCTTCTCGCTGGACTCGGCGGATGCCTTGCGCCGGATCTTGTCGTTGTCGGGCGCCTTCTTCAGGGCATTCCGCACGCCCTGGCTCGACCATTCGCGCTGGGTGCGGGCCCGACCCACGAGGTCGGCCTTCTTCTCGGCGAACTCGTCGTAGTGCTCGCGCTTGTGCCGGCGGGAGGTCTCGCGCTCCTCCAGGTAGGAGTCGTAGCCGCCGCCGAACACCCGGTTGGCGCCCTGGGCTAGGTCGAGTTCGAGCACGCGCGTCACACAGCGGGCCAGGAACTCCCGGTCGTGGCTGACGAGAACGACGCCGCCACGGAGGCCCGTGACGAACGACTCCAGGCGTTCCAGACCATCGAGGTCGAGGTCGTTAGTGGGTTCGTCGAGCAGCACCATGTCGAAGCGGGACAGCAGCAGAGCGCCGAGTCCGACCCGCGCGGCCTGACCGCCGGAGAGGGTGGTCATCAGGGTGCTACCGGCGTCCCCGCCGGTGCCGGAGCCCAGGGCGAGACCGAGGTCGGAGAGCACCACGGGCATCCGTTCGTCGAGGTCGGCCGCGCCGCTGGCCAGCCAACGCTCGAGGGCAGCCGAGTAGACGTCGGCCGGGTCGCGGCCGTCCGGCCGTGGTGTAGCGGAGAGGTCTCCGAGAGCGGATGCGGCCTCGTCCATCTCGAGGCTCGCCGCGGCACAGCCGGTGCGGCGGGCGATGTAGCCGGCCACGGTCTCACCGGGCACACGCTCGTGTTCCTGCGGCAACCAGCCGACGAATGCATCGGCCGGGGCGAGGCTGACGGTTCCGGACTGCGGCTCAGCGAGGCCCGCCAGCAGGCTCAGCAGGGTGGACTTGCCCGATCCGTTCACGCCGACGACGCCCACGACGTCGCCGGGCGCGACCGTGAGGTCGAGCAAATCGAAGAGAGTGCGGTGCGCGTACCCGCCGGCCAGGCCCTTGGCCACGAGTGTTGCCGTCATTCCTTCATTTTCTCAGACTCGCGACGGGGTTGCGCGCCCCGGTGCCGCGGCATCCGTCGCAACCTGACCTCGGAGAAAAACGCGACTCGCCGAACCCCCAGGCTGGGGATGCGGACGGTCGCGAAAATCTCCGAGTTGGAGTTGCCGACGGATGCCGGCAGTGGCTCAGGCAGGAACCAGAACAGGAGCGGCAGCAGGTGCGAGAGCCGGAGCGGCCGCGAGGGTGAGGAGCCGCTCCAGAATCAGGGGTGCCGCGTTGTGCCGGAACGACAGCACGACACGGGCCTCGTGCGGGTTCTGTCCGGCACGCCCGGCGTTCCCTGCCCGTCCGGGTGCGCCAGAGCCGGGGGCAGCAGGAGCCGCGGCAGCGCCACCGGCCGTGCGAACCGTGCCGGCCGCGCCGCTTCCGCCGCCGCCCATCCCCTCCACCTTGGCGAAGTGGGTCTGCCCGCGCCGCGGTCCGGCGCTCGTGTCCACGCAGATGCGCAGTGTCGGCGCGCGCTCCGGTTCGAGGTCGCCGGTCGCGAACGCGGCGGCGAGGGAGTTAGGCAGGGCGAAGCGCCGGGTGCGCGACTGCTTGCCGCACTGTGCCAGGCAGGTGCCGAGCATGGCGGCCAGCGCCTGCTGGGTGAGTCCCGAGGTTGAGGCGAGCGCCCGACGGTGGGTTTCGTTGAGGGTGTGCTCCGCCGTCGCGTCAAGCGGCACCAGGGTCACCGGCCAGCTGGCCGCGAACACGTCAGCCGCGGCCGTGGGATCCGCGGCGATGTTGGCCTCGGCGTATTTGCCTGCGTTTCCGACGGCGAAGACGGCGCCGCCCATGATGGTGACCCGCCGCACGAGCCGAGGCAGTTCCGGGTCGAGGTAGAGCGCTTCGGCCAGGTTCGTCAATGGGCCGACCGCGATGATTTCGAGCTGGCCCGGATGCTCGTGCGCGAGCCGGATCAGCAGCTCTGTGGCACTGTGCTCCACCGGATGCCGCCGCGAGCGGGGCAGCAGCACGTCGCCGATCCCGTTGCGGCCGTGCATGTGCGCCGCCCCACGACGGGAGATCCCGCTCACGGGCTCATAGGCTCCGACCGCCACCGGGATATCGTCCCGTCCGGCGGTCGCGAGCAGGCTCAGGGTGTTCGCAGCGGCGACGGCCGGGTTCACGCATCCGTTCACCGTGCCGATTCCGACCAGACGGATGCCCGGCGTCGCGAGCAGAAAGGCGAGCGCGAGCGCATCATCGATCCCGGTGTCGCAGTCGAGGTAGATCGGCCTGGTGGGGGGAGCCATCGGGGGAATCATCGTTGACCATCCGTCTCATTGTTCTGGTGCAGGGGTTCAGAAGTAGTGCAGGTGCTCATGCGCCGACGCTCGCTGCGGGGCGCAGAATCAGGGAGGCCGCACACGAAGCCACGGTGAGGCCCACGGAGATCCACAGGGCCGTCTGGAATCCGGCGACGGTACCTGCCGCCACCACCGGCGCGACGAGGGCGATGCCGGTGCCGATCCCGATTCCGAAGCAGGCGCCGTTGAGGCCGGGAAGGGCCCCGCGGGCCTCGGGCGGCGAGTTGAGCACCGAAACGCCGTTCACCGAACTCTGGAACAGGCCGAGATAGAAGACGCCCATCACGATGAGCAGGCCGAAGACCATCCAGCGGTCCATCGCGAACACAGCCAGGCCCATCGTGATCAGCGCGATGACGCCGCTGCTCAGCCGCAGCGAGGTGATCCAGCCGATCCGCACGGCGATCCAGCCGGAGAAGATCGCCGCGGTGACCCCGACGAACGCGGTCGGGGTGAGGTAGAGCAGCGCCGACATCGAGGCGGAGAGCCCGTAGCCCACCTGCTCGTTCTGGCTGAGCAACACCACAGTGAAGTTGAGGGCGGAGAAGACCCCGGCCAGGGTGAGCACCGTGGACAGCAGGAGCGGCCACACCTGCCGGGAACGTAGCGCGTGGATGGGAATGAGCGGCTGCCGGGTGCGGCTCTCGACCATCACGAAGACGACGGCGCTTGCGATCGCCCCGACGAGGTAGCCCAGGGTGAGCAGGTCGGACCAGCCCGACGACGACGCCTGGGAGATCAGGCTCGTGAGCAGTACCAGGAACAGAGACAGGATGCCGGCACCCCACCAGTCCATCGACCCTGCCTGGGTGCGCGGCTCATCCTGCGGCACAAAGAGTGCCACGCACGTGATCGCCACCAGCCCGAGGCCGAGGGTGATCACGAACAGGAACCGCCAGCCGATGGTGTCGGTCACATAGCCGCCGAGGAAGCCGTCGACGCCGAACAGGCCGCCGTTGACCGAGGTGATGATGCCGACCGAGATGCCGAACAGGCGGCTGCTCAGGCGCTCCGAGAGAAGGAGGAAGGAGATCGTGAAGGTGGCGTTGGACGCACCCTGCAGCACCCGGCCGAGCAGCAGCAGAGGAAGGCTCGGCGCGAGGGTGCAGATGACGGTGCCGATCAACAGCAGCGTCAGCACGATCACGAGGCTGCGCTTGCGGCCGAGGAAATCGCTCCAGCGGGAGAAGACCATGCCGAAGACGGCGCCGGCGAGGAAGAACACCGACTGCACCCGGGCGACGTCCTGCATGCTCTCGCCCAGCTGGGCGCCGACGGCCGGCAGGGCGGCGGAGAGGAGCGTGGCATTGAGCTGAAACGTCAGGATCGCCAGGACCAGCGTGCCGATCAAGACCCCGACAGGCCGAGGGGCCCGCGCGCGCCCCGGAACGGGAGCTGTCTGGAGGGGAAGCACGAGCATGACAAGTCTCCTTCATTGGAGCAACCACAAGGTCGACACGCTTAGTGTACATGCTTGTTATACAAGTGCGTAAGATCTCACGATAGGCTCGTCTCACGACCTGGGGAGAACGAATGGATCGACGCACGGAGGCGGCCCTGGCGGGACCGCTCGAGACGAATGGAAGCCTGCCGCTGCGGGTGGCTGTGTACTCGCGCATCACCGAGGCGATCCGCAATGGATCCCTGCCGATCGCATCCCTGCTCCCGTCGGAGTCTGAGCTCGGCACGGCGATGGGCGTGAGCCGCACGGTCGTGCGGGAAGCCCTCATGCTGCTCGAGGAGGACCGCTTCGTACGCTCGCGCCGTGGCATCGGGCGCTTCGTCGCCGACCGGCTTCCCCACCTCGGGTTGCAGAAGATCCGCCCGATCGAGGAACTTCTCAGCGAGACCGGCCCGCCCGTGCACGTGCGACGCACCCAGACCGCGCTGCAGTCCGTGTCGCCCGCGTTCACGGCCGATGCCATCGGGATCCGCCCCGACCAGGCATCGTGGTTCATCGAGAGCGTCATCACCCGAGAGGGCGCACCCATCGCCCTGATCCAGGAACACGTTCCGGCAGACCGCCTAAGCCAGCTCGGCGACGCGCCGGTGGAGGCCGTGTCCGAGGAAGGCGTCGACGCAGGCTCCCCGGCAGACGCGGGGCGAAGCGTGCTCGCCGCGCTGATCGCGGTGCTTGGTCCGACCTTCGGGCCCGGCGAAACCGACATCACGCTCGGCGTTCCCGGTGCCACGCGCGGCAAGCTGCTTGGGCTTCCTGCCGGCAGCCCGGTGCTGATCCTCACCCAGTCGCTCGAGCACGACGGGCGCCAGTTCTACCTCTCGAAGGCATTGATCAACACAGACTTCGTGCAGCTGACGATCAGTCATGCGGCACAGTCCTGAGCTGAGCCGCCTGGCTTGAGCCGCCAGGCCGACACCGCCCGTACGCGCTGCGGACTACCGCAGCGCGGAGATGTTCAGCGCGATGGCCTTGAAGTTCGCGATCCGCTGCTCGTAGCGGGCCGCAAGCACGATCAGGATGACGCCGCCCACGCCCAGCCACAGCCACCACGGCACCGCGCCATAGGCCAGCGAGATCCAGGGCCAGAGCTGCGCGACCGCGTGCACCAGCAGCACGACCGCGCCGATCACGAACGGCGCCTGCAGCTTGCGCACGGCGCCGACCACGATCACCCCGGTGGCGACGAGGCCGAGGCCCACAACACGCCAGAGCGGACTCTCGGTGAAGTCGAGCAGCAACGACGGCACCAGAAGCACCAGTAGACCGGGCGCGAGCCAACGCCAGCTGCGCGAGGCCGGCGCAACGTCGAGGTGCAGCCAGCCGGTCGCGAGTAGGGCGATCGCCAGCGGGACGCTCACGATCTCGACCGTGTCCGGTGCGGACTGCGCAAACCCGGCGACCACTGCGATGCCGCCGGCACCGATGGCCACCCAGGCGACCAGGCGGCCCAGTCGGCTGTCGTCGAACCAGAATGCCGCGAGGTGCAGCGCGGAGAAGGTCCAGGCGAGCAGGATCACCCGGATCGGCGCCAACGGCGCGTAGCCGAGGGTACGTACCTCGGCTGCGAGAACGCCGACCATGGCCAGAACCACCAGGCCGTAGCCGAGGCGCAGCACGGGGGAATCCGTCGCCCCGCCACGATTCAGCACGGCACCCGCATCGGCGCGCCGGGTGACGGCCACGAGAATCGTGCCGACGGTCAGCATGATCAGCGCCGCGGGCAGCAGCCACGCCTCGAGCCGAATGTCGGGGCCGTTCGGAGTCGTGTTGAGCAGCGGTTGGATGCGTGCATCGGCGGCGAGCACCACAGTGAGGGCGCCGATGCCGAGGGCCGGCCAGGCCAGGAAGGACCAGCGTGGCCGGGCCAGCAGGAGTGCCCCGCCGGCGGCGAACGCGCCGCCGATGGCCAGGGCCAGCACGGGCCGGAGCAGATCGCCCGTGCCGCCGACCACGGCGCTGGGCAGCAGCCCGAGGGCCAACCCGGTCGCGATCCACCGGGTCTCCACGGTGACAGGCGCGGCAGTATCACGCGCGCCGGTGACACGCGCAACCGCGGCGGGATGCGCCGGTCGTGCTCTCCCGGCGAGCACCTGGCCGACGACTATCGCGAGGCCGAGCGTTACGGTGACGAGTTCGAACGGTGCCGTGGCGTCCGTCCGCACGGCGAACACCACAGCGAACCCGGCCAGCCCTGCGGCAACCCAACCGGTGGCCACGGTGAGCGGTGCGTGCGGCCGCCACACGGCGAGCACATGCGCGATCGAGAGGGCGAGCACGAGAACGGATGCGCGCACCGCGATCACGGCGGCGTCAGCAGATGCGCCGGCCCCTGCGAAGGCGCCGACCTCGGCCGCCGTCACGGTCACGAGCGCCAGCACGAGCACGGTGATGCCCGCGATGCTGCGCGGTCGCAGGGTCACCGGGTCCGTGCGTGTTGCGAGCAGGAACGTTCCTGCCACCGCGACGGAGAGAGGGAGCAACCAGAATTCGAGCCGCGCGTCGGGCGCGCCTGGTTCGCCGAGCACGCGCACCAGCTGCACGACGCTTGTCACGAGGAGTCCGATCGCCCCGCTTGCCCAGGCGGCGGCCAGGTATGCCGAACCTGGCGGTGCCCAGCGCACAGCGCCGGCGCCGAGCAGCAGCACGGCGCACACCGCCGCGATGACGATCGGGCGCACGGGGGAGCCGACGGCCGAGACAAGTGCCAGCGGCACGATTGCCACGAGGAGCCCGGCCAGGGTGAGCAGCGCGGCCACCGGGCTCGCCGTGTCGGCACGCGGGTTGCGGCCGAACCGGCGGATCAGGACGGCCAGAACCAGCAGCACACCGGCGACCGGGAGCACGTAGGGTTCGAGGGTCTCGGCTCCGCCGCGGGACAGGCCGAACCACAGGCCGGCCGTGCCGAGCAGCAGGGCAAGCCAGCCGAGATGGCGACGCGGGGAAAGGGAGCCGAAGAGCCCGTCCGGGGCGACCGCCGTGACGAGGGCGGTCACACCGGCCAGAAGCAGCACGAGCCAGGCGAAGGGGCTCCCGCCGGCGAGCATGATGAGCGTGCCAGGAACCAGGATCAGGGTGGCGCCGGCCTCGAGGGCCAGCCGGCCCGTGCCCGCTCGGGGGCTGCGGGCCTTGTCTCTGGCCACAAGCGTGTGGCCCGTGAGGCCGACGGCGCACACGAGGAGCGCGGCGGTCGCCACGGCTATGCGGTCAACGGAGGCAGAGGCATCCGTCGCTTGCCGCACGGACCACGCCAGTGCAAGCAGCGTGGGTGCGGCGGCGCCCAGGGCCACGGCACGCTCGATCCGGGTGGTGCCCGGGTTGCCGCGCAGCCCCAGCCAGATCCCGATGGCTCCGAGCAGGAGCGCCGTGGGCACGACCGGCAGGGCAGGGGAGCCCAGGAGCAGGGCGGCGCGCTCGCCGGCCTGGAGGCTCTCCGCGAGACCGGTGACCGGCAGGGCGACGGCCGCCACGGTCGGGGCCAGCAGCGTCCAGAACGCCCACCGGCGCTCGGTGTCGGTGAGAATGCGGCCCGCAGGGAACGCAACCGCGAGCTGCAGCAGACCGGTCGTGAGCGCGAGGGCACGCAGACCGTCGACGATGAGGGCCGTTTCGGACGGTGAGGCCGCCAGCGTCAGGGCCCACGGCGTGACGAGGGCGGCGACGACGGTGAGCGCAATCGCCCCGGCCAGAAGGATGCCCCGGCCCACGGCGGCCGTGCTGCGATCGAGCAGCAGCCGGGCGAGGAACAGGGCCAGGATCGCGGAGACGGAGCCGATCCACCAGTTGCTGCTGCTGTGCCAGCTGATGACGTAGCCGAACGTCTCGGTCAGGATCAGAAAGGCCACGATCACCGGCCGGAACGCGCCAAGCCGCAGCCGACCTCGGCGGCTCAGCAGCAGAACGGCCAGCGCGACCGTGCCGAGGAACACATAGAGCACGGTCACCACGAGGAGAGGGCCGGCGAAGGGTACCAGGAGCACCACGACGCCCATGAACATCGAGGCAACTACACGCCGGCGGGGTTTCAGGATGCCGCCCAGCGCCCAGGCGAGACCGACGAGCACCCCGACGGTGGCCAGGGTGCCGAGCGCCCAGGCGTTGTCCGCCACGGTGTGCGCCGGCGGCTCCGTGCTGGCTGCCAGTCCGCGCAGCACCGCGATGCCCAACGGCCAGGCCGCAAAGCCAACGACGAGGATCGCGGCGTTGGCCGCGACCACGGCGGCGGTCGCCCCGGTCACGATGGCGGCCGTGCGGACTGGCCCGGCGGTGCGACGCCGCGCAAACAGTTCGGCGGCGAGCGAGAGCATGACCGCGATCAGAATCGGCAGGATGAGCACCAGCGTCAGGCTCTCCGCGCGGCTGGCCACGATCGGGGCGATGGTGGTGACAGCCAGGGCGAGGAGGGCAGCAGAACCGTAGGCGAACAGGCGGTAGGGCGCCGCGGCATCCGCTCGAGGCAGGATCACAAGCAGGTGAACCAGAGCGGCGACCGCGACGGCTCCCAGGGTCCAGAGCGGGGCGAGCACAGCAGCTTCGTCGACGAGCGGGGCGGTGAGGCCGGCGCCGACCAGCGCGACGGCGGCCAGCGTGAGCAGGGCCAGGCGCTCCGGTACGCGGTCGAGCGCTGGCCAGGAACGGTGCCGCGCGCCGGTGACCGGTGATGCCGGTGAGGTCGGCAATGCGGCTGGGTTCGGCAGGGTAAAGCGGTGAAGGAGCGCACCCACCGCGGCACCCAGGAACCCGAGGTACAGGCGGGTTGCGTTCGGCTGTCCGGCGGCGAGACCGGCGGCGAGCAGACCGAGTCCCGGTGCGGCGAGGGCGAAACCGGCCACGCTGGCGACCCGGAGTCCGGTCAGTGCGTGCCAGCCGAGAAACAGGGCGGTGCAGGCCGAAAGAGTGACGCCCCAGTAGGCCGGTCCATCTGCGGCTGCGAGGCCGAACAGGTCGTTCGCACGCAGCGCCCAGGCGTCGAGGAGCACAAGCACGATGGCGAGCACGCCGATTCCCTCAGCCGTGGCGACGAGTTGTCTGCGCCGCAGTACGCCCGCTGTGACGAGCGCGGCGACGGTGAACAGCGCGGTGATCGCCGATCGCACCTCGAGCCCGGCGAAGAGCCAGGCCACCGTGAGGAAGAAGATCGCCGCCACCGACACCAGGGTCACGCCGACGAGTAGCAGCAGAATCTGCACGCTCGAGCGCCGCGGCGCCGCCGGTACGGAAGCCGGCGCGGGCGGGCGAACGGCGGCCGGCGGCCGGGGAGGCTCGAATGCGGGTGCGGGTGCGCGTGCGGTCCGGGCGGCGGTGGCAGCCGCCGCCGCCCTCGCCGCCATCTGCGCTTCGGCGACATCGAAACGGATGCGTCCGATCAGCTCCCGGCGCCGGTCAAGGGCGGCGGCCGCATCCGTCGACGCGGTCAGCAGCAGCGTCGAGGCAGGGTGTCGCAGGTCGAGCCCGCAGGTCGAGCAGAGGGGGGAACGCAGCAGGGCGCGGCAGGCCGGGCAGCGGGACGTGTCGGTGAGCTCCGCGGCACTGCGTGGCCAGGCGATGTTGCCTGCGAACTCCGCATAGGAGTCACCTGAATCGGTCCGTGACATCGTTGCCCCTCGCTGGATGTGAACTCCCCAAGGGTAATGGGTGGAAATAAGCTGTAGGCTGCGCTCGGGTTTGAGGTGGAAACGCGGCGCCCGCAGGAGCCTGACCTTCTCAAACCGCGGTGTGACGCTCCGCTTGCCCCGCAAATTTCGATTGGCTACAGCTTGTGCACCGCCAGCCAGTCCAGGAGCACACGCTGGAAATCCGCCGACCGTTCAACACTCGGCAAGTGCGCAGTGTCGCGGAAGGTGCAGCCGGTGATGTCAGGAAGCGTCGACAGGAGGTACTCGTACTCTGCAAGGTGCGGGGTGATGTCGAATTCGCCGACCGTGACGAGCGCGGGCACCTCGATATCGCTGACCTGGTTGAAGGCGGGTGGCTCGAGCGGAATCGGCGTCGGGGACTCCTCCGCGTGCGCGGCGTTAACGCGGTTGAGCGCATAGGCCGTGGCGACGAATTCGGGGTCGAGGTCCGCCTCGTTGCGCAGTGGGCCAAACGCCCAGAGCGTCGCCTCGAGGCGCGCCAGCCGGTGCCAGTCCTGGGCGTGGAATGCGGCATCCAGCTCGTCGAATCGGGCGTCCTCGAGATCGGTCAGTTCAACGTCGGGGAACCCGCTGGGTCCGGCTCCCACGGTCACCAGGCCGTTCACGCGGTCGGGGCTTTCCGCGGCCAGGTCGATGGCGATTCCGCCGCCGCGCGAACACCCGACCAACGTGGCAGACGCCACCCCGAGGTGGTCGAGAATCGCGCGGGCGTCCGCGCGTGGGGAGAACTCCACATTGTCGGTGGTCGTCTGGCCGCACCCGCGGCTATCGAAACGGATGACGAAGTGGCCGGCAGCCAGCGCCTCGATCTGCGGGTCCCACATCCGCAGATTTGCGATGCCGGCGTGCAGCAATAGGAGCGCCGGTGACGACGCGTGGCCTGCCGTCTCGTAGTAGAGCGAGGCGCCTGGAACGGTGAGGTGAGGCATGATTCAGCGTAGGCGTGAGGCGGGTGCCTCGGCAAGAGGCCACCAGAGGTGGCCTCACCCGGCAACGACCACGGTTCGACCGGGAGCGAGCCAGCGACTACACCTTCGTGGCGTCGTCGACCTGCCCGACGAGTTCCTCGATGATGTCCTCGAGGAACAGCACGCCCGTGGCCGCCCCGTCCACGTCGTACGACGTTGCCACATGCGCGCCGAGGCGACGCATCGACGCTAGGGCATCCTCGAGCTCGCTGCCGCGGAACACCGAGGCCAGGCGACGGATGCGCTTGGCCGGCACCGGCTGCGTGAATTTGCTCCCGGAGGTGAGGTCCATCACATCCTTGAGGTGCAGGTATCCGGAAGGCTCTCCGTCGCTGTCGGTGAGGATGTAGCGCGAATACCCGTGGCGGGCCACCGCCTGCTGGATGTCGGCGGGCGATGCGGATGCCGGCAGGCAGACCATGTCACCGATCGGCACCTCCACGTCGGAGACTCGCTTCGAGGTGAACTCGAACGCGGCGGAGAGCGTGCCCGAGGCATCCGTCAGCAGACCCTCACGGGTGGACTGTTCTACGATTCCGGCAACCTCGTCGAGGGTGAATGCACTGGTCGCTTCATTCTTGGGCTGCACCTTGAACAGGCGCAGCACCCCGTTCGCCAGCCAGTTCAGGCTGACGATCACCGGGCTGAAGATGCGGGCCACGAGCACGAGCAGCGGCGCCAGGATGAGAGCGGCGCGGTCGGGAACGGAGAAGGAAATGTTCTTGGGCACCATCTCGCCGAACACCACGTGCAGGAAGGTCACCAACGCGAGCGCGATCGCGAAGGCGATCACGCTGATCGCACCCTCGGAGAGTCCGGTCAGGGCGAGCGGGTACTCCAGCAGGCCGTGGATGGCCGGCTCGGAGACGTTCAGGATCAGCAGAGAACACACGGTGATGCCGAGCTGGCTGGTCGCCAGCATCAGGGTCGCGTGTTCCATGGCCCACAGGGTGGTCTTCGCGGCCTTGTTGCCGCGCTCGGCCAGAGGCTCGATCTGAGACCGGCGGGCCGAGATCACGGCGAACTCGGCGCCCACGAAGAAGGCGTTGACGATCAACAGCACGACGAGCCAGATCAGACCCGGCCAGTACTCACTCATGGATCAGGACCTTCTGGGTCGTAACGGAGAGCACTGCGCTGTCGGTGGGCGTGAAGCGCACGCGCTGCACGCGCACGCCGTCTACGCGTTCGATGCGCAGGGTTCCGCCGTCGACGGGCACCTCATCGCCGAGCTCTGGAATGCGATCGAGCTGGTCGGCGATGAAACCGCCGACCGTGTCGTAGTCGCCGTCTTCGGGCACCGTGACGCCGACCCGGTCGAA